>DATNIW010000077.1:0-36841 GCA_035604215.1 Fibrobacteria bacterium
TGTGACCGGTCTGTTGCAGTTGCTTGTCGAATCTCGCGGTCTCCTGCATGCTGTCCACTTCAAGGTCTTCCTTCGGGAGGACATCTTCCTTGCGGTGGAGGGCCTGCAGAATAAAAGTCATCTCGAAGCATTCATGCAGAAGGTCGAATTCAAACCAGAGGACCTCTGGAGACTGGCGCTGAACCTAGTTGCGCGCGAGGGCACAGGTGGAAGTCTCGCCTATCGCGAGTTGCTCGCGCGAAAGGGAATTCGTGCTCCCTGGGAGGTAGATGAGGCAAGGCTGCGGGAATCACTGGAACCGTTGTGGGGACAGACCCTAGAGAGCGGGAACGCGGTCCGGACTGCTAATTACATCATCAAGCGCACCAGTGATGGAGCGGAACGTCTCTTCCCCCGGACATTCGTCCAGCTCCTCAACGTGGCCTTCCAAGAGGCGCGCAAGATGGAGCCACAGCCCGATCGGATCCTGCCAAGGCGAGCTCTCCAGGCCGGTGTGGAAAGCGCAAGCTTGCAGCGGGCAGAAGATCTTAAGAAGGAGTATGTCGAGCTTGTCCCCTACCTGGAGGCAATGGAGGGAATGTCCGAGAGAGTCAATTTCGAGAAGCTGAAGAGTCACCTAGGGCCGGGGGTAAAGAAACGCTCCGAGGCGAATCTCCATCTCGGAGCACGCGGATGGAAGAACGTGGCTCGCCGACTTGTGGAAGTAGGAGTGCTTGCAGAAACTGGTGGCAAGGACGAAGTCACTTATACCGTAGCGCTGATGTATCGAAAAGGGCTGAAAGTCACAGCCCGAGGCTACTAGCAAAGGTCGAATTCTCTTCTCGACGACATGTGCCCCGCAGAAGAGGTGTGCCGAGGGTCACGCCACAACCATAGCCAGGGGGATGACCACATACTCACGAAGCAATGTTGCGCACCCCAAATGGGTGCCCGTCACCACTCGCCGCCCGAGCCAATTTTTGCAGATCGAACCTCACTTCCAATGACTCGTCGATCGAGGGTCTGTGATTGTGTGGGTCGCTCGAATCGGAGGAGAATTTCGGACCTCCTGAACCGGGAATGGATGCATCCATGAAGCGCCCCAAGACCGCCGCCGCTATCGAGGTCGGCAAGTGGCTCGCAGGTCTGAAGCGATCGCATGCGATGGTCTGGCGGTCCGGGAGTCGACATTGGGCAACCGAAATCCTGGCGCGTCTACGAGGGTGGTGCGCGACCATCGACGATCCGCGCGACGGGTGCGATCTGCTTCTTCGATTCTATGTGGGCGACGACGCCCTGTTCTCGCATTGCGATGATTCCAACGGCGATCTGGGAGATCTGTTCCGGTCCGAGGTCAAGGCCTTGTTCGTGGGGTTCGCACGGAGCTGCCCGGACAAGGAATGGATCGCCGCGGAACTGTTCCGGCTCCTGGGAGACGACGGCTACGGAGTACGCGACTCGTTGCTGGCAGGTGCGCGCGACTACCTGCCTGAACCGGTCCTGAGATCGCTGGTGAAGCGGTTCCAGGCGGCTTCGGACTTCGAACCCGACGAGTTCCAGAAGCGGCATTGGTTGATGTTCGTGGAGATGCTGGCGCGGGAAATCGAGGATCCCGTCCTGTTCGAGCAGACCCGCATCCGTGCTTGGGGCAAGCTCAACCCTGCAGCCCACCTGGAGATCGCTCAGATCTGGTTCGATTGCGGCGATGCCGGTTCCGCCCGGAAATGGCTTGAAAGCATTCCTCAAGGAGACAACTTCAAGGGAGATGAACGCGACGATCTGCTGGTTCGCGTGGCCGCTGCCCAAGGCGACATCGAAGCCCGCGACGCGGCCGCCTGGAGGAGGTTCCGACGATTCCGGAACCGCAAGTCGTTGGAGGAGCTGCTCGCCGTGATCGGTCCGACCGACAAGGTCCGGCTGGAGGAGGAGGAGGCTCGTCGAATCTCGTCGGAAGATCGACTGACGGAATCCGATGCGCTGTTCCTGTTGGAAACGGGACTGCTGGACCAGGCCGAGCGCTATCTGCTCGATCGCATCGCCCAAGTTTCCGGTGACCGATACGGCGAGACCCTCGACCTCGCCGAGGCCACCGCGCAGGCCGGGAAACCTCTGGTGTCCAGCCTGCTCTACCGGGCGTTGCTCCATTCGATCCTTGTACATGCTCGGCGAAACGCCTATCGGCACGGTGCCAAGTACTTGGCGACCCTGGAGAGGCTTGCTCGTTCCGTGGGAGATTGGCGCGGGCATCCATCCCACGAGGCCTACCTCGCCGAGCTGCGCACCCGTCATGGCCTGAAGAAGGCGTTCTGGGCTCTGGTGGACTGATCTTGAAATGGGCGGAGCCATTCCCTGCGGGTACCGGTTCCGTGCGGGATCGGGCGGATGTCACGGTGAAAGCCCGGTTGGCAGAACTCGTCTATGTGCAACTGCGCGTTCGCTTCGACGACTTCGCTCGCGGATTGAACTCCAAGGCAAGCCCCACCCAGAATTCGAAATCCTTCCGCGACTCCATCCCTTCGGGTTGGATGATCACGAACCCCTTCATGGGTCGTCCGGTGAAGAGCATGCGTCCGCACCCCAGCCGTTCCATGGCTGCGGGCATCTCCTCGGGATCGAGGCGGCACATCAGGGTGTCGCCCATCACACCAAGGCACATCTTGTCGTCGACCATGAAGCATAGACCACCCATCATGGACTTCTCCTCGACCTCGGGAGTCTTGAGCCTCGCGAACCGATCGCGGATCCGCTGGGCGAGTTCGGTGCTGTAGGCCAATCGATCCTCCGTTCGTTTGCTGTCGGGAACTCCCGTTTGATCCCCCCCGGTCGTGCTTCAGTCCTTGGCCAGCCTCTTGCCTTTCGACGCCACTGGAATCGCCGCCATCTCCCCATGCGCTGTCTCCAACAACCGTGCGAATTCCCTCTTCCCGATCTTCTCCAGCTTCACCAGGGTCCATCCTTCGCTCCCGTATCTGCCCGGAATCTCGCAGAGGAACTCCTGCTCCAGTCCCTGGAGCCGATCCGGATCGGCCAGCGGCAGTTTGAGGGCGAAATCGCCATTGCGCGGATCGAAGGAGGCGAAGCGTTTCTTGCGCACCCCGAACATCATCGTCTTGGCATGCACGGACTCCTCCACCTCGGGAAAAGCCATCACGAGCTTGCGGAAGGTTTCGAGGGAGACCATGGTGCCAAGGTACAAGCGGACCCCGAAAAGCGATCGCACCCGTATTTCCCTCGTTTCCCTTTCGCAAACACCCCCCGAACCTATGCGGAAAGCGCTCCAGGACATTCGGCAAAGCATTGGACGGGGTTCCGAAACGCGTCCAACGGCCCTTCGGCGATAGGTTCAGTCCTCGTACACACCCGATCTGGAAAGAGGGCGAAGATGAGATCGATGCTGTTGGCAATCCTGTCGCTGAAATTCCTGGCCTTGGTCGCCACGGCGGGTGGGGGGCGCGTCGTGCTCGACGACTCCAAACCGCCCTTGTACGGCTATGCGTACGGAGGCACAACCACAGGCGGAGTCGAAAAGAGAAGCGGAGAAACCTTCGTGGCCTTCCACGGCGACGACGGCGACTGGTCGGGGTGGACCGTGGGTTTCGATACCCTCGGCCTGAAGGGCCAGCGAAACAAAGGGGGGATCGTCTTCCAGGCCCGTGGGGGAAAGGGCGGAGAAAAGGTCCTGTTGGGGCTGCTCGATGCCGGATCGGGCGGCAAAGACCGCAATGTCCAAACCCAGGTGGATCTTCCCGCCTATGGCACGCTCACCAAGGAGTGGCAGACCTTTGCCATCCCCTTCCACGACTTCCCCAACAAGGGTCGGTGGTGGAACGCGAAGGCTCGCACGGAGATGGAGGCCGACTTCGACTGGAGCCACGTTGTTCAGTTCCGACTCTCGGGGTACCGGGGGGCCAATGCGAAGTTCCTCGGTCCCGACGGAAAATACCTGGTGGAGTTCCGCAACCTGGAGGTTCGGGATTCGGTCGCCTATTTCGACCGCGACGCGTGGTGGAAGGCCTTCCGATCCGATGCGCCGGAGCGGAACATCTTCCCGGCCGGCGACTCCATCTTCCGCAATTCGCTGTTGCTCCAGCACGATCGCGGCGGGAGCCTCTCCGGAACCTGGACGGACATTCCCGGGCACGGCAAGACTCTCGAGCT
Source organism: Fibrobacteria bacterium (assembly GCA_035604215.1). GTDB lineage: Bacteria > Fibrobacterota > Fibrobacteria > UBA5070 > UBA5070 > UBA5070. The sequence continues at coordinate 4,138 of DATNIW010000077.1, forward strand.
CGGCTACCAGTTCCAGAATTGGACCTCGGCGAGCTTCACGCCCCGCGCCCTGGAGGCCGACTGGAGTCGCCACAACGCCCTTGCGTTGGATCTCTACACCCCGCGTGCGGTTTCGGCGCTGCGCATCGGGGTGGTCGATTCGGGGGATGAAGCCTGGCTCGCGATGATCCACGCCTCCAAGGGATGGAGCCGAGTGGTCGTCCCGTTCCGCGACTTCGAGCGGGATCCCTGGTGGCAACCGGACGACGTCGTTCCCAACCGGCGCATGGATCTCGGGCGTGTGCATTCGTTTTCCGTCTCGCCGATGGACGCGGGCTTGGCCGGAATCGTCCGGATCGGGCGGATCGCGCTGGTCAACGAGCAGTCGACGGAAAATCACGGTTCCGACAGCCGACCTGCCCTCCTCTACGACCATCTGGGCTACCTGCCCGGTTCCGGCAAGAGGTTCCTGGTTTCGGGCATGACGAAACAGACATCGTGGGCCTTGCTCGATTCCAACCGCCGCGCGGTGCGGCAAGGCGATCTCACGCCCCTGGGAGTTTGGTCCGCATCCGGAGACACCTTGGCGGTGGGGGACTTCTCCGGTTGGACCCGCCCGGGACGCTATCGGCTGGCGGTGGGGGATTCGATGACGTCGGAATTCGTCCTGTCCGACACCGTGTACCGCGGACTCTCGCGGAGCGCGGTGCGCGCCTTCTCCATCCAGCGCTGCGGGATCGCGATGGACAGCGCTTGGGTCGGGATCTGGGCCCGCCGCGCGGGACACCCGGATACTGCGTTGCCGGTGGAAGAGGTGCCTGGCGTTCGCGGGAAACGGGATGTCCACGGGGGCTGGTACGACGCGGGGGACTACGGCAAGTACGTGGTGAGCGGGGGTATCGCCCTCTGGCACCTCCTCTCCCTCCAGGAGACTTGGCCCGGCGCCTTCCCCGACGGTTCCCTTTCCATTCCGGAATCCGGCAACGGCGTGGGCGACCTGCTCGACGAGTCGCGATGGGAGCTTTCATGGTTCGCGCGGATGCAGGACCGCGACGGCGGAGTGTTCTTCAAGGTGGGTCCCAAGAGTTGGGACGGGTCGGTGCTTCCGGAGCAGTCCACGCAGCCGCGTTTCGTGTTCGGCAAGTCGACGTCCTCCACCCTCTACGCCTCCGCGGTGTTCGCGCAGGCCTCGCGGGTGTGGTCCAAGGCCGACCCCGCCTTCGCGCGCGATTGCCGTGCGCGGGCGGTGCGCGCCTGGACCTGGGCATGCCGGAATCCGGCAAATCCGACCCCCGAGAATGGAGGCGGAACCGGGATATACCCGGAGGGTCCGCTGGACGAGGCCCGTTTCTGGGCCGCGGCGGAACTCTGGCTCGCCACCGGAGCCAAAACCTACCGCGAGGATCTCTCCCGCCTGGCCCCGCGCGTCCCGTTCAAGTCCCACGCCTGGTGGCAGGACGTGGGCAACCTCGGGTGGCTCTCCATCGCGCGGTTGGGCGGGAAGGACGTTCTCGCCGGGACCGCGCGTGAAAAGATCCGGATGCAGGCCGATTCCATCCTCGCGCGGATGGACGCAAGCGCGGGCCGTGTGCCCGACGAGAGCTTCTGGTGGGGTTCCAACGACGTCGAGCTCGGTTGCGCGGTCACCTTGGCCAATGCCTACATGCTGGATTCGAAGCCGGAGTGGCGGGACGCGGCGCTGGAGGTTCTCGACTACGTGTTGGGGCGCAACGTCCTGGGCAGCAGCTTCGTGACGGGAACCGGGCCTGGGTCGCCCCAGCATCCGCACCACCGTCTGTTCCGGGCCGAAGGGCTGCCACCTTTCCCCGGATTCCTGGTGGGCGGCCCCAACAGCGGCCACGAGGACGACGTCTCCAAGGACGTGGACGGCGTGCGCTGGAACGGGGAACCACCCGCTCGCTCCTGGCGCGACGACGACCGTTCCTATGCGACCAACGAAATCGCCGTCAACTGGAACGCTTCGCTGGCCTGGGTCGCGTGCTGGGCCGACCATCTGGAGCGTCCGTGAGAAGGAAGGATTCCCCCAATGGCGGCAGCCCGTGCAGCGCCCGCGCCTGGTCGCAGCGCTCCGGTTCGTCGCCGAATTCCCGGCAAGCTGTGGGACGGCGATCGTAGATGGAGCACGCCACGTTCCTTCCGATCTCCCCGTCCAGGGCTGCGCACCGGCCGCCCTTGCGCGACGTTCCTTTCATGCACAGGAAGAGCGAACCCGCCGGTTCCACCAGCTCGGCGGGCACCGGGCCGCCCGAGGCCGGGTCCGCCTCCGACCAGTGGAAGGACACGCGGTAACTCGCGCAGCAGGCACCACAGGCAAGGCATGTCGAAGCAGGTACCACCGAGACGACCTCGGTAAGGAAGATACCAGGCCAGGGAGCATTGGAGCGGGTTGCGGACGGCGGACTATTTTTCCCCCTCCGGTGCCTGTCCGCACCAACACCCTGTGCATCCGGAGGGAGACCAATGCGACCCTATCCCAGGCCCCCTTGCTTTCTTCCGAGCCTCCTGCTGTTGGTGGTATCGGCCGCCACCTCCGCCAAGGCCGGCCCCCTCCAGGAACAGGCAGCAACCTTCCCTTTGGTTGTGGCGAGCCTGGGATTGCCGGTCGATTCGGGAACCCCGCCTTCCAAACCCGACTCCGCCAAGGCCGCATCCCAAACCACGGAAATCCTCTCCTCATCGGCCCCGATGTTGGACGTGCGGTGGGACGAGGGCGTGTTGGTCGTCCAAAGTCGCAGTGCCGAACCCGTGCAAGTGGAAGTGTTCGAGATTTCCGGCCGTCTCCTGGAGAGCATGCGGCGGTCCGTGGCGGGTGGAGAGGTCCGTTTCCGGCTGCAGGGGCTCCTGGACGAGGGAACCCATGTGCTGTTCCTGCGACAGGGAGCCTGGTCCTTTCGGTGGACCCAAGCGGGGTCGCCGGTGACGGGAAACGTCGGGTTGGGGACCACCGGGCAAAGCGGACCACAAGGGATCCTGCCTCGACGGTGAATCACCCGCATCGGCGCGCCCCCCATTTCCTTCCTTTGCGCGATGCCCTACACAACACTGGTCGATGCCGCGACCCTGCGCCGCCACCTTTCCGATCCCGGATGGATCCTCTTCGACGTTCGCCACGATCTCCTCCATCCCGACGCCGGACTAGAAGCCCATCGGCAGGGCCACGTCCCGGGATCCTTCCATGTGTCCCTGGACGAGGTCCTCTCCGGGACCAAGACCGGGATTAACGGGAGGCATCCTCTCCCGGACCGGCGGGAATTGTCCGAGCGCCTGGGGAAGCTGGGGGTGGGAGCGGGCACACAGGTGGTGGCCTGCGATGCGCACGGCGGGATGTTCGCGGCCCGCCTGTGGTGGCTGTTGCGGTGGCTCGGGCACGAATCGGTGGCGGTGCTGGACGGAGGGATCTCGGCCTGGATCGGTGCGGGCGGCGAAATCACGGACGCCATTTCCTCCCGACGGGAAGTGGGCTCCTTTCGGGAACTTCCCGCCCTGGTGCCCACGGTTTCCGCAGCTTCGATCCTTTCCAACCTGGACACGGGGAGACTCCTGGTGGTGGATGCACGTTCGCCCGACAGGTACCGGGGGGAGAACGAGACCTTGGACCCGGTGGGCGGCCACATCCCAGGTGCGGTGAACCGGTTCTACCGCGAGAACCTGGAATCCGACCAGCGGTTCAAATCGCCGGAAGTCCTGCGCAAGGAATTCGAGGCCGTGCTCGCGGGACGGCCCGTGGGGGAGTCGGTCATGCAATGCGGGTCGGGTGTGACGGCATGCCACAATCTTCTGGCCATGGAGATCGCGGGACTGCCCGGTGCGGCTTTGTACCCGGGCTCCTGGAGCGAATGGTGCAGCGATCCCGGGCGTCCGGTGGAGCGCTGAAGGGTCGCATTCGCCCGCCCTATGTGCGACAAGGACGCATTCTCTAGATTGGAGCGTACCGGATTCCGGAAGATCCGCGACGCTTGCGTCCCATTCGCACCACAACGGGGGAACGTCCCTATGCTGGATCCGTCCACGACCCCATCGGACTCCGCGGAGACCCGCGATCTGCGAAAGCGCTGGCTCGCGTTGCTCGTGCTGTGCCTGGGGACGGTGATGATCGTCCTGGACACCACCATCGTGAACGTGGCCCTTCCCTCCATCCGGACGGCTCTGCTGTTTTCCGAAACCTCGCTGGTGTGGGTGGTCAACGCCTACATGCTGACCTTCGGAGGATTCCTCCTGCTCTCCGGACGTCTGGGCGATCTGTACGGTCAGCGGAGGATCTTCATCGGTGGGATCGTCCTGTTCACCCTCGCCTCGCTGGCCTGCGGACTCTCGCGATCGCAATCCATGCTGGTGGCCTCGAGGGCCGTTCAGGGTGTGGGAGGATCCGCGGTCTCGGCCATCTCGCTGTCGCTGATCATGAACCTCTTCCCGGAGCCGGGAGAACGGGCGAAGGCGATGGGCGTGTACAGCTTCGTCTGCGCCGGAGGCGGGAGCGTGGGCGTCTTGTTGGGTGGGCTGCTGGTGCAGTCGCTCGACTGGCACTGGATCTTCCTCGTGAACATTCCCATCGGGATGCTCGTGGTTTTCCTCACCTTGGCATTGGTCGCCGAAAGGAAAAGCGAGGAGACGTCGCGACACCTGGACATCGCCGGCGCCCTGTGCGTGACGACTTCCCTGATGCTGGCCGTCTACGGAATCGTCGGGGGCAACCAAGCCGGTTGGGGCTCCGGGCGCACCCTGGGGTTGCTGGCCACTTCCGCGGTCCTCCTCGCGATCTTCCTCGGGATCGAATCGCGGGTGAAGACGCCGCTGCTTCCCCTGCGCCTCCTCGGATCGCGGAACCTGTCCACGGCGAACACGGTGGGCGTGCTGTGGGCTGCGGGGATGTTCGCCTGGTTCTTCCTGTCCGCTCTCTACATGCAACTGGTTCTGGGCTGCACGGCGATGCAGGTGGGGCTCGCCTTCCTGCCCGCGAACCTCATCATGGCCGCCTTCTCGCTGGGACTCTCCGCCAAGATCGTCACCAAGTTCGGAAACCGTCTCCCCTTGGCCGGCGGCCTGCTTCTCGCGGCCTGCGGACTCCTGCTGTTCGCCAGGGTTCCCCTGCACGGGTCGATCGCCATCGATGTCCTGCCGGCGATGTCCGTGCTGGGCCTGGGGGCGGGCATCGCCTTGAACCCCATGCTCCTGGCCGCCATGAGCGACGTGGAACCTGGAGATTCGGGCCTGGCCTCAGGAATCGTGAACACCTCCTTCATGATGGGAGGGGGCCTGGGTCTCGCCGTGCTGGCCAGCGTGGCCGCGGCGCGCACCAAGGCCTTGACGGATTCCGGTGCCGCCACCGCCGCCGCCCTGCTGGGCGGCTACCACGTCGCGTTCGTGGTCGGGGCGATCTTCGCCGCCGGGGCGGGCTTGTTGGGAGGGATGCTGCTGCGCGACGGGAATCCCGCGGAACAACCCGATTACGCGGAGGTTCCGGTGCTCTGAACCAGAGAGGCGGGCGCAGAAAACCCCCGCCGGATGGCGAGGGTTTTCGGACAACGGGATGGACGAGACTTGAACTCGCGACCTCCGGCGTGACAGGCCGGCGCTCTAACCAACTGAGCTACCACCCCTCAGGCGACGGAGGCTGGATCATGATGGGCGTTGCAGGATTTGAACCTGCGGCCCTCTGCGTGTAAAGCAGATGCTCTAGACCAGCTGAGCTAAACGCCCCTAAAGAGGCTCACCAATTTAATCAAGCGCCTGCGGCCTGTCCAGACTTCTTTTCCGTGGTCTGGGATCCCTTGTTCGGCCAAAGGATTCCGGCCGGAATGACCACGACATACCCGGCCACCACCACGAACGGCGCGATGTTGAGCGAGATCGGATTGTTCACCGGAGCCAGGGAGAGCAGATAGAGCCCGAAGAAGCCGAGGGCGGCCCCGAGCACGATGAGGACCAGATTGATCTTGCCGAAGGACTGTTTCATGTGTGGATCTCCTGGGAAGAACGGGAATCATAGGCATCGATGATCGCTTGGACAAGCGGATGGCGCATCTGGTCGCGGCTTTCCAACCGCACCTGTCCGATCCCCGGAATCCCCGAGAGCAAGGAGCAGGCGTCCTCGAAGCCCGATCGGGTCCTGGGTGGAAGGTCCACCTGGGTGGGATCTCCGGTGACCACGGCGCGCGAACCCACGCCCAGTCGGGTGAGGAACATGCGCATCTGGGGGATGGTGGCGTTCTGCGCCTCGTCCAGGATGGCGAAACACCGCTTGAGGGTCCTGCCGCGCATGTAGGCCAGGGGCGCCATCTCGATCAGGCCCGCCTCGCGGCATTCCTTGAATCGGCTGCGGGGCAGCAGTTCCTGCAAGGCGTCCATCATGGGCTGCAGGTAAGGGGCGATCTTCTCCTGCAGATCGCCGGGCAGGAAGCCGAGCTCTTCGCCCGCTTCCACGGCGGGACGCACCAGGACAAGCCGATCCACCTCCCGGCGCTCCAGGGCGGCCACGGCCAAGGCGATGGCGAGGTAGGTCTTGCCGGTACCGGCGGGGCCGATGGCGAAGACCAATTCATGGCTGGTGGCGGCTTCCACCAAGCGATGCTGTCCGACCGATCGTGGGCGGACCGCCTGGCCGCGGACATCGTAGAGGATGGGACGGGTCGCGAACTCCGGGCGGGACTCCTTCACCAGGAGGTCCACCACGAATCCATCCAACTCTCCCGTCTCCTCGGCGATCCGGACCATCTCGGTCAGGACCCGACCCGTCTTCGCCTGGGCTCCGGAATCCGCGCCTTCCACGGAAAACCCGGCCTCGCGCGCGAGGATGCGTGTTCCGAAGGCCCGCTCCACCTTGCCCAGCAGATCTTCCCCGTGGCGGAGAACCACTTCCTTGGCAGCGTCGGAAACCGATTCCAGCACGGAAATCCGACGCGGCGCGGTCAGCTCAGTTGCTCGACTTGGCCGGGGCGGCAGGGGCCGGCGAAGCCGACTTGGCGGGTGCAGGTGTCGGCGCTGCCGCGGGAGCGGGCGTGGAAGTCGCTGGAGCGGACTTGCCTTCCAGTTGGGCCTCGAGATCGGCCTTCTCCTGGCGCAGATCCGACAGTTTGCGTTCCTGGGCTTCGGCTTCCGCCCTCGCCGCGTTCACCTGAGCCGTGGGGCTCGATTTGGTCTCCCCATTCGCACCGGACGAAGCCGCCCCACCGGCGCAACCGGTCAGGGACACGACGGAGAGCAGGGCAAAGATCGCGAGCAAACGGCGCATGGAATCCTCGAAACGATGAAGTTCGGTCCCGAATCTAGCCCCGGGTACCCGCTCCGGTCAAGCCATTCCCGGTGCCCGCGGGAATCGCTCCGCGGGCATCCGGGATCGGAACCTCAACGAGCGAGGGCCACCTGGGGATGGATGATGACGGTGCCCTGGGCGGTCTGGGCCACCTTGCCCATCCAATTGCCCTGAACATCGGAAACGGAAATTCCGTCCACTTCGTGGGTCATGACCCAGGAACGCTCCTCGCCGGAGGGAAGGACCATGCGCACGGAGAGGCGCCCATCGGAGAGGCGGTCCGCTTGCACCCGGGTGCCGTCGGCGTAGGTCTTGTCCATGTGGGTCTGGTTGGCGGCCAGCGGGTTGGAACCGGTCCAGAATTCGACCAGGTTGAGGGCGATCGCGTCGATGAAGGCGGAGATGCCGTACACCGGCAGCACCGCGCCGAACACGAAGAACACGATGGACTTCACCCACTTGTTCCCCAGGGTCCCGTTCCAGTTGTAGACCTTCTTGGTCAGGGCGAAGGAGCCGTAGCAGCCCTGGAGCGAGAGGGATCCCGCGAAGACGAGTCCGGCCAGGCCGATGGTCAACATCCGTTTTTTCATGTGTGATCTCCGTGCAAGAGTGATGTTGGAATGGGTCTCATACCCATCCGCGCATCTTCCAAATATAAATCGATCCTCGCGGCGAACATCCCGGCAACACCGACCGTACGGCTACCCCCCAGGATCTCCTTGACACCCGCGTCGGCCTTGAGTTGCTTTGGGAGAGCCGGACGCCGTCCCTGGGTCCTCCTCGCCGGAAAAGCCCCGGTGTCCCGGAAAAACAACAGGAGTATCGAATGCGAAAATTCCTTGCACTCGGCTTGCTCGCCATGGCGCCCGCGGTCATGGCAGACAAGTACGGCACCGCGGGTTGCGGACTTGGTTCCATGGTGTTCGGCGACCAGAAAGGGCTTATCCAGTTGCTGGCCCTGACGACGAACGATTTCTACGGCATCCAGAGCTTCTCCATCACCTCCGGTATCTCGAACTGCACCGAAGACGGGGTGGCCATGGCCGGGCGGGAGAGGGAACTTTTCGCCGAAGCCAACTTCCAGGATCTTCGGCAGGAAGCTGCCCAGGGCCAAGGTGAAAACATCGTGGCCTTGGCCGGACTGTACGGCTGCGGCGGCGCGGAAGCCGCCTTCGGGCATGCCCTGCAGTCCAACTACCCCAAGGTTGGTCTGGCACCCGACGCTCCGTCGATGCTCCAGGGCATCGACGAGGTCGTGCGCACGGACGCCGCCCTCTCCACCGCCTGCACCGGAAACTGAGGAATCGACCATGAAAAAGACAATTCTTCTCCTGATCGTCGGACTCGCCGTCGCAAGCCAAGCCAAGAGCTACGGTATGGCCGGTTGCGGGCTGGGATCCATGGTGATGGGGCCCAAGGGAAACCAGGTTTCCGCATCCACGACCAACGAGACATCGGGAACCCAGCTCTTCGGGATCACCACCGGAACCTCGAACTGCGCGGAGGACGGAGTCGCTCTTCGCGACGAGGAAAGTCGGTCCTTCGCCGAGGCGAATCTCCCCTCGCTGCGGCAGGAAATGGCCCAGGGCAGCGGAGAGAACCTCCAGGTGCTGGCCTCCTTGATGGGTTGCGACCAGGCCTCCTTCGGGCACGACACCCGGAAGGGCTACGACGCGATCTTCGCCGGCGACGCCGACGCCGCGACGGTGGTCGACCGCTTGCAGGCGACCTCGGCCTGCTCCACGCGCTGAGTCCCGGGTCCGGATCCCTCCGCACCGCCCGTCGGCCTTGGGCCGTCGGGCGGTGGTTTTTTTTGGGAATCGCGCTGCTGGCGGGGTTCCGATCCGCCCAGGCCGGCGCTTCGCCCGCGCGGATCCAGGCGCTGGTTGATTCCGCGGACCGCCGCGGCCTTTGGAAATCGCCCCGCTGGTTGGCCCTGGGCCGCTGGCGCGGACACGAAGGGTCGTGGAAGGGCGAAGTCCAGGGAGGATACTTCTACCTGGATTCCCTCGGGAGGACCGACCCCAGGCGGGAACTGGCCGCGACGATCCGCGACCTCCTGGACAGTCAGGATCTGTCCCCATATGCAGGCGACACCACTCCGGTGCGCATGCATCCGCTGGTCAAGTTCCGGGCCAGACTCCGGTTCCTGGAGGACTCGCAGGTGATCCTGCCCCAGGACCTTCCCATGGAGGACGAATCCCGTTGGGTTCGGTGGAAGGAGGGAATCCGTCCGAATCGCGTCGTTTTGGTCTACGCCTCGAGCTACATGGGGAACCCGGCGAGCCTCTTCGGACACGCGCTCCTGCGCTTCGACGCCGACGACAGGGCGGGCGGGCGGGTGGTGCTCGACTACGGGGTGGCCTACGGCGCCGCCATGCCGCCCGGCGATCCATGGTATGCCGTGAAAGGCCTGCTGGGGTTGTACCCGGGGTACTACACCATCGCGCCATATTACCTGTCGCTCCAGAAATACGAGTATCTGGAGAGCCGCGATCTTTGGGAATACCCGCTTCGCCTGGACAGCGCGGAAGTCCAGGTGCTGCTGGAACATGTCTGGGAAGAGGGCTCCAGCTGGAGCAGGTACCTCTTCTTCAATGGAAACTGCTCCAACCGCCTCCTGGATCTCCTGGACGCGATCCGACCGGATTCGCACCTGGCGGACGAACTGGGGTTTCCGGCCTTCCCGCTGGAGGTGGTCCGACTGCTGCAGAGCCACGGGCTCGCCGGCCCCCCGGTGTGGAGACCTTCCATCCTGTCCGTGTTCCGATCGCGCCGCGATTCGCTTTCCCCCCCGGAGCTCGCGAGGATGCGCGCCCTGGTCCGGGGGGATACGACCCTTCCGGCGACGATCCCGGAGAGGCCGGATTCCGTCAAGATCGCCGCCGCCCAGGACGCGGCCCTGGATTTCCTGAACTGGAAGATCCGGGACGCGGACCCCGAGGACCGGCCGGGGTGGCTGGGTCGGCAGGGGAAGATCCTCGCGCAGCGGGTCCGATTCCCGCCCGCCGAACCCCTCGAGCTTCCGTCGCCCACGTCCGTGCCCGAAGACGCGCACCGGAGTTGGCGCGCGGAATTCCTGTCCGGAGAAGCCGGTGGCGGTCCGTGGATCGGGGCCGGGGTACGCATGGCCTTCCACAGCCTGGACGATCGGCCCACCGGCATCCCCGACGGTGCCGATGTCGAAGCATTGGCGGCCGATGTCCGCATCCCCGCGGAAAACCCCCGAGCCTGGACCCTCCGGAGAATCGACCTCGGGAACGTGTTGGCCGCTGCGCCCTTCGATCGCGATGTCCCCAAACCCTCCTGGAGCCTGCGCTTCGGGTTGCTCCCCCTGGACATGGCCGGACAGCGGACGGTTCCGGTGGGGCTCGCCTCCGGGATCGGGCTTTGCCTGGGGGATCGCCTCGCGCGCGTCTGGGCCTTGGCCGAGGGCCGGACGGCGTGGGCCCCCTGGACGGGATGGGACCGGCTGGCGGTGGGGCCGCAGGCGAGGGCGGGTTTCCTGGTCCTGGGCGGAGAGCGTTTCGGATGGCTCGCGGAAGGCACGGCGTTCCGCTCGATCGCGCTCCAGCACGTCTTCGAGGCCAAGGCGAAAAGCGAAGTCCGGTGGAGCTTCACCCGGGACCTGGATCTGCGGGTGGGCGGGGAAGACGACACGCGACGCGATTGGAGCGGGTATGGTGGACTGGCCCTGCATTTCTGAACCGGGGAGACGCATCCCGCGGATCGCACGGTTCCTGTCCGCGCTGCCCATGTTGGGGCTGGTCGCCTGTTCCGGACTCTTCTACCAGCCATCCCGCGTGGATTTCTTCGATCCGGGAGTCCTGGGGTTCCGCTACCGCGACATCGACGCGCCCACCCCATCCGGCCACCGCATCCGCCTTCGACTGGTCCACCATCTGGGGGACGCATCCCGGGGCTTGGTGGTGCACTTCCACGGCAACGCGCAGAACCTGACGGCGCACTTCCGGTCGGTGGCGTGGATGGGGCTGCTCGGCTGGGACCTGCTGCTGGTGGACTACAGCGGCTACGGAGCCTCCGAGGGCGAACCTTCGCAGCGCCAGACCATCGAGGACGCGATGACGGCCCTGGACTGGGTGGCCGACAGCCTGCTCCCCTCGGAGCAGGGCAGGATCGTGCTCTACGGGCAGTCGCTGGGCGGCCCCATCCTCCTGAAGGCGTTCCCCGGGTGGAAGGCCCGGAACAAGACGGATCTTGTCATGACGGAAGGGGCGTTCGACAGCTATCGGGGCATCGCCATGGACGCCATGGAACGCCATTGGGTCACCTGGCCGGCCGTTCCCCTGGTTCCGCTGCTCGTCTCCAATGCGGAATCCCCTGCGACCAGCATCCCGGCGGTCTCCCCGACCCCGCTCCTGACGATTTCCTGCCTGGACGACCAAGTGGTTCCTCCCGGGTTCCAGAAGCATGTGGACGATCTCGCCCGGCCGCCACATGTGTTCTGGGCGCAAGCCGGGTGCAAGCACATCCAGTTCTTCCGGTCCGCAGCTTGGCGGGAAAGATTCGAAGCCTTCGTGGATTCTCTACCTTCCCCCCGATGAAGCTCCCGCTCCTCCTGTTCTGGTGCGCCCTCCTGGCCGGATGCTTCGGGGCCCCTCCGCCCGACCCGCCCTGCTCGGATTGGGTCGCCCCCTCCGACCGACCCACGGAAATCAGGATCAGGCGCAACATGAGCCGCAGGCCCACCGAGATCTGGCGCGAGGCGCAGGATTCCACGGGAAATTGGGTGCGCCACGGCAGGGACGTGAAATATTTCCTGGATGGCCAGATCAAGGCGGAAGAGAACTGGAAGATGGGTGTTCTGGACGGGTCTGCCACCTACTGGTTCGAGAACGGCCACAAACAGGGACAGGCCGTCTACGTGCGCGGTCTGCCAGATGGCCGGGCGGTTTCCTGGCGCGATGACGGGTCGATCGAATCGGAAAAGAACTGGAAGTCCGGCAAGCTGGACGGGTGGGACCGCCATTGGACCACCCACGGGGTCGTGGATCGAGAGCAGTTTTGGGTGGAGAACCATCCAGCCCCTCCCCCCGAGGAGATGAAACCGTGAATCTGATCCTGCTCGCACTCCTGACTCTCCAAGGCGCCGCACCCGCCAAGGTCCCCCTCGTGGCCATCACCCGCTTGCACGCCATCAAGGTGGATTCCGCCGAAGTCGATGTCATCGGGGAATCCCTCGCCTCCGCCCTGGTTTCCACCGGCAAGGTGCGGGTCATGGAACGCTCCCAGATGAACCAGATCCTGACCGAACAGGGATTCCAGCAAAGCGGTGCCTGCGAGGGCGGAGACTGCGCCGTGCAGGTCGGCAAACTCCTCGGTGTCGATCGACTCGTGGTCGGAAGCGTGGGAAGGGTCGGGGAGACCTGCGCCTTGAATCTGCGCACGGTGGATGTGACCACCGGAGAGGTGGTGGGGATCTCCAGTCGGACGGTCCAAGGTGGCTTGGAAGCTGTGATCCGCATCCTTCCGGAGGCCGCCAAGGAGCTGGTCGGAATCCCCCCGGCGGAGCAGCCCGCTCCCCCCATGCCGCCAACCGTGCCCGCAGGTCCGGCCAAATCCTATTTCGGATTCCGGTTCATCCGCCCTGGGGCCATGTTCCAGCAGACCCTGAACTCCTTGCACCAGACAGGCGATACGGGCGTTTTGGTTTCCGTCGTGGTCCGCGATTCCCCTGCCGCGAAGGGTGGACTTCGCGTCGACGACCTGGTCCTGGAGGTGGATGGCACACCGATCCGGGGCATCGATCAGCTCCAGGCGCTCCTGGCCAACCACCAGCCCGGCGACAACGTGGTCTTCCAGGTGCAACGCGCGCGCAAGCTCCTTTCCCTGAACCTGGTCGCCGGCAACCGTCCCTGAAGTTCCCGCAAAGCCACACCGGCGCTGCTCCCCGCTCGAACCCCCAAGAACGAAGAAAGCCCTCCCCATGCGGATCCTCCCCCTCGCCCTCGCGCTCGCCAGCATCGGCTGGTCGGCCTCGCTCAAGGACCAGCTCTCGCTGTTCGCCACGCTCTCACCGACGGATTCCGTGACCGCATTGCACACGCGCACGGGGACGTTGGAAGCGACCATCCTGGATCGCAAGACAGGAGCGACGCGGACCTTGAGCACACCGCTGAACGAAACGGCGCGGGACAACATCTTGGCCGAAGCCAGGGCGGAGAAGGTTCCGGTGGACGATTCCGTAAAGGCGCCGGTTGCCACGTCGCAGTCCCCGACCACCAACGCGATGACGTTGAGCAACCAGTACCGGAGAGGATATTTCTGGAACGAGCTGGGGACGTCCAGCTACCTGTATGGTGCGGGGTTGCCCATCGTGTTCTGGGACGGGCTCTCCCCGCTCCCGGCGATCGGTCTGGGAATCCTCGCGGTTCCCGTCGAATACCTGGGCCATTCCGCGTTCGCGGCGAATCGGGAATGGACCCAGGCGAACGTCGAGGGAGTCGAGCAGGCGGTGAACATGGAATTCTGGGGATCGGGCGCGCTCGGCGCGATCATCGGAGGGGACGATTTCAACGCCTTGCGGGTCGCCTTCGGAGCAGCCATGATCGGCTACCCCTTCGCCATCCGCTACGGATACGAGAACGGCGCCTCCTATCCGGACAATCCCGGTCGGCTCACGATGAGAAAGGATATCGCCTCGGATGCGGCCGTCGCCGCCCTGTTCGTTCCCTACCTCTTCGTGCGGAACGTGACCGACGGCGACGGATTCGTGCGCATGGAAGGCGCAGTGGCTCTGGCCGGGTATGCGGGTGGATTTGTCCTGTCGAACACATGGAAGCCCGACCAGCACGTTGCCCTGGGAAACCCCGACGGAATCGGCCAGTGGGGAATCCTGGGATTCGCTGCCGGCGAGGAGGTCGCGGCTCTCGCCGATGTCCAAGGCCAAAGATCCAATGTCGCGCTGCCCCTGGCTGGCTACATCGGAGGTCTGGGTGCCGGGTGGTTCGCCTTCCAGCACCGCGAGGATCCGGAGGAAAGGGCCTTCTACAACGCCTTGGGATTGGGGGGAGGCGAGTTGGCTGGGCTAGGGGTCACGCTGATGACCGGTGCATACAATTCCCGGGGGGGATTCACCTCGTGCATGGTGGGGGGTGCCTTCGCGGGCTACCTGGTTTCCAATGCGCTCACCGCCAACATGCAGGAACACCCGAAGTCCAGCAACGCCTGGATACGCGATGTGACCATCGATCCCATGCCCATCCTGGCGCTCTCGGCGAAGCCGGACGGCTCGCCCGAACGCGTCTGGCAGGTGCCGGGGCTCCAGGTCCGGTTCCGATAGGGGTCCGAGTCTTTTCAGGCGCGAGGGGTCCGGGTACGATCCAGTTTGGATCTTGGGGGGAATCGACCGTTCCCTCACAACCAAAGGATTCCCACGTGCCCACGCTCTTCGATCCCCTGACCCTCGGCGACCTGGAGCTTCCCAACCGCATCTTCATGGCGCCGCTCACCAGGTGCCGCGCCGACGCCGGGCGCATTCCCAGCGCGTCGATGGCCAAGTACTACGCGCAGCGGGCCTCCGCAGGACTGATCCTGAGCGAGGCCACCTCGGTCAGCGCCCAGGGAGTGGGATATCCGGACACCCCGGGCATCTGGTCCCAGGAACAGGTGGTGGGGTGGAAGGCGGCAACGAAAAGCGTCCACGAAGCCGGAGGCCGCATCTTCCTGCAGTTGTGGCACGTGGGCCGGATCTCGGATCCCTTCTTCCTGGAAGGTCAGCTTCCGGTGGCGCCCAGCGCCATCGCGGCCACCGGGCACCTCAATCTGCTCCGTCCGCCCAAGCCGTATGTGACCCCTCGGGCGCTGGACCTCTTCGAGATGCCGGGGATCGTCGAAGCCTATCGACAAGGGGCCAGGAACGCGAAGGAAGCCGGGTTCGACGGCGTGGAGATCCACGCGGCCAACGGGTACCTGCTGGACCAGTTCCTCCAGGATGGATCCAACCACCGCACCGACGGCTACGGGGGCTCCTTGGAAAATCGCGCCCGGCTTCTCCTGGAGGTGGCCGACGCGGTGGCGGAGGTCTGGGGTCCCGGTCGGGTGGGAGTGCATCTTGCGCCGCGAGGCGGTTCCGGCGGCATCTCCGATTCCAACCCCCGGGAAACCTTCTCGCACGTGGCCCGGGAACTGGGAGCGCGCGGGCTCGCCTTCCTGTGCTTGCGAGAATCCGCGGGACCGGACAGCCTGGCGCCGACATTGAAATCGATCTTCGGGGGAGTCCTGGTGGCCAACGAAGGCTTCACCAAGGCCTCGGCGACGCAATGGCTGGACTCCGGCAAGGCGGACGCCTTCGCCTTCGGGGTCCCTTTCCTGGCCAATCCCGATCTGCCCGCACGGCTTCGCGACGACAGGCCGTTCAACGAGCCGCGTCGGGATCTCTTCTACGGCAAGGGAGAAGAAGGGTACACGGACTACCCGACGCTTTGATCTTCCCTTGAAATTGGGGTTCTCCCAATGGCGTAATCTCGGTATGGGGGCATGTCGCGCCTCGAGCCTGGGAGGTTCCATGCAGGGAAGTTTCTTCGCCGTCCTGTCGATCGCCGGGATTCCCCTGCTCGCCGAGGCCGCCGTGCCCTCGATCTTCGAGGCTCGCGGACCTGGTGGCGGGGGTGCGCTCTTTTCCCCGAGCTTCTCGCCGAACGGGGCCGAACTCACGGTCTCCTGCGACATGAGCGGGCAGTACCACTCCTTGGACCAGGGGCGTTCGTGGACCTTGGAACCCTTCGGACAGATCCAGGCCGGGCGGTCCTCCAAGGTCTTCCGATCGGGCAACACGAGCTATTCCATCGACAACTCCTCCGGTACGGGGGCCATCGTGCGCAGCCTGGACGACGGAGGCACCTGGACCCCGACCGGCGCCGATCCTACCTCCGGCAACGGCGTCTACGACCTTTCGGCGGATCCGAACGATCCGAATCGGCTTCTGGCCACGGGGTGGGATTCCCTCTACGTCTCCCGGGACGGTGGAGCCACCTGGAAGGAAATCGAAGGCGAGCCGGACGCGGGCGCCGGGGTTCTCCTGGGTGGTGTCTTCTGGAACGGGGCGGACGTGTATCTGGGGACCAACGGCGGACTCTTCGTCTCCCACGACAGCGGTTGGACCTTCGCACCCGCCTCCGTCTCCGGCATCCCCGCCGGCCAGAGGCTGATCGCCTTGACCGGCGGAAGCAAAGGATCCAAGGTCGAGCTGTTCGCGGCCACCGCCGCCTTGGCCGACGTCTACAACGGAGTGGCGGTGGAGGATTTCCACTCCTCGACCACCGCGCTCTGGACCTGGACCACCGGCGACGCGTCCTGGACGTCGCGCACCAGCGGGATCGATCCCACCCACCGGCTGTACCTGCTGGGCCAGGCCGCCACCACCACCGACACCCTCTTCGCCGCGGGGGGCATCTACCAGACCGACTGGCCCGAGATCTACCGCTCCGCGGACGGCGGCGCGAGCTGGACGGAGATCCTGGGTGCGACGGGAAATGTCAACGTGTCCACGGGATGGGCGGGCAGCGGCGGAGATCGGGACTGGAGCTACGGAGGATCCGCCTGCGGGTTCGGCGTGGCGTCGGACAACGGATCCGAAATCGCCTACACCGACTACGGATTCGTCCACGTCTCGGACGACGGGGGCGCCACCTGGAGGCAGGCCTACCTGGATCCCACCGACCAGAACCCATCGGGCGCCGCGACGCCCAAGGGCCGGGCCTACCGGTCCGCGGGGTTGGAGAACACCTCCGCCTGGACCGTGGCCTGGGGAGATTCCCTGCACGTGTTCGCGGGGTATTCCGACATCAAGGGAGTCCTATCCTCGGACGGGGGGACATCCTGGGGATTCGGGTATTCGGGCGACGCCGACAATTCCATGTACGCGATCGCGAAGGCGTCGGACGGGAAGCTCTACGCCGCCACGTCCACGGTGCACGACCTCTACCAGAGCACGCACCTGAAGGACGCGACGATGGCTTCGGGATCCGGCCACGTGCTGGTGTCGGCCGACAAGGGGGCGACCTGGACCACCTTGTGGAGCCCGGGGCACGTCGTGGCCTGGGTCGCGCTGGACCCGTCGGATCCCAAGACCCTCTACGCCAGCGTGGTCGATTCCGCGACCGGAGGGATCTACGGAACCCACGACCTCGACCAGGGCGGCCAGGCGACGTGGACCCGCCTGCCGGTTCCTCCTCGCACCCAGGGTCACCCCTACGACATCGTGGTGCTCTCCGACGGATCCGTGCTCGCGACCTACTCGGGCAGGATCGGCGGCAGCGGCGCCTTCACGGCCAGCTCCGGGGTGTTCCTCCTCGCCAAGGGCGCCTCGGGTTGGCAGGATCTGTCCGATCCGGGGATGATGTACTGGACCAAGGACGTGGTCGTGGATCCGGCCGACGCCACCCGGAAGACATGGTGGGTGGGCGTCTTCTCGGGATGGGGCGGAGCGCCCAACGGCCTGGGGGGACTGTACCGCACCGTGGACGCGGGGGCGCATTGGACCAGGGTCTGGAACCAGGACCGGGTGGAGTCGGTGGGCGTCCCCCCCGACGGCGGGACGGAGATCTACGCCACCACGGAGACCGGAGGACTCTGGCATTCCGACGACCGGACCGCGAGCTCGCCGGTCTTCGCCGCGGTGGCGGCCTATCCCTTCCGCCAGCCGGTGCGGGTCCTCTTCGACCCCTTCGATCCCGCCGAAATGTGGGTGACAAGTTTCGGAAACGGGTTGCGGGTCGGGCGCCGCGACGGGAATTCGGCGGTGCGACCGAGCGTCCAACGGGCGCGGTTGGAGGTGGTGGACCTGGGCTCGGGACTCCTCGTGGAAGGGCTGCCCGCCTCGCGCGCCCTGGATTGCCGGTTGCGTGCGATGGATGGAAGGCTCCTCTGGGAGGGCCGGGCGACATCCGACGCCGGCGGGAAGATGTCCCTCCCGATGTCTCCCCACGGCATCTTCCGACTGGAAATCTCGGGGATCGGAGCCCGGATGGTGCTGAGGCCCTAGAGGGGGGAGTGCACGAACCGGATCAGGGGTCCGATGGATCCGGCGCTCGCAATCCGAGCCCGCTCCCGCCGGCCCCCAACCGCCCGCTGGGGTCGCGGTCCAAGGGAGAAGACGCGCCGTCGGGACCCGTCAGTTGGATCCGTCGTGTCCAGGCCTTGGTGGACTCGTTCTTCGCCGAAACAGGGCCCAGTCCGGATCCTCCAGCGGGAACGAACACCGCCGTCACCGTGTCGTTCGCGGCGACCACCTCGGTGTCCGGGTCTTGGGAACCGCCGTTCCCGCCCACCCAGTGGTCGAAACGCCATCCGGACGCCGGAGTCGCGAGCAGCGCGACGCGGGAAAATGTCTGGTAGGAGGCTTGGTCGGGGGTCTTCGCGACGGATCCCTGTCCTTGCACCTGTGCCACCACGGAATAGGGAGCCGTGCCCTGGGCGAATTTCCAGACCCGGACGTAGTCCACCAGAAAATCCTTCTGCCCGAAATTCGCCGTGTCCACCGCTCCGGGCCAGGAACCCCCCACCGCGAAATTCAGGATCAGGTAGAAGCGCTGGTCGTAAGGCCATTGCTGCCAATTGCCGGTGTTGGCGTACTTGAGGATGGTCGCGTCGTCGAACTGGAGGAACAGGCTGTCGGGCCGCCACACCAGGGAATAGAGGTGGAATGCGCTGGACAGGGTGGAGCTGGTGGCCGTGCCCTGCGCCTGTCCATTGCCGTGGAAATGCAGGGTGGCGTAGTCCTTGGTGGGGGTGGACCCGATGTTCTCCATGATGTCCATCTCTCCTTCGTCGGGCCACCCCCCGTACGGGCTGCTCGTGGGCAGCATCCAGATGGCCGGCCACACCCCCTCGCCGGACGGGAGTTGTGCGCTCACGTCGACCCGTCCGTACAACCAGTCGGCCTTGCCCTTGGTCAGAAGACGCGCCGAAGTGAACCGACAGGGACCATACCAGCAGGTTCCGGTGTCTTCCCGGATGGCGGAGATCACCAAGTGGCTCCCGTCGCAGTGGGCGTTCTTCGAACGGGCGTTGGTGTAGTACTCGGCTTCGTCGTTGCCCTCGCCGCTGCCGCCCGTGTCGTAGCCCCACTTGGTGGAATCGGGCAGGCCCGTCCGCTCGAATTCATCGGACCAGACCAGAAGACTGTCCAAAGCCCGCGACGAGACCGCCATCAAGGCCACCATCCCCCATGTCCTTACCATCCATCCCATTCCATTCCCTCCGGATCCCACCTTGGCAGTCTAACTCGGAGATGGATCCGCCGCCGGGCGGTCCCGCCGGATCGTCGAGCATCCCCAGCCTTTCTACCGTTCACCGCGGATGAGCCGCACGGGAACCGTCGACGTCGTCGTGGTCGACGACGAGAAGGAAATGGCGCTGGTCCTGAGGGACCTGCTGGAAGCCGAGGGCCTGCGCGCCGAGGCCACGGTGGATCCGCGCCAGGCGCTCCTGCGGGTGCGCGAGGGCAAGGCCCGGGTGATCCTCTCCGACGTCAACATGCCGGGAATGACGGGCATGGATCTGGTGCGCGAGACCCGTCGGGTGGACAATTCCGTGCCCGTGCTCCTCATCACGGCCTTCGCCACCATGGAGGCGGCGATGGAGGCGGTGCGCGCGGGCGCGTACCACTACCTGACAAAACCCGTCCAAGCCGACGACCTGCTCCTGTGGGTGCGGCGGGCCCTGGAGGACGTCCGTCTCCGGACGGAGCTGGCGGGGTTGAAGGGCGCCGACGAATCCCTGCACAGCCTGAACCCCTCCATGCAACGGATCCTGTCGCAGGTGCCCAGGTTGGCCCAGCTTTCCGGCACGGCGATGGTGACCGGGGAATCGGGCACGGGCAAGGAGCGCATCGCGCGGGCTCTCCATTTCCTGAGCCACCGCGCGGAAAGGCCGTTCGTTCCCCTCAACTGCGGGGCGATCCCGGAAAGCCTGATCGAATCGGAGCTGTTCGGACACGAGGAAGGCGCCTTCACCGGCGCCGTTCGCGCCCAGGAGGGACTGTTCGAGGTGGCCGGGGAAGGAACCCTGTTCCTGGACGAGATCGGCGAGCTGCCGCTCCTGATGCAGGCCAAGCTCCTGCGCGTCCTGCAGGAGGGCAGATTCCGTCGGATCGGGTCGCGCAAGGAACTCGAGTTCAAGGCCCGCGTGGTGGTGGCCACCAACCGCGACCTCGCAGAGGAGGTCCGCTCGGGCCGGTTCCGCGAGGACCTGTTCTACCGCATGAACGTCATCCCCATCCACCTGCCCCCGCTGCGGGAACGCGCGGAGGACGTGATGCCGCTGGTGCAGAGGTTCCTTGAGCGCCATTGCCAGCGGGCGGGCCTGCCGGTCCGCCGGTTGTCCAAGGAGGCCCAGAACCTTCTGCTCGCCCACCACTGGCCGGGCAACATCCGGGAGCTGGGCAACGCCATCGAAAGGGTCGTCGCCTTCACGGACGCCGAAATCGTGCAGGCCGAAGACTTCTCCTTCCTGCGCGACGAGAGCGCCAGGCTCGGAGGCGACGACCCGTTGGAAGCCGAATGGCCCTCCTTGGAGGAATTGGAACGCCGCTACCTGGAGAAGGTGCTCCGCCGCACGGGCGGCCACCGCGGCCGTGCCTGCGAAATCCTCGGCATCGACCCCAAGACGTTGTACCGGAAGCTGCGGGAAGGCTGAGACGGGCAAGGGCCCGATCAGGCTCGCTTCGATTCCAGGTTCACTCTCCCCTGGCCGGTCGTGGCGACGGGGATCAGTTGCAAGCAGACCTCCAGGACGCGGTCCGGGGACCGGGTGGACTCCGCCAGGGCCTGCACTTGGCGGCGCAGATCGGA
Source organism: Fibrobacteria bacterium (assembly GCA_035604215.1). Lineage (GTDB taxonomy): Bacteria > Fibrobacterota > Fibrobacteria > UBA5070 > UBA5070 > UBA5070. Next base: position 25,201 of record DATNIW010000077.1, read on the forward strand.
GATCCACGCGCCCACCAGGGGGAGGTCCTTCGAAGACAAGGCGACGGTCAAGGTGGAGATGTCCCGTTGGGAGGGATCGCACCGATCCACGCTTTGGGCGGCCAGCGAAAGGACCTGGGCATGCCAATGCCGCAGCACCTCCCTGGGAACCCCCAGGCCGGGTGCGACATGGGCTTCGGCGGGAGCGGGGCGACCGAGTTCGTCCCGCACCAGGAGTCCCAGCGTCTCCAGGAGCCGCACCGATTCCGATGCTTCCGAGGCGCTCTGTTCCGGCAGGCACAGGCGTCCGAGCTCCCCCCCGTCGACGGTCCGCGCGATGCCCGCCAGGGCGCGGACGACGGCGTGCCTCCAATGCCGGTAGAACGCGGACTGTCCCTGTTCGAGTTCCCTGGGCACGACCGCGCGCAGCGCATCCAGGCGATCCCTGCTGCGAGCGGCTTCCGCGTCGTTGCGGCTCCTTCCCAACCGGACCAGTTCCTCGAAGAACGCGGCTTCGCGCGGCGTGAACTTGCAGAGCCGCAGCGTGGCCGCCAGCGCCCGTTGGGGCAGGTGCAGGCGGCCTTGCAGGATGCGGACGAGCTGTCCCGGATCGATCTCCAACCGGGTCGCCATGAACCGGTAGGAGAAGCTGGTCTGTTGGGCGCGGCGGAACTCGTAGTAGGTGCGCAGGAATTGGCGGTAGTCGGCGAAGGAGAAGAGGTCCGGGGCCTGTCCTCCTACCAGCGCAGCCATGGGACGCCTGTCTGTGTCTGCCGCTCGAGTTGGCTCCATTGCACCGCGCGACCCGTGTCGGAAAGGCGGATCTCGTCGAAGGCTCCCGCCAGGCCGCTCCCCCCCTGGATGGGTTGGCGCGAGGCCGTCGGGAAGGTGACGGTCTTGCGCGGATAGCTCGTGGTGTCGATCACCAGCCCGATCCGGTTGGAGGGGGCATCGAACGTCGCCACCAGATGCGTCCAAGTGGACGATTTCAAGGCGCTGTCGCTCACGAGGTCGTCCGAGCTGTTCGCGCCGGACCATACGCGGATGTGGTCGTCCGAGCCGCGCAGGGAGATCCCCCAATCGGAGGAATCCTGTCCGCCCCCGAAGCCGGCGAGCACGACCGAAGCCGCAGGCTTGGCGTCCATCCGGACCCACAGGGAAACCGTCCAGGAATTGGGTCCGCCCAAGTTCACGGAGTCCGTCGACCAGTTTCCCGATCCCGTCAGGACCTGCGCGCCACCAACGGGCCCCGGCCCCTTCGTGGCACCGGTCCACCGCAGGGCGATTCCCGACGACGTCTCCGTGCTCGAATCGCAGTGCCAGGCACCGAGGAAGTGGGCCGAGGAAGAAAAGACCTGCGGCATGTCCTTGGGGAGGGCCACATGCCTGCCCCACAATACGCGCAGAAGGTGCTTGGCCGAGTTTCCGTTGGCGGTGTCCAGACGGACCCAGGCCAGGGCGTGGCCCCCCGACGAGTCCCAAGCGAGGGTGTACGGGTAGGGAACACCCTCCCCGTCGTCGAAACGGAGGCTCACGGGATCCGTCGAGCGGACATCGAGCACCGAGTCGAGCAGGACGGGCACGGGGAACAGGGGCTGGTCTCCCTGCACGTTGGCTCCGGTGGAGGAGAGGTCGACGACCGCGGTGCGCGCCGATGGCCAAAGGTCGTAATCCTCCTGGCCCCAGAGAGCGGAAAGCCAAGTGCCGGTGGAGACGACCTGCCCGGGACTGGCGTGGACGGCACCGTCCAGGCTGGTGGAATCCGCGCGCAGGTGCAGGCGCAGGCGCCCGGAGGGAAGGGGACCCAGGAAGAACGCCCCGGTGCTGTCCGCGGTGGCGGACAGGTTCGTGCCGCGGAGCCAGACCTGGGTGCGGCCGAATCCCGCGCCCACGCTGCCGGTCACCCAGACCGGGGAGCGGAGCGTATCCGTGTACAGGACTCCGTCCGGGACTCCGCCGCGCATGGACCACCCCGCGGGGGCTTGGGCCACGACGGTCCAATCGCCGGAGGGTACGGAGAGGAACCACCGGCCCGCGCTGTCGGTGCGCGCCGAGTCCAGGACGAGTCCGCTGTCGGCGAAGGCCTGGGAAGGCACCACCTGCACGGCGGCGTTCGCCACCGGTCGTCCCTGGTCGTCGACCACACGCCCGTTCAGCGCGTTGGGAACCTCGGAGGAGGTGCCTCCCGCGACGTGTTCCGGCTGTCCGCAACCCAGGAGGGCGGCGGTCAGCGCCATGACGGTCCATGTCCAGGCGCGTCTCATGGCAACCCCCGGGTGGAAAGGGACCCGACCGGGAACAGTTGGATGTTCAACTGGAAGACGCGATCGGGGTCTCGTGTCCCATGGGACAGGGTCTGGACCTTCTGCCGGAGTTCGCTGGCGAGTTCGCGAAGCGTTGCCAGTCCGCCGGCATCGAGGGATGCCGTGACCGCGGAGATGTCCCGCTCGGAGGCGGGGATGGTCTCCAACGCCGATCGGGCCAGGTCGATCGCCTGGCGGTGGAAGGCCCGCACCACGGGAGCGGGGACGTCGGGACCGGTGGTGAGGTGGGATTCGGAGAGACGGAGCTTCCCGTCCCCGTCGCGCTCGGCCAAACCCAGTTCCAGGAGCAGGTCCACCGATTGGCGGGCTTCGTCCGGGGATACGGGGGGCATGCACAGGGAGCCCAAGGCGGCCCCATCTCCTTTCACCCCCCCCAATCCCACCAACGACCGGATGACCGAGTGTCGCCAGTGTCCGTAGTATTCCGCCTTGCTTCCCTCCACGGGACGTGCGGCCACGCCACGCAAAGCCGAGAGCCGTTCCCGGCTGCGGGTCTTCTCTTCCTTGGACTTGGCCCGATCGCAGCGGAGCAATTCTTCGAAGTAGGCGGCTGCGCGGCGATCCATCTGGAAGATTTCGGCGATGGCGGGCACGTAGCGAAAAGGTAGCGGCGTCCTGCCCTGGACGATGCGGTGGAGCTGTGCGGGATCCATCTCGAGACGGACGGCCACTGCGCGCGAAGTCAATTCCTCCTGGGCGCCGCGACGCCCCTCCAGTTCATCCCGGAAGTAGGCCCGCCAATCCTCGTGGGAGTAGACCCGATGCATCTCCCTCCAAGGGTACCTCTCCGGCACTTCGTCGACCCGTCGTCGCCCAGCCTCGCCGTTGAAGGATGGTCAACGGGACCCGTGGGGTCAGGCGGCCACGGAGAGGGCGCGCTCCACGGCCTCCAGCACCGAGATGTCGTCGGGCTTCGTTTGAGGCGAGAAACGCGCGAAGATGTTTCCATCCCGACCGATCAGGAACTTCTCGAAATTCCACGAGACGGGACCCGGTCCCACCGGGGCGCTGTGGTGTTCGGTGAGCCAGGAATAGAGAGGAGAAATGCCCTCTCCAAGAACCACGCTCTTGGAGAACAACGGGAAGGTGACTCCGTAGTTCAGACTGCAGAAGGACTGGATTTCCGCATCGGTTCCCGGTTCCTGGCCCTTGAATTCGTTGGCGGGAAAGCCCAGGACCACGAGGCCGCGGGCGGCGTTCGTCTCCCACAACTTCTGGAGGGCGGTGTACTGGGGTGTGAGGCCGCATTTGCTGGCCACGTTCACGAGGAGGACCACCTTGCCGCGCCATCCGGAGAGGTCCTCATCCTTTCCGTCCAAGCCGGTGGCCGTGAAATCCAGGGCATTCTTGGGGGGTGTCGAGTTCGCCGTGATCGCCATGGTGCCTCCGTTGTTTGGGGAAGGGTTGAAATACAAACCCCCACCGTTCTCGCGGCGTGGGGGAGTCTACCCGGGAACGACCGCGCATTCCCGCTTTCCGAAAAAGCGCAGGCGACGGCATCGGGCGACCAAGCCGTAGACGCAATCGCGCCATGGTCGAGGGACGTACCTCAGCGAGGTGGCCATGCGCCATGGCATCCGGCAGCGCCCGAGCAGGGCGATCACGGCATCGGATCGGACATGGGCCACGGGTCCCTCCACGAAAACCACGGAATCCGCGGCTCGTCCAAGTCCCAGCGCGTCCAGGATCCTCCGTCCCGCAGGAGAATCGCGAGGCACGAACGAAACCGACGCCCCCGTCAAGCGGCGGGAGGCCCAACCGATGCAACTCCTGCAGAAGCCGCACTCGCCATCGAACAGCACGATTCCCATGCCCAGCAAGCTACCCGTATCGAGATTCGGCGACCGCGCAGCCGAAAATCGAGAGGCGACAGAGGAGTCGGTGGCCCATGCAGGCGATTTCAGGGGGCGGTCAGCGACCAGGTCGCGTTGGTGGTCACGACGCTGTCGCAGTCGGTCCAGGTTCCTGTTCCGGAGAGGGACCGCAACGAGGAATACTGGGGGAAGCCGGCAACCTCCGAAGGGCAGCCGACGATGGCCTCTCCAACGATGGAGACCGAGGTGGGACTGCCGAAGCAGGTGGCCTGGACGACGGTATCCACGGCCAAGGTCAATTCGTAGCGGCTGTCGTAAGGCGCTGCCGCGCCGGTTCCGGTCGGGCCCCAGACTTCGAGGATGGTGGTGCTGGTATCGACCGGAGAGGTGAAAGAAATGGAGTGGTCGCAACCGGGAGAGCTCACCGTCAGGTTGGCGGTCCCCTTGCCGTAGTATTGCGCGTCGCTACCCGTCACCGCCTGCCTTCGGATGTAGGTCAGGGCGGGAACCGTGACTTGGTAGGTGTAGATGGCGAAGTTCCCTGAAGCGCTCAAGGAACCGGAGTAGAACGCGGGGTATTGCGAGGTGTCCGTCGTGCCGCCCCCGGTTCCGAGTGCCGAGTCGGAGAAGATCCAGACCAGGCCGGTGGTGTCGTAGGTGGAGAGGAGTTGGGTTCCCAGGCGGATGCCCGCGATGGAATACACCAGCGTGTCCAAGGTGCCGGCCAAAGCGCGCGCGGCCGATGGCGTGCCGCCCGATGGAAGAGCCGAGGGAACCGGGCGTCCCAGGAGATCCGTCCCCCCCAAGACGACCTGCAGCCGACCGTCGCGAAGGACCAGGTGGCGAACCGGGAGGATGCCGAGCGTTCGCGTCCGTGGAGCTTCGATCCCCGAGGCCGCGTCCATGGCCCAGTGTCCTCCGGTGTCCGTGGTCGCGGAAAGTCCGGCGATGGCCAAGCCCACCGTCAATCCCGGGACCCCCGTGCCTTGCGGGCTTCGCACCTGCCCGGAGAGGTGCACCGTCGCCGCCAGAGCGGACGAAACCAGAACGCCCGCCCAAACTCCGACGGAAAATGTCCTTCCGGCCATGCAACTCCCCCTTCGCGGTAACGAGATTGAATCTAAGCCTCGATTCGGCCAAAACCAAATCCTGAATCCCGGAATGTGCGATCGACGGCGCGGCGGCATGGCTTCGGGCCCGACTCCATCCCAGGCGGCGACAGGTTCTAGACTTCCACGCGGTGGCTCGCCGATGTGGTGCGCCATCGCGGACAACCGGCTCCACGAAGGAATCCATGGCAGACAAGACCCCCGAAAAGTTCGTCTTCTACATGAACGGCATGACCAAGGAGTACACGCCGCAGAAGGCGGTGCTCAAGGACATCTACCTGTCGTTCTACTACGGGGCCAAGATCGGGATCATCGGCTCCAACGGGTCGGGCAAGTCCACCCTGCTGCGCATCATGGCCGGCATCGACAAGGATTTTTCCGGCGAGGCCTGGATCGAGCCGGGTCGCACCGCCGGCTACCTGCCCCAGGAGCCCCAACTGGAGACGGGCCTCACCGTGAAGGAGAACGTCATGAAGGGCGTGGCCAAGAGCCAGGCCGTCATGGACCGCTACAACGAGATCTCCCTGGCGTTCGCGGAACCCATGGACGACGACAAGATGAACAAGCTCCTGGAAGAACAGGCGAGGCTCCAAGACGTCATCGACGCCCAGGACCTCTGGAGCCTGGACCGCACCGTGGAGATCGCCATGGACGCGCTGCGCTGTCCTCCCGGCGACTGGCCCGTCACCAACCTTTCCGGCGGCGAGAAGCGACGCGTGGCGCTGTGCCGCCTCCTGCTGGAGCAGCCCGATCTGCTCCTCCTGGACGAACCCACCAACCACCTGGACGCCGAATCCGTGGCCTGGTTGGAGAGGCATCTCAAGGAGTACAAGGGCTCGGTGATCCTGGTCACCCACGACCGGTATTTCCTGGACAATGTGACGGGATGGATCCTGGAGCTGGACCACGGCAAGGGCATTCCCTGGAAGGGGAACTACGCCGAGTGGCTGGACCAGAAACTGGACAAGATGAAGAACGAGGAGAAGGGAGAGACCGACCGGCAGAAGCGGCTCGCCCGCGAACAGGAATGGGTGAAGGCTTCGCCCAAGGCGCGCCAGGCCAAGTCCAAGGCACGGCTCAAGGCCTACGACGAACTCCTCGCCCAGGAGAAGAAGGACACCATGAAGTCCGCGCAGATCCAGATCGCGAACGGAAAGCGGCTGGGCGACGTGGTCATCGAGGCGCAGGGCATCGCCAAGGCCTACGGCGAGAAGGTCCTCTACGAGAACCTGTCCTTCCAGCTCCCGCGGTCGGGGATCGTGGGCATCATCGGACCCAACGGGGCGGGCAAGACCACGCTGTTCCGCATGATCCTGGGGCAGGAGACCCCGGACGCCGGTTCGTTCAAGCTGGGGGAGACCGTGGAGATCATCTCCATGGAGCAGGGACGGGAATCCCTGGACGATTCCAAGACCGTCTTCGAGGCCATCACGGGCGGAAGCGAAGAGGTCAAGGTGGGCGAGCGCAAGATGAATGCCCGCGCCTACTGCGGCCTGTTCAACTTCATGGGTCCCGACCAGCAGAAGCTCCTGAGCCAACTCTCCGGTGGCATGCGCAACCGGGTCCTGATGGCCAAGAACCTCCAGCACGCCGGGAACCTGCTTTTGCTGGACGAGCCCACCAACGACCTCGACATCGAGACCTTGCAGGCCTTGGAACAGGCGGTACTGGGGTTTGCCGGTTGCGCCGTGGTGATCTCCCACGACCGGTGGTTCCTGGATCGCATCGCCACCCACATCCTGGCCTTCGAGAACGAATCCAACGTGGTGTGGTTCGAGGGCAACTGGTCCGACTACGAGGCCGATTACCGAAAGCGCGTCGGCATCGACGCCGACAACCCGAAGCCGATCCGGTACAAGACGCTCAAGCGGTGAAATCCGGCTGCGCGTCCGTGATCCTTCGTCAACGCATCCCTCGGCGTAGCTGGCTACGCCGTCGGGCGCGTTTCCTCGGCTGACGAACGCTCGCCTGGGATTGTGCCCGCCAAGTCCGGTTCAGTTTCCCAGCGTCGAATTGGCGATGGTCAGCTTGGTGTCGGGGAACGCCGAGATGCCCGGCTGCAGGTACCAGGATCCACCGGTGTTCCCGCTGATCCGGGAATCTTCGATGCTCATGGTTCCGTTGTGGTCGTCGGCGACGAAGAAGATGGCCGAACCGAAGGCGTTCACCTGGTTTTCGGAGAGGATGGAGCCGCAGAGGGAGAGCGACAAGGTGTTCCCGTCGTTGTAGATGGCGCCCCCGCTTCCACCGCCGGGGGTTCCGCTGTCGGCGGGATTGCCACCGTTTCCCGTCGCCACGTTGTCCTGGAGCAGGCTGTTCCAGATGGACCAGTTCACGGAGATGCTGCTCAGGGCGCCTCCGTTGGATCCGATGTTCCCTTCTCCCGGCGCACCGAACGTGCAGTTCACCACCTGGACCGGCAGCTGCTGCGATTGGGAAAATGCCCGGATGGCCGCACCGCCCACGTCCGGTCCCGTCTTGGCGCAGAGTTTCCGGAAAAACCGGCAGTTGACGACCTTGAAACGGCCTCCCCGGACCCAGATGGCGCCACCCCCGTCCCGGTTGTCCGGACCCGCAGCCACCCCCTGGGAGTTCCCGTCCACGAAGGACAGATTCTGTACCGTCAGGCGGGGGCTGTCCTGGTCCTGGCAGTGGCTGGTGGTCCAGTGCAGCGCCGAGTCGCAGGTGTTCATGTAGAGGATCCGCGTGGCGCCACCGCCGCTCAGCGTCACCTTCGCCCCTCCGTCGATCACGATGTCCGGCAGGGAATCGTTGAAGACCATCGCCGGCCGGGTCAGGACGATGGTCGCGGTGTCCGGTCCGCAATCGAAGGTGATCCGACCCCCGTGGGCCACCGCGGCGATGAAGGCGTCGGCGGTGCAGCTCGCAGGCGTCCCGGTCCCGACGATCCGATCGGAGGGGGTGGACGCCTCCGGCAGCGCATCGGAGGGGATGCCGCATGGACCGGCGGGATTTCCCGCGGGAGCGCCGTCGGAAAAGGAAGGAAACAGGGGATGGTTGGTGGCGGGATCGGACGGCGCCGTGGAACCCTTCCCACAGGCGATCAGGAAAATCGGAAAAAAGGCGCCGATCAGGATCCGCGACATCTGGAGAAGCTACGGGCGGAAGGCTCCTTTGGAAGGGCCGTTTGCGGACCACCCCGCTTTGGGCCGGGAAATGGATCTTTCAGATCTCCACGGATCCGTCCTGCGACGATCCGGGGAAAACCTTTTCCACGGCGGCCCTGTCCATCCGGAAGTGCCGTCCCAGCACGGATCCGAGGACCGAGCGGTATTCGTTCAGGATCGGGAAGTCCCGGTTCTGGAACAGCGTCCCTTCCGCCACGCGCTGTTGCCGTCCGTGGATCCGACCGCCTTGGATGGAACCGCCCAGGAACCACATCACCGACCCGTGGCCGTGGTCGGTGCCCCTGTTGCCGTTCTCGCGGAAGGTCCTGCCGAATTCCGTCAAGACCACCACCAGGGTGCGGGGCCAGGCGTCGTCCAGTTCCGCCCGCAGGGCGGAGAGCCCCCTGCCCAGATTGCCGAGAAGGTTGGCGAGCTGGCCCTGGGCGGCTCCCTGGTTCACGTGCGTGTCCCAGCCCCCCACGTCCACGAACCCCACGCGGTACCTCTTGCGCAGGAGACTTCCCATGCGCCGCGCCTCCTGCTCGAATCCCGCGCTGCTGATCGCCCGGCCGCTGGCCGCCTGCATCTCGTCCACGAACATCTTCGCGATGTCGTCCCGTGTCTTCAGACCGGACTTCACCACGCCTTCCAAGGGGTCCCCCTTGTAGAGGCTGGCAAGCAGGTCGCTTTGGCGGGGGTCGAAGGGGTCCTTGGGCACTTCGTGCAAAGGCAGGTTGGGAATGTCCGCCCCCCCGGAGCAGATGGTGGGGAGATCGGCCGTGAAGGAAATCCCGGAGGTTGGATCGAGGAGCCCGACCAACCGCGAGAGCCATCCGTTCGCTCCGCCCAGTTCGATGTCCGGTCCGATGCCTTCCTCGATCCGTTCCTGGGTCTCGAAGTGGCTGCGGCTGAGATCGTCGGTTCCCGCGAAGGGCACGAAGGCAAGTTCCTTTCGCCTCCACAGCGGCAGCATGGATTCCCGGAGCGCGGGATGGAGGGACCAGGAATCGTCCAGCAGGTCCGACGCCTTGGGATCCGCGGGGTCGGGCCGGGCGATGGCGGTGTTCGGGCGCAGACGATGGTAGTCGTCGCTGGACCAGGGAACCAAAATGCTCGCTCCGTCGCAGGCGCCGCGCTGGAACACGACCAGGAGCCGCGGGGCGTCGGGACTCTTCGGGTCGAGGGGAACGGCGGCCCGGAGCGATCGGGGCAGAAGCAGGGCACCCCCGCCCGCCGCCAGAAGCTTGAGGAAGGATCTTCGATTCCGGTCGAGGTCCGAGGGATCAATCACGCATCGCCTCCGGTGAAGACATCCAGAGAAGGTTCCACTCCTGGGGGCTCTTCGCCTGGTCCAGGACCGAACGGGTGTTCGCGCCCAGGAGGGGCTCGCGCCATTTCCAGAAGAACGGGCGTTGGAACAGGGGGAAGCCCCCGCCGGAGGGCACGCCCGGGTCGCGGTCGAACAGCGCCCCCGGACCGGATCCGATGGCGCGCGCCACCTCGAAGCGCTTGACCATCTGGCCTTCGCTCGACCATCCCTCTCCGTCCAACGGATACCCGTCCGGGGTGAGGCGGCCATACAGGGGCTCGCCCAACTGGTTGAGCCAATACGCCACGGGTCTGAGATTCGAGAGGATTCTCCCTTCGTAGGCCTGGCGCAAGGCGCCCACCACGAACCGGTGCGGATCCTTCAGCGCCCCCGGGGAATGGCTTTCCGGAGAAAGGAAGAAGGTCCGCAGCACCGCGGAGATGTCGCCGTCCGTCTTTCGGAAGGTGGTCGCCATGCGGTCCACCAGCCCGGCGGGCGCAGGCGCGCCCAGGAAGTATTCCGCCAGACGTCGGCTCAGGTGCTTGGCGGTGGCGGGGTGTCGACAGAGAATGTCCACGGCCGTCTGCACCTCCTCGAACCCACCTCCGCGGAGTCTGGTTCCCAGAAGGACCACCGACGACGTGTCGTGGCGGCGGAGATTGAATTCGAAGGCTCCGTCGCGGATCGTGCCCGGGGGCGGAGGGCGGTTGGCGTTCGGGCCGCGCCGCCAGTTCACGCCGACACCCGTGAGGACCACGGCCAGGGACTGGACATCCTGCTGGGAATATCCGCCGTTTACTCCCAGGGTGTGGAGCTCCAGAAGCTCGCGGGCGTAGTTCTCGTTGATGTGGCCCACCGCGTTCTGGGCGTTGTCCAGGTAGGTCAGCATCGCGGGGTGCGTCAGGGTGGCCAACACGAGATCGCGGAACCGACCCAGGGCGTGGGGGCGCAGCGCTCGATCCTCGTAGTCGGCGAGCAGGAGTTGTTCCTCGTCCTTTCCGGAAAAGACCGAGAAATGGTTGCCCCAGAACCACGCCATGCGTTCCCGAAGACCATCGGGGGAATAAAGGTCGCGCAGAAGATGCCTTTGCACCGTCTCGAACAGCACCCCATTCCTCCAATCTCCCAACGCCCGGTGGGCGCGGGCCTTGGCCGAATCGTCCGAGGCGGAATCGACGAGCTTGGACAAGCTGTCGCGGTGGCGCATCAGGACCAGAGGGTCTTCGGATTGGATTTCCATGGAATCGATCCGGGATCGCACATCCTCGGGGAGCTCGTGCTCCGGGCCGAGTTGCCGATCCAGGAATTTCCCTTCTCCCAAGCTCTCCAACTCCGTTGCCGATGTCCCGTCCGCGCCCATTCCGATGCGGTCGAGCCAAACCAGGTCCACGGCAGGCTTCGCCGCGAAAGACGGCGAGGCCATCGCAAGCCCCAGGGCCGAACAGCAAATGAAAGCAGAATCCGACATCGGAATGGTCACTGCCTCAAATTCCGTTCCACGCGCACAAAGAACCTGCGTTTCCGCGGGAAGCCGAGGAAATCCCGGGAGGTTCGGGTTGGGGCGGAACCCCCGGTTCCGATTCCGAAGGGGCATCGGTTCACCTCGCCATCCCTGGAGGGAAGGTCCCTATTTTCGGCGTTCCATCTCGGCGGAAGAGGACGTGGCGGTGGTGGAGGGGTGGAAGGCGCGCAGCCTGTGACCGTCGGGGTCGGTGGCGACGAAGGTGAACCCGAAGTCCAGGTGGGTGGGCTCCTGGATCACCGGGGCTCCCATGGCCCGCCAAGCATCGCGCAGGGCCAAGACCTCCTCGTCCGAGGCCACCGGGAACCCGATCTCCGCACCGCCGCCGGTGAAGGGCGCGTCGGGCTGGACGTCCGTGCGCGCCCAGAGCCCCAGGAGCATCCCCTCCCGCAGCGGGAACATGGCGAAGCTCGGGGAGGATTCCACCGGGGGGCGCCCCAACAGCTTCTGGTAGAA
>DATNIW010000078.1:0-7009 GCA_035604215.1 Fibrobacteria bacterium
CCGGATCGACATCGCTCATTTGATCGGCGCGAGGGTGCTCGCATCATTGTGCCCTCGCCCTCTGATCGACGAGGTGTTGGCGCAGACCGGTCGAGCCAGTCAGCGCAATCGTCTACTGTCGGCCCCGGCCGTGGTCTACTACGTAATAGCGCTGGCCTTGTGGCAGAGTGCCTGCGCTACGGGAGCCAAGCTCCTGTGGCGCCTACGCGCGGACATTCGACTTCCCGTCCTGGAGCGTTACGAGGACGGATCCTACCGTAGCGAAGGGGGCACTCCTGGCTCCAGGACGCGCAAGGCTGCCGTGCTCGTTGTGGAGTACACCCTGGGAGACATCAAGCGTAAAGATTTCAATCTGAACAGCATTGGAACTAGGAACAGCCGGTCCACACGGCGTGGACCGGCTGTGGATCAGAAGATCGCGCTGAAGACCCAGTAGAGCCCGCCGGCCAGCAACATGGCCGCCGGCAGGGTGAGGACCCAGGCGATGGCGATGTTCCGGAGCGTGGAGAGTTGCAAGCCGGATCCGTTCGCGGCCATGGTCCCCGCCACACCGGAAGAAAGGACATGGGTCGTGGAAACGGGTAGACCGAAGGAATCGGCGAGACCGATGGTGGCCATGGCCACGAGTTCGGCCGAGGCTCCTTGGGCGTAGGACAGATGGGTCTTCCCGATCTTCTCCCCCACGGTGACCACGATGCGCTTCCAGCCCACCATCGTGCCCAGGCCCAGGGCGATGGCGACGCTGACCTTGACCCAGAGGGGGATGAACTTGGTGGACTCGTCCAGTTCCTGCTTGAGCGACTTCAGCTTCGCGCGCGTGTCGGAATCCAGCGTCACGTGCGTGTCCTTCCCCAGGAACCGGATCGCCTCCGAGGCCAGGTACATGTCGTTGCGCACGTTGGAGACGGTGCTCGAGGGCAGCTTTGCGAGCGAACCGTACTGCCGGACCTCGTCGCCGACCTGTGCGGAGATGGCCGAGAGGGCGGGCAGGACCTGCGCGTTCAGGGAGCGGGTGCGGACGTATTCCGAGAGCACCGCGCGAGGGTCGGCGACAACTCCTGTCGAGGCGGGCGCGGCCTTGTCCAAGGCCTGGTGGGCGACTTCCGCCACCGCGGCGAACTGCATGACGTGGCTGGCGGGCATGGCGCGGTTGAGGGCGTAGGCCATGGGCACCGTGCCCACCAGGATGAGCATGACGAGGCCCATGCCCTTCTGGCCGTCGTTGGATCCGTGCGAGAAGGAAACCCCGGTGCAGGTGAGCACCAGCAGTCCCCGGATCCACCAGGGGGGCGGTTGTTGGCCCTTGGGCTCGGCGAACAGTTCCCGGTTCTTCACGAACGTCTTCACCACCCACAGCAGCAGCGCCGAGAATCCGAAGCCGACGATCGGGGACAGGAGGAGCGAATATCCGACCTTCGTGGCCTGGCCCCAATCCACGCCGCTGGTCCCGTCGCGACCGTGCATCAGGGCGTTGGCGACTCCGACCCCGATGACGGATCCGATGAGGGTGTGGGACGAGGACGCCGGCAGGCCCAACCACCAGGTCCCCAGGTTCCAGACGATGGCCGCGATCAGGAGCGCGAACACCATCGCGAAGCCGGCGCTCGAACCCACCTGCAGGATCAGTTCCACGGGCAGCAGAGAGATGATCCCGAAGGCCACCGCCCCGCTGGAGGCCAGGACGCCCATCAGATTGAAACAGCCAGACCAGACCACCGCGAAGTTGGGAGGGAGGGAATGGGTGTAGATCACCGTGGCCACGGCGTTGGCGGTGTCGTGGAATCCGTTGACGAACTCGAAGCCCAGTGCGATGAGAAGCGCCACCCCCAGCAACAGATAGGGGAGGATCGTGGTCGCCTGGGGGCCGGCCTCGACGACGTCGCGGATCAGGCTCCATCCCCCGAAGCCGAGTCCCACGACCAGCAGGCAGAGGAAGGTGATCACGGTGCCCGACCCGGGCTTGCGGTCCAATTCCGGCTTGATGATCGCCGCCGGATCGTCCAGAACAAGAGTGGCTGTGTCCATCGGCATTTCCTCCCTGTTGCTGTCTCGTTGGTGCAGTCGAATCCCGGTTTTCTTTGGATCAAGGCCGGGTGTCCGCAAATTCTACGACAGCGACATTGCGACGCCATTGCAATCTCAAAGCGATCCGGTCAGGTCGGATAGATTGCGTGTGGACGGCACCGGGACAGGCGACAACGGAGTTCGGAGGGAACCACATGGACACGACGATGCAGACCACCGAGGACGAACGGATCCTGCGCATCCGCGAGGAGCTCCTGGACAGCATGGACGAGGAGCTGGAGCTGGAGTTCGACGATCGCGACTCCTCGGGTTCTTCGTCGGAAGAGAGCGGCGACGACCGTCGATCCTATTTCCGCGAACTGTTCCGGCTGCAGGGGGAACTGGTCAAGCTGCAGGATTGGGTGGTGCACGCGAACCAGAAGGTCGTTGTCCTGTTCGAAGGGCGCGACGCGGCGGGCAAGGGCGGCGTGATCAAGCGCATCACCCAGCGCCTGAATCCACGGGTGTGCCGGGTGGCGGCCCTCCCGGCCCCCAACGACCGCGAAAAGACCCAGTGGTATTTCCAGCGCTACGTTTCGCATCTGCCCGCCGCGGGCGAAATCGTGTTGTTCGACCGCAGCTGGTACAACCGGGCGGGCGTGGAACGGGTGATGGGGTTCTGCACGGACCACGAATACGACGAATTCTTCCGGACCGTCCCCGAGTTCGAGAAGATGCTGGTCCGATCGGGCATCCATCTGGTCAAATACTGGTTTTCCATCACCGACGACGAGCAGCACGCCCGGTTCCTGGGTCGGATCCGCGATCCTCTCAAGCAGTGGAAGCTCAGTCCGATGGACCTGGAATCGCGCCGCCGTTGGGAGGAGTACACCGTGGCGAAAGAGGCCATGCTGGAGCGCAGCCACATCCTGGAGGCGCCGTGGTGGGTGGTGCAGGCCGTGGACAAGAAGAAGGCCCGGCTGAACACCATCGCCCACTTCCTCTCCCTGTTCCCCTACCACGAGGTCCCCAGGGCTCCGATCGCCTTGCCGGAACGGGTGCACCACGACGACTACATTCGGCACCCGGTGCCCGCCTCCATGATCGTGCCGGACATCTACTGAAGTCCGTTCGGGAAGTTGCAGCGGGATTCCAACCGTCTTCATCCCAAGCCTTCCATGCTCCCATTTCCGGTCGATCCGACCTGAAAGGCCGATGCGAACATGCTCTTCTCCCTCCTGGCGCTGGCCAACGCCTTCGCCTCGGCATCCGACACCGCCCCGGACACCCGTTGGACGGCGCATTTCCAGCAGACGGTCATCGCCCAAGCCGACCCGAGATACCACGCCGACTACAGCGGGCCCAACAGCCTCGACGCCCATGGCGGCGAAGCGACCTCCCTCACCTCGACCCTTTTCCTGGGAGCCAGGCTGTGGGGCGGAGGCGAAGCGTACTGGAATCCGGAGGTCAACGGGGGCGAAGGACTGGGCGGATCCGCGGGTGTCGCGGGTTTCCTCAACGGTGAAACCTCCCACGTCACCTCGGTGGCTCCCGGTTGGAACTGGATGGCAAGATTGTTCCTCCGCCAGACCTTCGACTTCGGCGCCCCCTCCGACACCCTCGCAGAGGGCCAGAACCAGGTGGCCACGGTGGTTTCCGACAACCGTCTGGTCGCGACCTTGGGCAAGTATTGTCTGGACGACATCTTCGACGCGAACGCGTTCAGCCACGATCCCCGCACCCAGTTCATCAACTCGGCGCTGGTGAGCCAAGGTTCCTGGGACTACCCGGCGGACACCCACGGCTATACCTACGCCCTCTCCTTGGAATACTACGACGGACCCTGGGTCCTTCGCGGTGCCACCGCGGCGATGCCCACGGTGGGGAACGGCATCGTCCTGGATTACCGCCCCGGCCAGGTCCAGGGACAGGTGGCGGAAGTGGAGCGGGACTACGAGGCACTAGGCAAGGGCGCAGTGCGCGCCTTGGCGTATTGGAACCTCTACCACGGCGGCAACTACGCGCGGGCCCTGGAGGATACCGATGTCGAGGCGGGCATCCTCGGATCGCGTCGGTACGGCCGCGACAAACACGGCTTCGGCCTGGATTGGGACCACCAGTGGACGCCCAACCTGGGTACCTTCGCGCGTGCCGGCTGGAGCGACGGGCAGAACGAGAACTGGGCCTTCACCGAGATCGACCAGTCCATCTCCGCCGGCGTGCAACTGAGTGGAGCGACATGGGGACGCGCCCGCGACAAATTCGGACTCGCGGAAGCGGTCGACGGCATTTCCCAGGTCCACCAGGATTTCCTCGCCCGCGGAGGAACCGGCTTCGTCGTCGGGGACGGCGCCCTCTCCTACGCTCCGGAATCCATCCTGGAGGCCTACTATGCCGCGGCGTTGCTTTCGTGGCTCACGGTCTCCGGGGACTACCAGTTCGTGGCCAATCCCGCGTACAACCGCGACCGCGGACCGGTGAGCATCTTCGCGATCCGCGTGCACAGCGAAATCTGATCCCACAACGCGGCTTGCGGATCGAATCGCATCCCTCGACCTCCACCCACCTTCGGAAGGAACAAGGACACAAATGGACCCGAAACCGACGACCTCGACGGAATCCCCCCGTCCTCCCGCCAAGGAGCGACACCACTTCCGCCACCATCTCCCCCACCTGCACCTGGCGCCGGTCTTCGGCGACGACTGGTTCGCGCTGAAGGCCGAGGCCTTCGCGCGATTCTTCGGGACGCCCGTCTTCCTGATCGGGCAGACCCTGGTGGTGGCGGTCTGGATCGGGATCAACATCATGGGGTGGACCCAATTCGACGTCTATCCGTTCATCCTGCTCAACCTCGCCTTCAGCCTGCAGGCGGCCTACGCCGCCCCCCTGATCCTGCTGGCGCAGACCCGGCAGGCCGACCGCGACAAGGCGCACGCCGAAGCGGACGCGCAGCACCGCGAGGAACTGGCCATGATGAACGAACGGAGGCAGATCTCGGCGGCCGAGCAGGGCGAGCAGATGGTGGCTCTCCTGGAGCAGAACACCAAGCTCACCGAACTCGCCGCCGACCTGAGCCACAGGATC
Source organism: Fibrobacteria bacterium (assembly GCA_035604215.1). GTDB lineage: Bacteria > Fibrobacterota > Fibrobacteria > UBA5070 > UBA5070 > UBA5070. The sequence goes on from DATNIW010000078.1 coordinate 5,089, forward strand.
GAGGCCCTGACGCTGGAGATCCACGCCAAGTTCCTGGGCGACGGTCGGTCCTGACCGGGGAAGATCCGGTCCAGAACATCCACGAAACCTCCCCGTAATCCCTCCGGCATCCAGGCCGAACAGTTTCAGGAAGGATGCCCGGCGCACGCGTGGAGGGCATCCGAATGAAGGCGGTAGGGGATGAACCTCGTCCAGGTCCGGATGTTCTGCTTGAGCGCGACGCTGGGCAGTCTCAGCGACGCCGCCCGCGCCATGGGGATCACGCAGTCCGCCGTGAGCAAGGGGCTCTCCCGGTTGCAGGAAGAGGAAGGCGTCCGCCTGTTCGAGACCAGCCGCGGGAAGCTGGCGCTCACCCCGGCCGGCGAGGCCTTCCTGCCCTTCGCGCGCCGCATCCTGGAGCAGGAGACCCTGGCCGACCGGTGTCTCAGGGACTTCCGGCAGGGCGAGGTCGTTTCCATCCTCACCAGCGAGACCTTCGGGATCTACTACCTGCCCCCCGCGGTCCGGCGCCTGCGCGAGCGATGGCCCGCCACGCGGGTCCGGGTGGATCTCGCCCACAACGCGAACATCGAGGACCGGGTCGCCCGCGGCACCCACGACGTCGGCATCCTTTCCCGTCCGGGAAGGAATGCGGCCCTGGACTACTTCCACCTCCTGGACGACGAGCTCGCCCTGGTCTGCGCGGCTGGACACGAATTGTCTAATCGGACCGTGGAAGCCGCGGAGCTTTCTGGACGGTCGTTCATCCTGCACGAGGCGGGATCGGTCCCTCGGCAGATCGCGGAGGAATTCCTTTCGCGACATTCCCTGTCGGTGGACGTCCCCATGGAAGTCTCCAACGTGGAGAGCATGAAGGTGCTGGTCCGGGAAGACGCGGGGTTCGCCTTCCTCTCGCGGCGGTCCGCCCTCGCGGAACTGGAGAGCGGCTCCCTGGGCGAAGTGGGGATCGCGGGCGAACGCCTCTCCCGCGGGTTCTACCTCGTGCACCGCCGCGATCGCGAAACCAGCCTTCCCGTGCGGCGCCTGTACCACACCCTCCGGCGCGGGGGAGAAGGCCCGGTGGAGGCCATCCATGACGGTTCGTCCCGGGGCCATGACGGGATGGAAGAGGCCCCGGACCTGGACCCCGCCAAGGCGACCCGCTGAAACGATCCGGGTCGTTCGTTGAAACGTTCCCCGAACAATCCCCCCGCACGTTTGCTCCCACTTGGCTGTTCCCACACCCAACAAGGAGACGAACATGAAACGAAGGATCCTCGCCACCGCCCTGGTCGGACTCGGCACCCTGGCCGTCCGCGCCGACAACACCATCAACCTCGTGGACCGCACCGACTTCCGGTCCCAGTTCTTCGCCGACTCCACGCAGGGCCAGGACAACAACCAGTTCGACGAGAACTATCTGCGCGTGGACTTCAAGGGGAACGTCTTCGAGAACGTCGACTACCGCCTGCGCCTGCGCCTGGACAAGACCTCCGCGAAGGACAACCTCAAGGGCATCAGCGACTTCGCCAACTACGCCTACGTGCAGCCCAAGCTCAACGACAACTTCTCGGTGAAGATCGGCAAGCTCTGGACCTACCAGGCCGGCTGGGAAGAAGACAATTCCAGCTCCGACACCTACCTGTTTTCCGGGATCGACAACGTGGTGAACAACTACGCCCTGGGCGTGAACCCGACCATCTCCCTGGACAAGCAGAACAACATCCAGGTGATCCTCACCAATTCCGATGTCGCCTACCCGGGAACCACCACGGAACGCTACCTGGATTACGGCATTGCGTACCAGGGGATGGTCGCGGACGTGATCCAGCCCATGCTTTCCTTCACCGTGATGCCCCAGACCGGATGGTCCAAGGGAAGCATGATCGGCGCCGCGGGCATCAAGGTGGATCCCGCCCCGGTCGGCGGCGAGCTCGATTTC
>DATNIW010000079.1:0-21283 GCA_035604215.1 Fibrobacteria bacterium
GCACATGGAACCTTTCCTGGAACGCCTGGACGAACGCGCTTCCGCTTTGCAAGTCCAACTTTCACCCCTTGTCGCGGCCCTGTCCGAGGCCCGCTGCCTCCAGGAATACCGCGAGGCGCTGCGCCACGACCTCCTCTGCGTCCAGATCCTCCTCGGGTACTCCTGGGACCGCATCGGCGAGCGCGAGCTGGCCGCGTTGGCCGCGCTGGACTGGGCGTTGGTGCAGTGCCTGGGTTTGGGGGCCAAGGTCCGGCAACTGTCGGCGCGAGGCGATTGGGTGGCGAAATCCTTCCTCGAAGCCGAACTGGAGAGGTACAGGTTCCTCCTGAAGGAACATGGTGGGGAGACCCGCTTCCAGGTTCCCCGCTGGTCGCAGTCCTTCGAATCCAATCCGGTCCTTTCCGAGGGGCTCTCGCGTCTGGCAACCGGACTGTACGCCTACTACTCCTTGGTGGTCCGGTTGGACGGCAAGGTGGATGATCGCGAAACGAGGGGATTCCAGGCGTTCTGGACGGCCTACAAGGAGTTGAAGACGATGGAATCCGCTCCGGGCCAGGTCGGTTCGCCGCGCAAGAAGCCGGTCGAAACCGGTCTCCCGGAAGCGATCGTTCCCGCTCCCTCCGCTTCGGAGCCGATTCCCCGGTTCGTCCCGCAGGCGTGGGGGATGGCCGGTTCGTCGCCCATGGAGTCGACCCTCCCGTCCAGGCCTCCGGCGTCGGCGCCCGCGCCTTCCGACGCGCCCTCTCCCGGCGAACCCGCTCCCCCGCCGGCGGTCCCCACCGCCGCCGCGCGCGAGGCCGAGCTGGCCTCCGCTCTCGCCGAACTCGACGCCCTGGTGGGCCTCTCCTCGGTGAAGGACGATGTACGGAAATTGTCGAACCTTCTGAAGGTCCAGGTCCTGCGTCGCGAACGGCACCTCGCGGAGGTTCCCGTCAGCCTGCACGTGGTGTTCACGGGCAACCCCGGAACCGGCAAAACCACGGTGGCGCGGCTCTACGCGCGCATCCTCCGGGGTCTGGGCCTGCTGGAACGCGGACACCTGGTGGAGACCGACCGCGCCGGCCTCGTGGCCGGATACATGGGCCAGACGGCGGAGAAGGTCGACGAGATCGTGAAGTCCGCCCTGGACGGAGTCCTGTTCGTGGACGAGGCCTACGCGCTGACGACCGGCGACTCGGCCGACTACGGGAAGGAGGCCGTGGCGGCGCTGATCGCGCGCATGGAGACCTATCGGAACCGGCTCGTGGTGGTGGCCGCGGGATACGGACCCGAGATGGAGACCTTCCTGGAGTCCAACCCCGGCTTGCGCTCGCGCTTCCCGCATGTCTGGGATTTCCCGGACTACGACCCCGCGGAGATGAGGGAGATCTTCCTTGCACTGTGCAGGCGCTACCAGCTGGAACTATCGCCGCAGGCGCTGGAGGCGCTGGCTTCCCGCCTGGAGGTCCTGCACGAAGGCAGGGACGGGACCTTCGGCAACGCCAGGGCCGTGCGGAACCTGTTCGAGGCCGTGGTTTCCCGGCAGGCCGACCGGGTGGCCGGAGGTCGGGATCTGTCCGACAAGACCCTGTGCTCCATCGAGGCCCCCGATCTGGGGGCTTGAGGTTCAGGTCGAGCCGGCCAGATCCCGTTGCCGGAGAAACCTCGCCAATCCGCGGGAGGCCAGGTCCCGGGCGACGGCCTCCTGCTCCGTCTGCCCCGGAGTGGGCACGAAGAGGCATCGAGGACCCAGGAGGCCCAGGGCTTCCAGGTCCATCACGGTGGAGTAGCCGCCACGGCTGACGATTTCCGTCGCCCCCAGGAGGGCCGCTGCGATCGCGGAGGATCCCAGGTGGGGCGCTTCGACGAGGTTCCCTTCCGCGGGAACGGGCGGGGACGGGAGATCCGGACGTCCGCGCACGAGGAGATGCCGGCCGGGTCGGCGGGAGAGGCGGTCGCGCAGCAGCGACTCGAAATCCGTCCGCGTCGGTTCCGGCCCGCTGACGATGCCCACCGTGGACCAGGGCCCGGACCAGAGGGGGTCCGGAGGCGTCGCGGCGAACCGCGAGAGAGGCCCCAGGTACCGCAGGGGAGGAAACCTGGATGGTCGGAGAGGATGGCCCAATCGACCCGAAAGCACCCGTCCCGATTCCCGATCGGGGATCCAGATCTCGGAGAACCCCCGCAGCTGCCTCGCCATGAGACGCTCCCCGAGACCCTCGGCGAAACCGAGTCCGAAAGGTGGGGCCGGACGGAGCTGGTGGGACAGGAAGACGGAACGGACCCCTCCCATCGCGCAGCCGAACCGGTTGTCGGAAAGGACCAATCCGAAATCCCCCGCTCGCCACGAGGCCACCTTCGCCGCTTCCGCGCGGACCGTCCTTCGCAGGCGGGGCATGGAGAGGAGCAGGGAGGGGACAAGGAGGGGACCTGAGACGTAGCGCACGCCGTAATCCGGAAGTTCGCGGAGTTCCAGGTTCGGGAATTCCTTCCTCCACCAATCGGCGGACCTTCCGTTGGAAGCCAACACCACCTCGCATCCCCGCGACAGGAGTTCCCGGACCAGCGGGGTCGTGCGGGCCACGTGGCCCAGTCCCCAATCCAGGGCGCAGACCAGGGCGCGGCGGGCGTGCATGTCGGCGGGGAGAACATCGGGCATTTCGGTCCTCCCTTGCGGATTCGGCCATCCAACCGTCCTGGCCGGGACCAAATCTAGCCGTGCGGAGGAACCGGGAGGGGAAGCGTCGCCCGTCGGCGGAGGGACGACGGCCACCTCGATTTCTTTCTTTGGGGAAAGAAGGAGATCACCGGAACGATGTCGACCCACGAATTCCAGGGCAAGGTGCCCATCCTCGCGAAAGGGGCCTGGATCGCGCCCGGTGCCCGCGTCGCGGGGCGAGTCTTCCTCGGAGAAGACGTGTCCGTCTGGTTCAACGCGGTCCTTCGCGCGGACATCAACACCATATCGATCGGTGCGCGCTCGAACATCCAGGACAACACGGTCATCCACCTGGCGGACGATTTCGGCGTGGTCCTGGGCGAGGACGTGGTGGTCGGACACTCGGCGATCCTGCACGCCTGCTCGGTGGGGAACAACGTGCTGGTGGGGATGGGATCCATCGTCATGGACGGAGCGGAGATCGGGGACGACTGCGTCATCGCCGCGGGTGCGCTCGTGCCTCCGGGGAAGAAGATTCCTGCGGGATCGCTCGTCGTAGGCGCCCCCGGCAAGGTCGTGCGCGAGACCACCCGTGCCGAACGCGACTCCAACCGGGCGATGGCCCTCAAATACATGCGGATCAAGGACGCCTATCGAGGAGAGGGCGACCACCCCTCCTAGCGCGAGCGCTTGGTACCTTGGCCCACATGGTGCCCACCAACGCGAAGCCGGGTGTTCGCTGGTCGCGTCGGCTCGCGTGGATCGCCGTCCTGGTGCTCCTCGCGGGGCCGGACTTCTGGGTTCTTTTCCGGGGTGCTCCGCTCGTGCGCGGCATGGACTCCCTCCCGGCCCCGGACGTCCTGCTGGTTCCCGGAGCGTCGGTCCTTCGCAACGGAAAGCCGAGCCCCGTCCTGCGTCAGCGCGTGGAGGCCGCCCTCGGCGCCGCCCGACGCTGGCCCGCCGCCCGCATCGTGCTTTCCGGGACCGCTGTCGCGGGCGGCTACGACGAGCCCCGCTCCATGCGGAGATATCTGGTGGACCACGGGATCGACAGCCTGAGGATGTTCCTGGACAGGAACGGAGTCAACACCCGTTCCAGCGTGTCGAACCTGGGGACGCCTGGCGGCAGGCTCGCCATCGTCTCCCAGGAATGGCATCTCCCGAGGGCCTGCTGGCTGGCCGATCGCGCGGGTTGGGACGTCCATGGCCTCGCCGCGGGAGACGAAGCTTCCGCCGGTTGGGAGAACATCCTGCGCGAGCATCTGACCCGGACGGCGAATTTCTGGGAATGGATTTTCCGCCGCGCGCCTGCCCAGGTAGTATCGTTTCCGCCTACAACTCGATGAACGCCTCCACCGTCGGCTTCGGGCCCGGCCTTCGATACGGATTTCTCGTCAACCCCGTGTCGGGCAGCGGCCGGGGAAGGTTGGTCTACGACCAGTTGCCCGCCATCCTGGATGGACTCGGACTTCCGCGGTCCGCATGGATCCGGGAGCTCACCATCCCCAAGGCGGTTCCGGAACAAGCTCGACGGATCCTGTCCGAATGCGACAGGCTGGTGGTCGCCGGCGGCGACGGCACCATCGGCCAGGCCCTGGAAGGCATGAGACTCTCGAACCGGGCCGACGTGGCCCTGGGCGTGGTCCCCCTCGGGACGGGAAACGACCTGGCGCGCGAGCTGCGGCTGCTGGAGGTCTTCCAGGACAAGGGTCTTCCCGAACTGGTGGGGACCCTCCTGGAGGATCGCATTTCGCCCCTGGACCTCTGGGACGTGGGCGGCCGGGCGGTTCTCGCCAACTACCTCTCCTTCGGGTCCGACGGCTGGGTCACGGAGGTGTTCGGGCGATCGCGCGACCTGACCGGAACCAGGCACAGCACCCTGGGGATCAAGCTCGGCTACGCGCGCGCCGGCATCGGGAGCCTGGCCAGGCACCTGCCGCCCAGCTTCCGCATCCGGGCGCGACTCGCCGACGGCTCGATCCTCGACCGCGGACTCGGCGGACACCGTTCCCTGCTGGCGCTGAACGTGGGTTCCTACGCCTCGGGACTTCTCCGGCCGATGCGCACGCGGGCGGACGACGGACTCCTCACCCTGATGTCCATTCCCCATCTCTGGAACTATCCTGTCCTCGTGGCGACTTCCGCGTTTCCCAGGCTCCAGGGATTCTTCCAGAGGCGGATGCTCCTTTCCTGGCAGGCCACCTCCTTCGAGGCCACCTGGGAGGGACCCAACGCGGTGCAGGTCGACGGCGAAGGACGGCGCGACCTCCTGTCTTCGGGTCGCCTGGAGGTCTCGCACGCCGGCCGGGCGAGACTGCTCTCGGGAAGCGGGCACACGTGACGGGATCCGTTCAGCTGGACTGGAGGCGGATGGAGGAGACGGACATACCGGCGGTGTTCGTGCTCGACCACCACTGCCAGGGACATCCGTGGACTCCCGGGAATTTCCGCGACGAACTCGCCCGCGGGGACGACGGCTACGCCCGGGTCCTGGAGGAGCCCGGAGTGGGGGTCGTGGGATACCTGTGCGCCTGGCTGGCCGCGGACGAGCTGCACATCGGCACCCTGGGGGTGGACTCGGAACTTCGACGGAAGGGACTGGGGTTCGGGATGGTCTCGCAGGCGCACGGCTGGGCCGTCCACCGCGGGGCCCGGATCGCCCACCTCGAGGTCAGGGCCTCCAACGCGGCCGCCCTTTCGCTCTACGCGAAGCTCGGATACCGGAGGGTCGGCGTCCGCACCGCCTACTACGTCGACAACGGCGAGGACGCGTTCCTCCTGCTCTGCGATCTCCCCGTCCCGCCGTCGGGGTCTCCCGCTTGACGGGGATGCGGGTCATCGGAACGGCGCTGTTCGCGCTGTTCGCGGCGGCCGTGGGTTCCACCGCGGCGCTCTTCCGGATCGTGGACAGGATCCGTCGATCCAAGCGCGACCTCGAGGGGATCTTCGACCACGTGGACCCCATGGCGGTGGTCGACCGCGACCTGCGCGTCCTGAGAGCCAACCGACCGTTCGCGGAGCTGTGCGGGAGGACGTTCCGGGATCTCGTCGGACGACCCCTTTCCGTATTGGCACCGTTCCTGGAACCCGCCTTCCCCCTGATCCTGGAGTGCCTGGACCAGGACCTGGCCGCGGGCCCGATGGAACTGCCCGAACGGAAGGGGCTGGTCCAGGAGGCGCAGGCCTTCCCGCTCGCCGCCGGAGTCCGCGGCCTTTCCATACTGCGACTCCGCGACGTCACCGACCTTTCGTCGGCGCGCAAGGAGCTGGTGGACCGGAACACCTCGCTCGGCCGGTTGACGGACGCCTTCCAGGCCGAGGTGGAGATGGCCCGCGAGATCCAGAGGGCGTTGCTCCCCAAGGACCTCCCCAGGATCGACGGTCTCGCCTGCAGGGTGCGATACCAGCCGTGCCGCCCCATCGGCGGAGACCTGTACGACGTCAGCCTCCTGGACGAACGGCACCTTTGCCTCTTCCTGGCGGACGTGTCCGGGCATGGACTTCCCGCCGCCTTCGAGGCCGCCCTGGTGCGCATGAGCCTGTTGAACCACGCGTTTCCAGAGGCGGGCCCGGCCCGGATCCTGGAAGGAATGAACCACGACCTCTGCCGCAGCCTGGTCCTGGGACACTACGTCACCGCCTTCCTCGGAATCCTGGACCTGGAAACGCTGGAGCTGCGCTATTGCAGGGCGAGCCATCCGCGTCCGGTGGTCTTCCACGCCGACGGCACCAGGGAATCGCTGGGCGCCAGGGGGCTGTTCCTCGGGATCGTCGAGCAGGGCAGGTACGAGGAGGACGCGATCCGCCTGGTGCCTGGAGACAGATTCTGCCTCTTCACCGACGGCTACTACGAATCGGCGACGATCGAAGGCCGCCGCCTCGGCTACAAGGGGTTCGTCGCCCGGATCCCCTCCGGGGTGGAGGTGGATCCGGAACCCGCGCTCCAGGCGGTGGAGGAGGAATTTCCCGGGATGTCCGCGGACGGCAGGGACGACGACCGGACCTTTCTCGCCCTGGACGTGCTCTACCGGACGCGGGACCGGCCCGCGGTGCTGCGACGGTTTCCGTCCTCGTCCGATCCCGAGATCAGGGTGTTCCGCACCGCGCACGAGGCCTGGGACCTGGTCGACGGGATGCGCGCCGAACTGGAGGCCGCGGGTTGGTCGTCGCGCGACGCCCGGCGCGCCCAGCTCCTGGCTTCGGAACTCTGCGTGAACGCCGTGGCCCATGGACTGCGCGATCGTCCGAACGCCCGCGCCTTCTGCGCCTGGCTCCTGCAAGGGAGGGAAATCCTCCTTTCCGTCCACGACGAAGGATCCGGATTCGACGTCGCATCCGTCCCGGATCCCCGCGACCCCTCGAACCTGGGAATGGACCACGGCCGGGGGATCTTCCTGGTGCGGCGGATGTCGACCGACCTTTGGTTCGACGACGACGGCACCACGGCCACCTTCCGCCTCGTGCGCACGGAGGCCTGAGATGCCGCGACGAATACGGATCCGGACCGCGGGCGCCCTGGCGCTGGCGGTCGTCGTCTGGACCGGGATTTCCGCCTTGCGGGCCGGAGTCTTCCGCGGTCCGGATCCGATGCCCGGCCACGTGCGGCACGCGATGGTCCTGGACGGCCAGGGACCTTCCGGCGAGCGCGCCATGGAAGGCCTCCGCATGCTGCGCGAGGGACGCACGGACACCCTGGTCCTTTCAGGCGTCGAGATCGGCGGCGGGTTCTTCTATTCGATGCTCTGGGTGCGGATGCTCCCCCTTTCGGGCGCGGAACGCGATCGCGTGGTCGAACTCCGCTCCTCCTGCACGAGCACGCAGGACGAGGCCCGGCTCGCGGCTTCGGTGTTCACCGGCGACGACACGGTGCTGGTCGTCACCAGCGCCTTCCACGCCTGGCGCGCCGCTTCCATCTTCCGCGGCCGCGCCGGGTCCGGAACCGTCTTTCGCGTCCACGCCGTCGGAGACGGAGTGTGGGATCGGGGTTGGTCGGACCGCGAAGCCCGCAAGATGAGGTTCCTGGAGTGGACCAAGCGGATCTTCTGGGTGCTGTGGGAGCAATGGCTGCCCGTCCGGGGAGACCCCGCATGGCACGAATTCGTCCGAGGACACGAGCTCGGGCGGTTCCCCCCGCCGGCCTGGATTCCGTGAAACCGACCTCGATCCTCGTCCGGTGCCCGTCGTCGATGCCGCACCTTCGCGAACAACACGCTCGAAAGGAGCCCTGAATGTCCGGGCCGTGGGAAAGAAAGATCCGAAAGCGCGACTGGGCTCGCGAACTGCTCGAACTGGTGCATGCCCAGGGATACGAGGCATCCACCTTCAAGGAGCTGCGCCACATCCTGAACGCCAACCGGGACGAGATCCCGGCCCTGCAGAACGCCTTGGCGGCCCTGCTGGAGGAGGGACAGATCCGGGTGGGTTCCCGCGACCGCATCCACGCGGCCAAGGAGAGGCCCACCAGGGCCGAACGCAACGCGAAGCGGGAGCGGAGCCGCGAACTCGGCAGGAATCCCGGGAAGGATCCGGACGCCGGGGCATCGAAGACGGAATCCGTCACAACGGGACCGGGTGCCTGGAAGGGTCCGTCCTGGAAGCAGGTCCAGAAGCTCTTCGCGGAGTCCCACGAACTGCCGGGGCCGTTTCCGCAGACGGTGAAGGACCAGGCCGACAGATACCGCGAACCGGGCGAGGAGGACATGGCGGGCCGCGTCGACTGCCGGACCGACGAGGTCTGCACGATCGACCCCTGGAACGCCCACGACCACGACGACGCGGTGGGGGTGGAGGATCTCGCCTCGGGCGGTTGGCGGCTGGACGTCCACATCGCGGACGTCTCCCACTACGTGGCGGAAGGCGGCCCGCTGGACAAGCAGGCGCTGAAGCGTTCCTTCACCACCTACCTCCCCTGGACGGCCGTGACCATGCTGCCCCAGGGCCTGGCCGCCGACCTCTGTTCCCTCCTGGACGGGAAGGATCGCCTGGCGCTCTCCTGCCGGATGGAGATCTCGGGGGATGGGCACATCCTGTCCTACCGGTTCTTCGAGTCCGCCGTCCGCGTGAGGCGGTTCCTCTCCTACGAACAGGCGCAGGAGCTGGCCGACAAGGGCGACCCGGCCCTGGTCCGCCTGAAGGCCTGCGCGGAATCGCTGCTGCGGCGACGCAGGCAGGAGAACCTCCTCGAATTCGACATGCCCGAGCCCCGCGTGATCTTCGACGACAAGGGCGAACCCGTGGACGCGCGACCGGGCGTCCGGCTGGCTTCGCACCGCTGGATCGAGGAGTCCATGCTCGCGGCCAACCGCTGTTGCGCCCGGCTCCTGGACGAGAAGGGCCTTCCGGGGCTCTACCGCGTGCACGAACCTCCCGAGCAGGAATCGCTCTGGACCATCTCCGCCTGGGCCGTGGCTCTCGGTCTCCCGCGCTGGAATCCCTCCCGGCGCGCCGACGGCGTGGAGGAGACCAACGTCCGTCCGCAGGCGCAGGAATGGCTCGCGAGGATCCTGGGCAGCGGGGAGATCCCGGCGGGTCTGCAGGGGAAGACGATCCGGTCCATGAAGAAGGCGCGCTACAGTCCGGACTGCCGCGGCCACTTCGCCCTGGGGTGGCTGCACTACGCGCACTACACCAGTCCCATCCGCCGCTATCCGGATCTCTGGACCCACCGGGTGATCAAGGAACACCTGAGGAACGGCCAGGTGCCGGGGCGTTGGTCGGCCGCGGTGCGGCGGCTCGCGACCCACGTCAGCGGTCGGGAAGACGCCGTGGTGAAGGCCGAGCGCTCGGGCATCAAGTGCTGTTCGGCCTGGATCCTTCGCGAACGTCTCGGCGAGGAGTTCTCGGCGGAGATCACGGGAGTGGAAGCGATCGGGATGTTCGTGCAGCTCAAGGATCCCTGGGCCGAGGGGATGATCCACGTGCGCCGCATGTCCGACGACTTCTACATGCACGACGAGGAGCGCATGGAGCTGAGGGGGAGATCCAACGGGAAGGTCTTCCGCATCGGGGACGTGGTCCGCGTGCGGCTGGCGCAGGCCGATCCCGTCCAGGGTTGGGTGGACTTCGAACCGGTCATTGAAGGACGGGAAGGTCTTCCATCCGTGCCCGTGCGCGCCGCCGCCTCGGCCCGACGCGCCCAGATCCCAGGTTCCCGCGGGCCCGAAGTCCGCGGTCCCGGGAGGAAGGGGCGGGGAAGACGGCAGTGACCCGCATGGAGCGTATCCGAGGTTCTATCTTTGCCTCCCTCATGCACGAAGCCCAAGTGGTGGAATTGGTAGACGCGGCGGACTCAAAATCCGCTGGAGGTGACTCCATGACGGTTCGATTCCGTCCTTGGGCATTTTCGGCCGGCTGCAAGGCTTTTTGGCGGTGTCCGGTCCACTCGACGTATTCCGCCATACGTCTCGCGACCCGTCCTGGCCAAAAAACCTTTCGCACGGCCGATACCTGCTTCTTGCGATTCTCGGGAATCCGCGTCGCTGTCATTCTTTTCGTGGCATTGCTCGCGGTGGCGGCGCATGCGGGGGATGGCGTGCGGTTGCAGGACCATTGGAAGTCGTTGGGCGTTTCCGCTTCCGACATCGACCTCATCGACAAGCTGGGCCTCAAGAAGTCCAAGGTCGAGATGCTGATCACCAGCGGAGTTTCCGTGCGGGAGTATTCCCACCGCCCGTGGGAGCCCATGGGCATCACCGAGGACCAGTGGTTGAACCAGCTCCAGAACGGTTCCGACATCGGTCAATTGGAGCGGATGTATTCCCGCGACAACGACGCCGCCCCGACCGCCGATCGACCGAGCCTCGTCGCCGCGTTCCTGCTCCCCGGCGTGCAGCAGTTCCGGGAAGGCCGGCCGGTGCCCGGCGCGGTGCTTTCGGGGATCGCCGTCGTCTCCGTCGCCGCGCTCGCGGTGAACATCGCCGGCAAGAATTCGGGATCGACCATCCAGGTCTGGGCTCCGCTGCTGGGACTGGACATGCTCGCCTCCGCCGCGGACGTCTGGTTCAACCACTACCGCGTCCAATCCCTGACCAGCTTCTCCCTGCGCCTGGAGCCGCGTCCCTCCGGCATGGGTGCCGTTCTCGCCGCGAGGTTCTGAGGATGCTCGTGCGCGAGATGGGCAAGTCGAAGATCCATCGTGCCACCGTGACGCAGGCGGAACTCCACTACGAAGGTTCCATCACCGTCGACGCAGCCCTGCTCGAGGCCGCCGACATCCTGCCCGGCGAGAAGGTGCAGGTGGTGGACATCTCCAACGGCGCCCGGTTCGAGACCTACACCATCGCGGCCGCGGCCGGTTCGGGTGTGGTCTGCGTCAACGGCGCGGCGGCCCGTCTGGTCCAGCCGGGGGATCTCGTCATCCTCATCACCTACTGCCACCTCCCCGACGACGAAGCCCGCGACCACGTCATGAAGGTGGTCTTCGTGGACGGATCCAACCGACCGTTGACCGACGGAGTGGCCCGCCACGACGACGGAGAGTAGACTCTTGGTCATGCGTGGGCTCCTCCTTGCGGTCGTGCTTCTTCCCTTCGCGCTTTGCCGTGCGCAATTCTCGGGAAGCTTCCCCCTCGGTTCCTCGCCGGGATCGTTCCCCGCCTTGGGACCGGGTTCCGAGCAACCGGTGCTGGCGGACTCCCGCACCTTCCAGATGCACCAGAGCGTGACGGTTTCCGCCATGTCCGGCGGCGGCGGGAGCCTGACGCAGAGCATGGTCCAGAACCAGATCGACTACAGGCTCTCCGATCCGCTGACCCTCCAGTTGGGACTCGGGATCCTCACCCCCCTCCAAGCCACCGGGGTCGCCGCGCAGGGATTCCAACGGGGCGCCTACCTGATCCCGGACGTCGGACTCGAATACCGTCCATCGGAATCGCTCCTGTTCGCCTTGCGGTACGTGGGCATCCCCTCGTCGCCGCTGGGCACCGCGGGCGGATCGCCTTGGCATTGAACCAGATGCCCGCACCGGACCCGTGCGCCTAGTCGCCATCCTGCTCGTCGCCTGCTTCGCGAGTTCGTGTCGGCGCTCGCCCTCGGCGGGTCCACCGTTCCCCGCGCGGCGCGACACCTCTTCGCGATTCCCGGCCGCCTCGGCGGGGACCGTGGAAGTGCTCAACGGCACGGGCCGCAAGGGTGTCGCTTCCCTGGTGGCCGAACGTCTCCGCCGCGACGGCTTCGACGTCGTGAAGGTGGGAAACGCCTCCGAGAAGACCTTCGCCCGCACCGTGGTCGCCGAAAGGCGCGATTCGGCCCAAGTGGCGGCCCATGTGGCGACGGCCCTGGGCGTGCATGGAACCTGTCCCTTCCACAACGAGAACCTGCTGGTCGACGCAACCGTCTTCGTCGGCCGCGACATCGAGGAGATCCTTCCGCAATGAGCACAGAAACCGAGCTGGACGACGTCCGGCGCCTTGCCATCAGCCACCTTTTCGCTCGCAAGGCCCAGGACGTCTCCTGGCTGGATCTGCGCGACCGCTCCACGCTGTGCGACTGCTACGTCCTGGCCACCTGCCAGAGCGAGGTGCAGCTGCAATCCATCCTTTCGGGGGTCCGCCGCGACCTGCGCAAGGCCGGGGTGGCGGCCTTGCGTTCCGAAGCGGCACCGGGTTCCCGCTGGGGAGTGCTGGATTTCGGCAACCTGATCGTCCACGTCTTCCTGCGCGACGCCCGCGACCACTACGCGCTGGAAAGGTTGTGGCAGGACGCCCCGCAGCATCCCGCCCGCGTCGAGGACTACCCGGTGCCGGAAATCCCCGACGAAGTGGAAGAGGAAGCGGAACAGCTCTCCGGAGAAGACTGGGAGTGAAGGGTCGGCGCTTCGAGTTCGCCGAGGCCCTGGCCGTCCGTCTGGAGCAGGATCCGTCCGCCGTCGAAGCGTCCATCGTGCGCCCGCCGGACCCGAAGATGGGGGCCTTCGCCTTTCCGTGCTTCTCGCTCGCGAAGGCCTGGCGCAAGGCGCCCCCGCAGATCGCGAAGGAGCTCGCCGAGTCGGTGCGGGCTCCGGAGGGCTCCGAGATCGCGGCCGAGGGCGGCTATCTCAACCTCCGCCTGAAGCCGGGTGTCCTGGCCAGGGAGGCCGTCATGGACGCATGGCGCCTGGAGGAGGGAGGAAGTGTGACGGATTCCGGTGCGGGCCGGACCGTCCTGGTGGACTATTCGTCGCCGAACGCCGGCAAGGAGCTGGTGTACCACCACATCCGATCCACGGCGATCGGCGCCGCGCTCTGCCGCATCCACGAGGCCGCGGGTTGGAACGTCGTCGCGGTCAACCACCTGGGCGACTGGGGCACCCAGTTCGGAAAGCTGATCCTCATGTGGCTGCGCGAGCACGGGAACGAACCCGATGCCGCGCTGTCCGACCTGCCCTCGGTGACGCTCTCCGTCCTCAACCGGATGTACGTGGGATTCAAGCCCGCGGCCCTGGAGGATCCCGCCATGGAGGGCGAAGCGCGCCTCTGGTTCTCGCGGCTGGAATCCGGGGACGCGTTCGCGCGCGCCTGCTGGGAGAGGTTCATCGCGGTGTCCATCGAAGCGTTGCAGGAGGTGTACCGGCGTCTCGGGGCGCGGTTCGACCATTTCCTCGGCGAAAGCTCCTACGAGGACAAGCTGGAGGCGACCATCGAGCGCATCCGCCGATCGGGCCTCCTGGAGGAGAGCGAAGGTGCGCAGGTGGTCCGCGTGGGAGACGACATCCCTCCCTGCCTCATCCGCAAGAGCGACGGAGCCACGCTCTACGCGACGCGGGACATCGCCGCCGCGATCTGGCGCCACGAGCGATTCCATTGCGATCGCGCCCTCTACGTGGTCGACTCCGGCCAGAGCCTGCACTTCCGGCAGGTCTTCGGGGTCCTCGCGAGGATGGGAGAACCCGCGGCCACCGGTTGCGTCCATGTTCCCTTTGGACTCGTGCTGGGCAGGGGCGAGGATGGATCCTGGAGCAAGGTCAGCACCCGCTCGGGCACGGGGGCGCCGCTTCCCGAGGTGATGGACATGGCCGTCGAGCGGATCCGAGGGACCATGCGGGAGCGCGGCGCGGAGCTCGCCGATCGCGAGGACCTGGCGGAAGCGGTGGGCATTGGAGCCCTCCTCTTCAACGAGCTGAAGAACCGCCGCATGGTCGACACCCGGTTCGACCTCGACGCCATCCTCTCCTTCGAGGGGGACACGGGCCCCTACATCCAGTACGCCCATGTGCGCCTCTCCAGCATCCTGCGGAAATCGGAAGGCCTGCCGCCGTTCGAGGGCGCGAGATGGGAGCTGCTGCGCGAACCCGAGACGGAAGCTGTCCTTTCGGTGCTCGCCCAGTTCGGCGAGAAGGTCGACCAGGCCGTGGAGTTCGCGGAACCGTCCATCGTCGCCCAGTTCGCCCTGGAGCTCGCCGAGAAGGTCCACGCCTTCACGCACCACCACCGCGTCCTCGACGTGGAGGCGACGCCGGAGCGGTTGCTCCTCGTGGAGGCGGCGCGGCGGACCCTGGCCAGGGCCCTTTCCCTGGTCGGACTGGAGCCCGTCTCCAGGATGTGATTCCCCCCGAATGGGGTCCGGGCTTCCGTCGAACCCGATTCGGATATGCCCGGGGCCGGGGCCGGGTATCGATTCGGCGCCGCCCGGATTCGATTCGCCGATTCGGGCCACCGCCAATCCGGAGGATCCGCTACCGCGATTCGGCACAAACAAAAATCGCCTTCGCGGATGCAATCCGCGAAGGCGACGTTCTTTACACTACGGAGGAGAAGGCGCTCAAGCCTTCTTCGGGACGACTTTCTTCGCGACCTTCTTCGGAGCGGCCTTCTTGACGACGGCCTTCTTCGGAGCGGTGGCCTTCTTGGGGGCTGCCTTCTTGGCAGCGGCCTTCTTGGGTGCGGCTTTCTTCACGACGGCCTTCTTCGGAGCGGCGGCCTTCTTGGGGGCTGCCTTCTTGGCGGCGGCCTTCTTGGGTGCGGCTTTCTTCATCATGGCGTTCTCCTCCATGGAGTCGCTTGTGGTTTGCAGTGGCGCGAAAAGCGCCTGTTCATGGGATCCCGCGACGCATTTGACAGCGCAACGGAACCGTCTTGAGAAATGATACGCTGGCCTTTGTCAAGAGTCAACACATCCGCGCAATTTTTTTTCGAAACTTTCGCCGACTCGACAAAAAATGTCTAGACTGCCGCCGGTCTGAGGAGGTTCGACAGTTCCTCGATGGCCGTCCGACGCGTTTCGTCGTCGGGGATCCGACGGCCTTCCGTGGTGGCCAGGTAGAAGGAATCGATGGCCCTGTCGGCTTCCGTCCACACCCGCGCGGAGTGGATAACCCATTGTCGCCGCGAGAGATGCGCGGTCAATTCGAAGAGCAGGCCGAGCCGGTCGGGCGCGGTGATGTCGAGCACGGTGTAGTCGTCCGAGACGTGGTCGTGCACTTCCACGGACACTCCAGGGACCATGATGCGGGTCAACGAGGCCTCCCAACGCCGGATGTGGACGCGCACCGTGTCCTCGAGAGCCGCGCGGTCCAGATCCCTCACCTCGGCGATCCGTTCTTCGCAGAGGCGGGCGAGACCCTCTTCCCCTTCGAACTGGGGCGGCTCCGTCGGGATCACCGAGAAGAGGTCGATCGCCAGGCCGTCGACCCTCGTGTACACCTGCGAAGCGGCGATGGAAAGGCGGAGCGTGGTGAAGCCCGCGCAGATGCGCGAGAGCAGGCCCGGGCGGTCGGCCATCACCACCGCGACGTCCCAGTGCGAACCCTGGTCCCGGACCTTCACGGCGATGCGGTGCCTGCTGGAAAGCGACTGGACGAGGTCGAGGTGGTCGGCGACCTGGCGAGCGGAGACCGACGAAGCGTAGCGCCGCGGAAGGCGCTTCAGGTGTTCCAGCACCTCCTCGCGCGGATGGCCGTAGGCTTCGCCGGCCAAGGCTTCGCGGCGGGTGGCGGAATCCACCTGCGCGTTCTCCTCGCGCAGTTCGGAGAGGGTTGCCTCGTAGAGTCTCCGCAGCAGGATCGCCTTCCACGCGGACCACGCGTCCGGATGGACCGACGAGGTGTCGGCCCAGGTGAGCACGTAGAGCTTGCGGAGCAGGTGCTCGTCGGGGACCTTCGTCAGGAGGTCGCGGATGGTCTTCGGGTCCTCGATGTCGCGTCGCTGCGCGAGGTGGTTGAGGAGCAGGTGGTGCTGCACCAGCAGCCTGGCGTGCGCGGCGCGGGCCTCCGAATACCCGACCGAGAGGCAATACTGGTGGACGAGCTTCGCGCCCGAGTCGCTGTGGTCCGGTCCCAGCCCCTTGCCCACGTCGTGGTAGAGGGCCGAGAGGTAGAGGACATCCATGTCGGTGACCTTGGAGAGCTCCTCGCCGAAGTGGTCGAGCACGGGATCGGCGTTGTGCGCCAGCGTGGAGATGCGCGTGAGGACGGTCAGGGTGTGCTCGTCCGTGGTGTACACGTGGTAGATGTCGTGCTGGCTGTGGCAGTCGATCAGGCGGAAGTCGGGCACCACGAGATCCACCACGCCGAGCCGGTGCAGTTCCCTGAGGGTGAAGCCCTTGGTGCTCGAGGCCTTGGCGATCTCCAGGAGCAACCCCAGGCACTTGGCACGATCCACCTCTCCATCGGCCATGACGGACACCGCTTGTCGGACGTACCACCGTGTGCGCGTCCCGACGCCGACGTCGGCGCGTTGCGCCGTCCGGTAGAGCTCGAGCACGAGCGGCAGGTTCCCCAGGAAGGGATTCGCGCCGCGCTCCGGCGTTTCCAGCGCTCCGTCGACCACCTCGAACCGTGGATCGGGGGACTTCGCCCTCTTCTTGCGCTGGTTCTCGGCGAGGAGGTCGCAGTACTGCGAAGTGATGGAGTCCACGGTGCGCACGTGGCGGTAGAAGTCCTTCTGGAACGCCTCCACCGCCTTCACGCGTTCGTCGGCGCGGTAGTGCAGCGCCTCGGCGACGGCCACCTGCTCCTCGAACCCCAGTCGGTCGCCCTTCTCGCCGGTCGCGTTGTGGAGGGCGACGCGCGCGCGCAGCAGGAACTCGTTCGCGTCGCGCAGTTCCTCCAGCTCCTCGGGCCCCGCGATGCCCGTGCGCGCGAGGTCCTCCAGGCCGCGGGCTCCGTGCTGGATTCCCGCGAGCCACACCAGGGTGTGCAGGTCGCGCAGGCATCCGCGTCCTTCCTTCAGGTTGGGCTCCAGCATCTGCGCGAGCTTCCCCTGGGCGTCCAATCGCTTGGCCCTCTCCTCGAGCTTCATCGCCACCAGCTGCTTCTGCCTGCGACCCGAAGGACGTTCGGACACGAAGTCCGCGAATTGGCGGTACAAGGAGAAATTCCCTCCCAGGAACCTCTCCTGCAGGAAGGCCGTGTAGGTCTCCACGTCGTCTTCGCTGGCCTTGCGGCACTCCGAGATGGATCGCACGGCCTGCCCCAGCACGAAGCCGAGGTCCCAAAGGGGGTAGAGTAGCTGCTCCACTTCCGCGAGCACGGAGGACGAGGGCTTCTCCGGCGTGAGGATGAGCAGGTCGACGTCGCTCTTGGGGCACATCTCGCGGCGACCGTAACCACCCACCGCGACCAGGGCGATCTCCCATGCCGATCCGGTCGCGTTCATGCGCGCCTCCAACTGGCTGCGCAAGAGGGCGTCCACCATGTCCGCGGTCTCCGCGGTGGTGGACACGGCGGACTCTCCGGAGTCGAAGTCCGCCCGGATCCGGGAGCGTTCGGTCTCCAACAACATGCGCAACGCCTCCAGGCGCTGCAGCGGGTTCTGGATGCGGACGAAGACGTGTCGGAACTTGGAAGTGAGCTGGCTCATCGGATGAAGGTACCATCCGCCCCCGCCATTCCCGTAGGGACGCAAAATTTTGCGTCCCTACGGGAATGCCTCACATATGAACCGCTTTTCCGAAGGCGACTCCGCTCGCGTCCGCGATGGCCTCGGAGAGGGTGGGGTGGGCGTGCATGGTCGCGAGGATGTCTTCGACCGTGGCCTCCATGTTCATGGCGAGGTTCAGCTCGGCGATGATCTCGGTGGCCTCGGCGCCGACGACGTGGGCGCCCAGGAGCTCGTGGCGGTCCGCGCCGTAGAGGAGCTTCACGAATCCGTCGGTGTCGCCCGTTCCGACCGCCTTGCCGTTGGCGATGAACGGGAACTTGCCCACCTTGTAGGCGACGCCGTCCTCCTTGAGTTTCCGCTCGGTGGCCCCCACGCTCGCGACCTGCGGCTGGCAGTAGGTGCAGCCCGGAACCAGGTGGCCCTTGTGCGGCGCGATGCCGCCGTAGATGCCGTCGATGCACTGTCCCGCTTCCCAGGAGGCTTCGTGGGCGAGCCACGGAGGCCCGATGACGTCGCCGATGCCGTAGACGCCGGGGAGGGACGTGGAGTAGTCCGCGTTGGTGCGCACGAAGCCCCGCTCCAGGTCCAATTTGATGTCCGGACCCAGCAGGCCGTCGAGCTTGGCTTCCACGCCCACCGCGACCAGGACCTTCTCGAAGGTGTTGCCGCCCTTGGGCGACTTCCCCTCGAAGGTGGCGGTGGCTCCGGTCGCCGTCACGGAAAGCGCGGTGACCTTGGTTCCCGTCAGCACCTCGATGCCGTAGCTTTCGTACTTGCGCAAGAGGAGAGCGGAGGATTCGTCGTCCTCGATGGGAAGGATCTTGGGGGCGAACTCCACCAAGGTGACCTTGGCCCCGAAGGCGTTGTAGAAGTAGGCGAACTCGACGCCGATGGCGCCTGCGCCCACGATGAGGATGGATTTGGGCGCCACGGTGAGCGCCAGCGCCTCCCGGGAAGTGATGACCGTGCTCCGGTCCAGCACGAGGCCCGGCAAGGTGCGAGGCTTGGCACCGGTGGCGATCACGATGTTCCGGGCTTCCAAACGTTCGGCGGGCTTCCCGTCCTGGTACGAGACCTCCACCAGGCCCGGTCGGAGGATGGTCGCCAGACCCTTCAAGGAGGTGATCTTGTTCTTCTTGAACAGGTGGTCGATGCCCATGGCCATCTTGTCGGCGGCCTTGCGCGACTTGGCGATGACCTTGGCGAAGTCGAACGAGACGTTCCCGACCGTGAACCCGTAGTCCTCCGCGTGCTGGAGATGCACGGCGAATTCGGCCTGGTTCAACAGCGACTTGGTGGGGATGCAGCCCCAGTTCAGGCAGGTGCCGCCCGCCCGCTCCATCTCGACCACGGCCACGGACTTTCCGTATTGGGCCGCCTTGATGGCCGCCACGTATCCGGCGGGTCCGCCACCGATCACCACCAGATCGAAATTCTGCGACATGTCGACTCCTTGAAATCCCCCGGGATGGCCAAACGGACCCGCCGGGAGGTGTGCCAGAAAAGCCCAATCTAGAATGCGCGCCGGACGGGATCGAGATCGTTTCGCGATCGAGTTCGTGTGCCTCCATGCCGGTTGCCGGTCCTACTTTGGGACCCATGCGACAGGACGAACTCTTCTCCCTTTGCCGTTCCCAGTTTCCCCGGACGGTCCGACGCCTGTCGGATCTCGTCGCGATCCCCTCGTGCAGCTTTCCCGGCTTCCCGCGGGAAGAGGTGGAGCGTTCCGCCGGGGCCACCGCGGATTGGTTTCGCGAAGTCGGCCTGCCCGATGTCCAGGTGCTGGCGCCTCCGGGCGTGAACCCCTACGTGGTGGCGCGCGACCACCGCGCCGGACCGGACAGGCCCACTCTTCTCCTGTACGCCCACCACGACGTGCAACCCCCGATGCGGGAAGAACTCTGGACCACGCCGCCCTTCGAACCGTCCGAGCGGGAGGGACGGCTCTACGGTCGCGGAGCGGCGGACGACAAGGCGGGGATCGCCCTGCACGCGGCCTCCATCGCGGCCTGGTACGCCTTGCAGGGGAGTCTCCCGATCAACGTCACCGTGCTGGTGGAGGGCGAGGAGGAGGTCGGGTCGGGAAACCTGGAGACGTTCCTGCGCTCGCGCCTGGACCTGCTCCGTGCCGACGCCGTCGTGATCGCGGATCTCGCCAACTACGACGTGGGTCTGCCGTCCCTCACCATATCCCTCCGCGGGCTGGTGGCCGTGGAGCTCGAACTGCGCGCCCTGGAGAGGCCCCTGCACTCGGGACTCTGGGGAGGCGCGGTGCCCGACGTGGTGCAGGTCCTGTGTCGGATGCTGTCGAGCCTGTCCCGTCCCGACGGCACGCTCGCGATCCCGGGCATCCTGGAGGGGATCGAGCCCCCCACCGAGCGCGAACTCCGGGACTGGAAGGACCTTCCCTACGACCGCGCCGATTTCGCGAGGGTCGCGGGATCGGATCCGTCCCTGGTCCCGACGGATTCCGTCGACCTGGGCCGGCGCCTGTGGCGGACGCCCGCGCTCGCCATCAACGGGATCCAGGCGGGCACCAAGGGGAAGACCGGGAACGTGCTGATGGACTCGGCCTGGTCGCGCGTGGGCATCCGCATCGTCCCCGGCATGGATCCGCGCCGGACCATGGACCTTCTGGAAGAGGCGCTCCGAGACGGAGTGCCCGCCGGATTCGAGCTGACCATGACGGAGGAGAGCCTGGCTCCCGCCTGGGGGACATCCACCGTCCATCCGCTGTTCGCCGCCGCGCGGAACGCCCTGGAAGCCGGCTACGGCAAGGCGCCGGTGGACGTGGGGTGCGGCGCCTCCATCCCCTTCGTGGACGCGGTGACCGGCGCCCTCGGCGGAGTCCCCGCGCTGCTCCTGGGCGTGGAGGATCCCTCCTGCAACGCCCACTCCGAGAACGAGTCGCTGCACTTGGGCGACCTGCTTTCCGCGATCCGCAGCCAGGCCGCGCTGTTCGGCGAATTGGAAACGACCTTCGCCCGACACGCCCCCTAGCGTCCGCCCGATCGGAGGCGGCGCGGGATCAACGCGCGATGCGACGCGTCCAGGCGGGAAAGAGAGACAGATCCTTCTTGTGGAACGACAGGTCGTGGTCGGCTTCCGGATCCTCGTGCTCCTCGACTTCGACTCCGGCCTTGGCGAACACGGCCCACCAGGACCGGATCCGTTCCAGCGGGAAGAGATGGTCGCGGCCACCGGCGGTCCAGCGCACGGGGATGCCCTTCAGCGCATTCGGGGACCAGGGGATGCCCTGGGCGACCAGAACGTCCGGGTCGCAGGACCACACCGCGACGCCTTTCAACCGCTTGCCCCAGAGTCCCCGCAGTCGCGCCGCCAACCACAGGGTTCCGATGCCACCGTCGGAGACTCCGGCGAGCACCAGTCGGGATCCGTCCACGCCGGGCCGCCGGGCGGCGGAATCCACGAACCCCGCGATCCGCAGCGCCGCCTCGTCGCTCCACCACGGCGAAGCCGGCCAAGCGGAAGGCGCCAAGAGCGCGAAGGCGCCGGATTCCCCCCAGGTCGCCTCCATGTTGGAGGCCGCGGCGATTCCCTTCAGGGGGTTGTTGGCGCCAAGGCCGCCGTGCAGCCACACCACCAGCGGATGGCGGACCTTTCCGGAGGGGACCCACAATCCCGCGGCGGAGCCGTCGGGCGCGAGCAGCGTGTCCGTCCGCAGCGGAGAGGAGGACAGGGCAAGGAGAAGGAGGAGGCTATTCATTCCAGGACACTCCCGAGCGAACGGAAGGGATCCAGCGGACCGGCCTGCCGGGTGTCGACAGGTCGCCGATGCCCGCTCCCAGGACCACCCTCCAGCGAGGGGCGAACCGCCTTTCCGCCAGGA
>DATNIW010000080.1:0-33290 GCA_035604215.1 Fibrobacteria bacterium
CCTCCGGCAGCCGGGTCAAATCGGGCGTCTACTGGTACGTCTGGAGAGGAGTGTCGGGAGCGGATCGGGGCGAGCTGATCGTGGCCCGGGACTGAGCTTCAGGGCGCGACGCGCTGGACCAGATCGGCGCGGATGGTGCCCAGCTTGACCTTGGACTCCATCCGCACCGGGACGTGCCAGGCGTCGTCGGTGACCCACATGAGCATCCGGCCCTTGGAGGCGAACAGCGCATCGCCGTGGATCTTGGGCTCGATCACCAGGGTGCGCACGGTGCCCTTTCCTGTGTCCAGGATCTCGCGGCGCAGGCAGAGGATCTCCACCGAGGCGAAGCGCTTGCGGTTGTCCACCAGGGACAGGAATTGAGATCTTCCCGGTTCCAGGTCGGACTCCCTCACGTGTTGGAAGGCGGAAAGGAGGTCGAACTCCCCGCCCGAGAGGTCGATGGTCGTGTCGGGTTTCGCCTCCCCCTTGATGGTCGCGGAGACCTGGGCCAGGGACTGGGCGCGTCGGAATTCGATGCGGACATCCGCGGAGTACAGTCCCTCCCTCTGCACCTTTCGAAATTGCACCGGCAAACCCGTCTTCGGATCCAGCAGGGACTGGACCGTGTCTTGCACGGGGTACATGGATTGGATGGTCTTGTTGGCCCGGGCGGTGGTGCGCACCGCCAGCAGGCCAGGATCCGTCGTGGGCAGGCACTCGATGGAGGAATGTCCCACCAGCATCCCCCCCCAGAACACGTCGAAATAGAGCCTCTCCCCGCGGAAGGCGGCGAGGGGAAGTCCAGCGGAGACGCCGGAAGCCAGGAGGGCCGCCCAGGCGGGAAATTTCACGACCCGGTCCGGGCCCCGGCCAAGCCTCGAGCCGCGATGTCCGTGCGGTGCTGCAGGCCTTCGAAGCTCACCGCGGACACGCCTCGGTAGGCGTTGTCCACCGCCTGGGACAAGGTGTCCCCCGACCCGACGACGCTCAACACCCGACCTCCCGAGGTCACCAGGCGTCCGGAATCGTCCACCACGGTACCCGCGTGCAGGACCTGCACGTTCTCCAGTCGCGACGCGGCCTCGACGCCTTCGATGATGCGACCCTTGCGGACCGCACCGGGGTAACCTTCCGCGGCCAGCACCACCACCGCGGCGGACCGCCGAGGGGCCGGCACGTGGATGTCGCCCAGACGCCCCGCCAAGGCGGCCTGGCAAAGGTCCACCAGGTCGGCTTCCAGGACGGGCAGCATGCACTGGGTCTCGGGATCGCCCAGACGGCAGTTGAACTCCACCACCTTGGGCCCCGACTTCGTCAACATGAGTCCCACGAAGAGGATGCCCCTGTACGGGCATCCTTCCTGCTCCATCGCCTTGAGGACCGGCTCCACGATGTTCTGGCAAACGGAAGCGAGGATCGCGGGCGTGACGCAGGAAGCGGGCGAATAGGCGCCCATCCCGCCCGTGTTCGGGCCCTGGTCGCCGTCCCGCAGCCGCTTGTGGTCCTGGGCGGATGGAAGCAGCACGTAGCGGACTCCATCGCAGAGGACGAAGACGGAAGCCTCCTCGCCCTGCATGAACTCCTCCACCACCACCTCGTCGCCGGCGGAACCGAAGATCCTCTCCTCCCCCAGCATCTGGCGCGCGGCGGCCATGGCCTCCTCGCGGGTCATGCAGACCACGGCACCCTTTCCTGCGGCGAGTCCGGAGGCCTTCACCACCACCGGAACCGGGCATTCGGCCAGATGCACCAGCAGCGGTTCCAATTCCGCGAAGGTCTGGTGCGCGGCCGTCGGGATGGAATGGCGCACCATGATGTCCTTGGCGAAGGCCTTCGAGGATTCCAGCCGGGAAGCCGCTTGGGTGGGGCCGATGGCGGGTACGCCCGCCTCGGTCAGCCGGTCCACCAACCCCAGGGCGAGGGGGATCTCGGGACCCACGAACACCCAGTCGACGGACTCCGCCACGGCCAGGGAGACCAGGCCCTCGACGTCGTCCAGCGCCACCGGGACGCACCGGGCCAGCAATCCGATGCCCGGGTTCCCGGGGGCCGCGATGATCTCGGGGGCGTGGGCGCTATCCGACAATTTCTGGACGATGGCGTGTTCGCGACCGCCGGATCCGACGACGAGGATCTTCATGGAGGGCGTCAAGGTAGAATCCCCGTGGTCCACTGGAGATCGCCCCAGACGGCGGACCCGGAGCCCGCGGGACCCCAGCCCGCGCGGAGAGCTGCGGAGAACGTGCCCGCGGGGGTTCGGGGCCGCCAGCGCAGACCGAATCCCACCCGCTGCTCGAACTCGTGGGCGATGGGCAGGTCGTTCCTCCACAATCCGATGCCGGCTCCCATGTCCCACGGAAGGTGGAGCCAGCCCTCCAGGCGCGAAAGGACCACCAGGTTCTTCCGGTCGAACTCGTCGGATTCGATCTCGCCGAGAGCCTTCCCGTACCGGGCATCGGCCGCGGAATCGTAGCCGCCGCCGACTTGCGCCTGGGTGAGCTTCATGAATCCGCCGGAATCCGTCAACAGGATCCCCTGGTTCAGCCAGGCCAGGACCTCCCCCTCGAAGCTCCAGGGCAGATCGGGCCGCGCCGAAGCGGTCGCCGAGATCCTCGCCATCACCCCTCCCGTCAGGATGTCGGAATTCGGCACCCGCAGCGTGAAACCGAGGTCCCCGCCCAGGGAGTTGCCTTTCCTGCGCTGGTCGGGTCCGAGGAAGTCCATCCCTCCGTAGACGAACGGCCAGTCCTGGCGAACCAGGGAGGTCCAACCCAGCAGCCGGTCCAGGTCGGGCACGAAGAGTCCGATCCGACCGCTGCCCAGGCTCATTTCCGCCTCCCAAGGGGCTGTTCCGGCCTCCCACCGGTGCCGCACGGCGACCACCGAGTTGGGGTTCGCCTGGCTGTGGAATTCCACCCATTGCTCGGCGATCTGGTCCAGGGTGTCGCGGGCCTCCAGACGAGCCGCCCACGCGCCCGGTCCATCGGGGGTGGCGACCAGATCCCGTCCATCCCAGGCCAGGGGCGCGCCCGGGGGAATGTCCGCGAAGACGTGGACGGGGCCTCCCTGCGGATCCAGCGCCACCGGTCGGTAGCTGCGAACGGAACCGTCGGCCACGCCGGAGCCTCCCAGGCGACTGAGGAAGACCGGAGGAAGGTACGCCTTCACGGGCTTCGACACCTCGACGGCCCTCTTGGCGCCGCGTTCCGCGAACACGAACACGAAGTCCATCCGGCCGACGCGCGTGGGTCGGAAGGAGAGGACGCTGCCGTTCCACGAGACGTCGCCGTCGCCCCGCACCGAGTCCAAGGACACCCCGGCATCCTCCCAGTCGGAGCGCACGCGGCCCGGATTCCAGGTGTACCAGCGCCTCTCCAGCAGCGTATCCCACGGAAGCTGCACCAGAAGCCCGTCCGAGGAGATCAGGTCCTTGCGCCGCTGCACCCGCACGGTCCATGTGCGGGACGCGCTCGCACCGGTCGGATCCACGACGCGGAAACCCAGATCCACGGTCGCGCCGCAGACGGATTTCGCACCGGCCGGGCCGGAGTCGGGGGGCGACCAGGCCACGCTTCCGGCCGCCGAATCCCAGCGGGCGCCTGCCGGAAGCGAGACGGGAACCACATGGAGCGCCGATCCCGGCCACCGGCTCGACCACGGAACCGGGGTGAAGGACCAGTTTCCGCCGCAGCGGGGCTGGATCGGTTGGCCCTCCAGCCGCGGAGGTTGGGGACGTCGGACGACGGGGTGCCAGGCCAGGGTGTCGCCCCCGCGTTCGCCGACGACCGTCCACCTCACGCTGGAATGTCCGGTGTCCAGGGGATCGCCCTGCAGGCTCCTCGATTCCTTGTCCCAGACCAGACCCGCCGGAAGGTTCCCCAGGTATCCGAAGGCGAAGTCCGTCGTGGGTCCCCCGGAATCGTCCACCGCCCATGCGGTCCATGTCAACTTCTGTCCAACCCACAGGGAGTCCGGCGGCGGCGTGGAGACCCATTCGGGTCGTCCGCGCGGAAGATGCGCCTGGGAGCTCGCGGACGGACCGGCGCGGAGCCTGTCCAGGAACGACGCGGGGGCGGTGAGGACCAGTTGGCCCCCCTCCAGGGACAGGAACAGCTTCTGTCCGGTGGGCACGCCCCCCATCGATTGCTGCAGGCTCTTCAGGAGCGCCGCTCCGAACTCGTAGAGCTTCTTCTCCCGGGCGCTGGACACGATCCTGGAACGGGCGTTCCATGCGGCGGGGTTGGCCGCGGCCTGGACCCGCACCACCGGCGATTGGCGGAGCGCGCGCAACGCGCCCTCGGCCGAGAGCGTCTGCCAGACGTCGGCGTCCACCAGGAAGGCCTTGTCGGAGAAGCGGAGGATGTCGCCCTGCTGCAAACCAGACACGGGACTTCCGAGCAGGAAGACCGGTGTGCCCCCGGCGTGGAACCTGGCCTGCAGACGGGCCACCACGGCCTGGTCCGCGAGGGTCGCGACCGCGAAGGCCCCGAGCGGCGCCGCGGACCATTCTGCACCGGCACCGGCCGCGAGCAGCGCGAGAAGAGGAAGTACCCGTCCCATGGCGCTCACGGAGGACTCTCCTCCAACCAGCGCCGGTACTCCCGCAGGGCGCCCTCCCCCACCCCCTTGTCGCCGTAATCCACGGAATCGGCCACCGTGAACCACTGCCCCTCGGGAGCGCTCCAGTCGAGCCTCCCGTACTGGCAGGAGGGATGTTCCGATCTCGACTGGGCGTGCAGGCGGACGTAGGAGCCCGCGCCCCGGTCGTGCCGGACCACCACCACGGAGCTGTCCGACAGCACGGCTTCGATCCAGACCACCGAATCCCCGGGCTTGGAGGTCAGCAGCGCCCGGGCGGTCGCGAGCCCCATGGCCACCGCGTAGGGACCGGCTCCGGAGACGCCGCCGGAACGCGCCACCCTCCGTATGCTGCGATCCCAGATCCAGTCGCGGCGGGCCGATTCCGTCTTGGCCTTGTCCAGGTTCACCATCGGAACCAGGAACACCATGCGGAGCACGAGCAGCACGGTGAAGACCGTGAGGATGGACTCGAAGGAGACCGCATCGCCCAGGTCGGGCGCTCGCCTGCGCAGCGACATCCTCAGGCTCCCGGCTCCGGAGCGGAAGGTCCGGCCGCGATCCGCTTGGTGGACAGGAATTGCCTGTACTCGGATTCCCAGGACCGCAGCTCGCCGACGCGGTGGGCCAATTCGTCCTGGAGCCGCCCCACGGCCTCGATGGAGGCCCCGGTGTGACGCAGCGTCTCCAGGAGCTTCTGCACGTGCCCGTCGAGCATCTTCTGGGCTTCGATGAGCCTCGCCTCGGTCCGGGCCCTTTCCTCGGCGGATGGACCCCGGTCCCGTCCCAGGTGGGCGCGGACGGCGGGAGCGAGGACGGTGAGGTACCAGTCCGACAGGTGCGTCTCCGCGAGCTCGCGGCCGCGGAACAGCCGGTCCAGCAGCTGCACCACCAGCGCCTCCACCAGCAGGGATATGCCGGTGGCCACCAGGGTCGCCTGGATCGCGTAGGCGTCCTCGTCGATGGCCTTGGCGATGTCGTGGATGAAACCCATTTCTCCGCCCGAATCGGAAAGGCCCAGGATGGCGCGTTTCATGGGCGGGAACGTGAGCACCAGACCCACCAGCGTTCCCAGGAAACCGACCTTGAGCACGGTGCGGTTGACCAGCGCGTGGACTCCCAGCCGCCCGTTGTCCAGCAGATCCCTGCGATCGGCTGCGTTGCGCAGGATGCCCCCGGTGGTGTCGAACTCGCCCCGAAGTCCCAACTCGATCCAACGCAGGCAGAGATCGCGGGTCTCCGCGGACGGCAGGGAAGACAGGGCCTGCTGCAGGCCGCCCAGATCCGGGTCGGATCCTGCCGAGTGCAGCACGTCGAACACCTTGCGGTCTTCCAGCGCCCGACGGGACATCTGGAAGAGTTGGATGGCCAGGACCGCCTGGCCGACCAGGAACAGCACCAGGATCGCGGCCTGGACGGGATTGCGGTAGTAGAGGGCGTCGAAGTGCTGCATCACCATCACCGCGAACACCGCCAGGGGCAGAGGGATCGCGAGCGCCAGGAGGGACTGCCAGCGGATCCTGTCCAAGACCTGGGCAGCCCGGACGAGGGATTGCAAGGATGTGTTCATGGCTGGATCCTCGCGCCGAAGGCGGAAGTGGGGTCGGGTATGGAGACGGTGGCTTGCAAGGACAACGAGAACTGGGAGAGCGTGCGGTAGTCCAGACGCACGCGGACCGGTTCGATCACGACCGACCAGGGCAATCCACCCCAGCGCGGCAGGTGGAACGCCGGAGGACCGATGGCCAGCTCCAACCAGGAGGCTGCCGAGTAGGAAGTCCAGGTCTCGCCCAACCCGAAGGTGGCCCATCCCGCGGGGAGGTCCTTCAGCCCCAGGCTCTGGAGCGATCCGGACCAGAGTCCCGGACATGCGGACAATCGATATTCGAGGCTTCCGAAGTGGGCGACCAACCTTCTTTCCCAAGCCCCCGAATACGAGGAATCGCCGGTCACCTTCCAGAACGAGCCGGGCTTCATCCCTTCCAGGAGGCTGTCCAACTGGGACTGCCTCCAGCTTTGGGACCCGATCGGAAGCGCATGCCTTTCCAGTTCCAAGCAGACTCCCGGACCGCAGATCGCCCCCAGCCAGCTCCATGCGCCGGGCAGGGAGGAATCCCGCATCAGGTGGAACACGCGCGGCGTCTGCTCCATGCGGTCCCAACGGATTCCCATGTCCGCGCCGACCCAGCCTTTCCAGGCGTATCCGGCCTCCACACCCGTGGTCCATTCCGTGGTGGGGAAGGAGCCCGGCGAAGCCGCCGTGGAGGCTCCCAGGCGAACGGCGAATCCCGAAGGGGGTGCCGTCCACCGTCGAAGATGTTCCACGTCGGGTCGGAATCCGTCCCAGGTCGACCAGCCTGGATCCGAGTTTGCCCCCTTGGGAGGCGTGGAGTCGATGTCCGTCCAAGGCACTCGGGCGAATTCCGTGCCCCGCGCCAAAAGGATGGCGGAGTCGCCGACAGGGCCGATCACGGTCCAATCCGTCGTGAGCGGCAGGACCTCGGTCGAGTCCATGGTCCCCACGAGCTGGCGTGCCCGGGCGGAATCGAGATGGACCGGTTCGGGGGCCGCGGAAAGCAGGAACCATCCCGCGAGACAGAGGATGGGGCCCATCCTACCTCACGTTTCCGGGACGGGACGAGTGCGGACGAACCACTCCAACCCTTCCAGGGTCAGATCCGGACAGTAGGCATCCACGATCCTGGTGAGACCTCGCAGGACCACCGACCAGCCGCCCGTGGCGATGACCTTGGCATCCGGGATCCCTTCCTCCAGACGGATCCTGGCCACCAGGTGTTCCATCATCCCGACGTGTCCCAGCAGCAAACCGGAATGGAGAGCCGCCTCGGTGGTTCGGCCGGTCGCGCGGTCCGGCACTTCGATGGCCACCTGGGGGAGGCGCGCCGTGCGCCCCACCAACGCCAGCATTCCGGTTTCGATGCCCGGCGCGATGGCCCCACCCAGGTAGGTGCCGCCCCGGACGACGTCGAAGGTGGTGGCCGTTCCCAAGTCGATCACCACCGCGTCGGAGATGCCCTTGCTCTGCAGTCCCAGCGCATTCGCCAGGCGATCGGGACCGATCTGGACCGGGTTGGCGTAGTCGAGGGCGATCCCGCAGTTGCGGTGGTTCAGCGACCGGACATCCCCGGTGGGAACGACCCTCTCCAAACCCCTGTGCCAGGAGCGCTCCAAGGCCGGAACCACGGTGGCGATGGCCGCAGCCCGCAATCGGGAAACCGGGAATTGGCCGACATCCATGAGTTGGCGCACCCGCATCTCGATCTCGTCCGAGGTGGCGGCCGGTCGGGTGGTCAGCCTCCACTTTCGTTGCAGCACTCCGTCGCTGAAGAGTCCGACCACGGTGTGCGTGTTCCCGATGTCCACTGCGAGCATCGAAGCAAAGGTAAACCTGTCCGGTACGCATGCTGCGGGCATTTTACCACCTCCCGAAGGCGCAAGGTTCCTACCTTGGATCCACAGTGGAGCCCACCAGCGACGATCGGATCACGGCCTTCATGGCCTGGCGCAGGCGGCGGGCTCTGGAAGCCGGTCTGTTCCACCCCGACCAGTTGTTGGACGAATGGGTTTTCCGACGCATCCTCCTCCACGCTCCCGCCGACATCTACGAACTGGAGAAACTCCAGCTTCTGACCGGGCCCCTGTTCCACCAGTACGGCGAAGACCTCCTGGCCCTGAGCCAGAAACGTCCCACCGAAGACGAACGGCCGCGCCGCAACGAGCGCGATCCGGATCCCCAACCGAGGGAATTCCGCCAACGCCATCCTTCGGAGAGGACCCGAAGAACCGGATCCCCGGCCAACCGCGGCTCCGTCCGAGCCGACGATCCTCCGATCTCCTTGCCTTCCGTGCGCGAAGACAAGAAGTCGATTTCCGATTTCGAACCGGCGGCCTCCCACCTCGAATGGCGCGGTCGCGCGTTCGAATTCGGTTGTTCCACGCTCTCCTTCAAGTTCTGGGAAACCGAGTTCCTGGAGTCCTGGGGAAGCCTGCTCGAAGCCATCGCCGCCGGGGCGTTGGCCTCCGCGAGTCCCGACGAAGAGGCCGTGGCCGCCCTATCGGAGCGCAGACGCAAGGCGGCGAAGGAGTGGGAGCACGCGTGGGTCAAGCTGGTGTTGCGACGTTCCTACGAGACGCTCTAGTCCCTGGTGGGGGCATCCGTTCATTGCTAATTCGATGACTGCGATCATTCGCGGAAGGACGGAACATGTTCGATTTCGACGCCATCAACGTCTGGGGGGCCGTGGCGGCCGCCCTCGCGATGTTCGCCCTGGGCGGACTCTGGTTCTCGCCGGTTCTGTTCGGGAAGGCTTGGGCCCGGAGCATCAAGTCCTCGCCCAAGGAACTCGGCTCGCCGGCCGTGGCGTTCGCCTTGTTCCTCCTCACCGCGACCGGCATCGCCTTCCTGGTGGCCCTCCTCTTCTCGGGGGCGGGCATGGACACCACCGCGCGCGGCTTCCTGGGAGGGATCGTGCTCTCCGGACTCTTCTTCCTGGTCTCGCTCGGCGACGCCGGATTCACCGGCCACCTCCGGGCCAGATGGTGGTGGATCCAGGCGGTCTACCGGATCGTCGGAACACTCCTCCTGTGCACCATCGTCGGGGCCTCCGCGCCCACCAGTCCCTCGCGGCAAGTCCAGAAATCCGTTGACGAGGCGGGAAAGACGGTGGACCAGGGCCTGAAGGACCTGGGGGTGAAGTAGCGGGTCTGACGGAATCCGTCCACCAGGACGGAGGGGGTCATTTCCCGGGATTCCCGATCACCTTGGTGTCGGTCCCGTTGAGCTTGTCGAAGGACCGCATCCCGCCCAGGCCGAGCATCCCCAGCAGGACCTCCCCCGTCGTGGTCGTGTCGATCACCGGGAATTCCCCCTTGTAGCCGAATCCGACCTTCGAGACGAACCGGATCAGAGGCTCGACGATCGCGACGTAGGCCAGACCGAACGCGCAGATCCAGCCGACGAACGGGCGCCACCCGCTGACGAACAGCGAGGGATTGGTCGCTTCGGCCTTGTCGACGTCGGTCTGGGCTTCGTCGGACTTCTGGCCCAGCTTCGCCGCCTCCAGCTCGAACGCCTGCTGGGCCTTCAGCATCTCCACGGACTTCTCGCGCGCGTCGACGTCCCCACCGGACGATTCCAGGGACCGGACCACGGCGTCCACCGCATCGCCTCCCAGGAGGGAATCCAACCAGTTCATGCCGCCGCCCCCAGTGCGCGGTTGATCCATCCCAGGAGGAACTTGGATTGGCTCCCGTCCTTGTTGCAGATGCCCGCGTACCTCGCCACCTTCGAGATGGTGTAGGCCGCCAGGAAAAGACGCTCCTCCATCCCGTTGATGGCGGCGATCGATTCGTTCCCGATCACCCCGTTCACCGGAACCGACCCCGCGCAGAGCTGGGCGAGCCTGCCGGCGGTCCGCACGCCCATGTTCACGGCGGTGTCGAAGATGTTCTCCGCGACCGCCTGGGAAAGGATGGCGTCGCCCTGCACGACGTCCCAATAGTCCCGTTCGTAGAGGTCGCGCGCCCGCTGTTCGGTGAGGTTGCGGATGTCCTCGTTCGGGTAGGCGCGCTGGGAGATGCCGAACTTGGTCGCTCCTCCGCCGTCCCCTCCGACCTCGGTGTACTTCGCGCCGCCTTCCCTGGCCAAGGTCTTCGCTATGGCCGTTCCGAAATCCGCCATCCACCGCTCCTCGAGGAAGTTCGTTCCGGCAATTCAGCAAACGGAACCGGAACCTGTCAAGTGGGGGATCGGGGGATTGCCGGGTCCTCCGCTACGGAATGGTCGAATCCCCCGGGGCGGGGTGGAAGTCGGGGTAGGCCGTGGGGCCGCCTTCCCGGATCCACGACCTGCAGGAATCGCCCATGTCGGAAAGGACCCAGGGGCCGCCCCCGCTCCCGGTCCGCAAAAGCGCCGATTTTTCCGCCTTGTCCACCCAAGACCACTGCGTCCACGACACTTTCTGCCAAGGATTGTCGTGCAGGAACCGGACGAAGTCGTGGGCGCGCCCCCAGTCGCAGCGTCCATCCCCGGAGGACTCCGACGCGCTCCACTCGGTCGCGAACACCGGCACCTTCTGGAGGACGCCCTTGAGGTCGTCGGCCATGCCGTGGGAGGCGGCGTACCCGTGGTAGGTGTACATGATGTTCCGGACGGTGTCGCCCTTCCCGTCCAGCAGCACCAGGGGGTCGGCGGCGGCGAACTTGGTCCAGCGCGACCATTCGGGCGTCCCCACCACGACCACCGTTGTGGAGTCGTGCTGGCGGATGACCGAGATCACCTTCGTGGCGTAGGCCTTGATGCTGTCCCACCCCGCCCCGGTCGGCTCGTTGGAGATCTCGTAGATCACGTGGGGGTCGCCGGCGAAGTAGCGGGCCGTGCGGTCCCAGAACTCCAAGGCCGGATCCAGGTAGGCGTTCGGATCGTCCACCACGTGCCAATCGACGATGGCGTAGATGCCTTCGGAGCGCGCCCACGAGACTTCGTTGCGCATGGTGGCGTCCCATGTGGCCGGGGAGTTGGCGTACTCCATGGCGGGCACCGGAACGCGGATCACCGTGACTCCCATCTCGTGGACCATGTAGGCGATCGCGGACTTCTGGATGTTCTCCTCGTGCCACTGCGGCCAGAACATGGAGACCCCGCGAAGTTGCAGAGGAACCCCGGCGGAATCCGAGAGCTGCCTGCCCACCACCTTCAGCTTTCCGTGGACGGAAACCAACCCGCCGGGAACCGGCGCGGGATCGGAATGGAAGATTCCCCCGCAACCCGCGATCAGGCTGGCGGCCAGGACCCCGAGTGCATACCGCCTCACCGGTCGTTCCGCCGCTGCTGCTCCCAGAGAAGCCAGGCGAGAACGCCCAAGGCGATCACGATGAACCAAAACGGCGTCGCGATGATCCACGCGGCACCGATCACGGAATGGGCGAGTCCTTCGAACATGGGCCCACCTATCTACTCGACCGGGCCGCTGCGGTCAACCCGAACGGCCTTTCGCCAACGCGAACAGCACGGTGCGCATCAGGTCGTCCGCTCCCACCGGCTTGGAAAGGACGGGACCGGGCCTGTCGTCCCTGGGGTCGCCGATCCACACCACGGGAACGCCGGGGATTTCCAAGGAATCCCAGTCGGGATCGTCCAGGTCCACGACCGCGAGATCCACGGGCGCGATCCCCATCGCCACGCCGGCGTCTTCCACGCGGATCGGGGCCAGGACCCGCATCCCCTCGCGCTCCAGCATGCCCCTCACGACCTCCCG
Source organism: Fibrobacteria bacterium (assembly GCA_035604215.1). Lineage (GTDB taxonomy): Bacteria > Fibrobacterota > Fibrobacteria > UBA5070 > UBA5070 > UBA5070. The sequence goes on from DATNIW010000080.1 coordinate 11,838, forward strand.
CTGGATCCTTCCCGTGGCCGCCACGAAGATGGTCGCCGAGGGACGGGTGGCCTTCTCGAGTGCCTGGAACAGCGTCCGGAAGTCGAAAGGATGTGACAGGACCTTCGCATGGCCTCCTCCCAGCAGGTCGCGCGCGGATGCGGCGACCGCCGGTCCGACGACGAGCACCGCGGGCCCCGCTCGCGACAGGGCCTTCTCGACGGAATCCGTCACAAGGACGCCGTCGCCTTCCTCCACCCCGGCGGTCTCCAGGAGTTCCCGCAGGAGTTCCTGCTGGACGGGATCCGAGAGATCCGGTCGGGCACCGCCCCTGACCTCGGGCAATCCGCTGGCGAGCGGCCTCGCGTCCGCCACCGCGAGGGGAATCCGGAACCGGAATCGGCTGCCCCGCCCCGGAAGGCTCTCCAGCTCGATCGCTCCGCCCATGGCCTGGACCAGGTCCCGCGCGATGGTGAGACCCAGGCCGGTCCCCCCGAAACGGATGGCGGTTTCCGCGCTGGATTGCTGGAAGGGCTCGAAAACGGCCTCCTGCCTGTGCGGGGGGATCCCGACTCCGGTATCCGACACCTCGAATCCGATCCTCGCCGAAAGCCCGGTCTCCCCGGATCCGCCCGCAGGCTCCGCCAGGCGGACGGAAACGACGACCCTTCCCTCGGAGGTGAACTTCACCGCGTTCCCCAGGAGGTTGATCAGGATCTGTCGCATCCGACCCGCATCCGCCCTGAGCGTGCGCGGGATCCGCGGATCGCAATGCGCCAGGAGGTCGACCCCCTTGTCGGCGGCGATGGGAGCGAGGAGCTTGGCGACATCCAGCACGAGTCCCGGAAGATCCACGTCGTCCAGCACGAGTTCGACGTTCCCCTTTTCCAGGCGGCTGTATTCCAGCACGCCGTTGATGGTGTCCAAAAGCCCCAACGCCGCTCCCCTGGAAAGCTCCAGCGCTTCGGTCTGGTCGGGGTCGAGCCGCCCCTTCAGGACCTGTTCCGTCAGTCCGATCACTCCGTTGAGAGGCGTCCTGAGTTCGTGGGTGACCGAGGCCAGGAAGTTCGCGCGCGCCTTCGCGGCGGATTCCGACTTGCCCAGCGCCGCCTGCAGCTCGAGTCTGGATTGTTCCAGCCTGGACACCATGGCGTCGATGCGGCGCGAAAGGTTTCCGATCTCGTCGCGCCTCGGATCCTCGACGCGCACGTCGGTCGGGCTCGAGTCCCCGATCCGCTCCACCCCTTTGGCGATCCTGGCGATCCTTCGCAGCACCAATCGCTCCAGGAAGAACAACGCGGCGACGACGGCCACCAGGACGGACAGGGCGAACTGGAACAGGAACCCCCGCGCCGCGTCGATGCCCAGCGTGTGCAACGGCCTGTCCAGACGGAGATCCATGCTCGCCGAACCGGGACCCAGCAAAGGCAGGGGGACGGACAAGACCAGGCTGTCCCGGGCGGAACGCAACGGCGGCGGGGCGCGACCCGTGGCCGGGGTGGCGAACGACACGGGCGCCTGGAGGACGCCTCCCAAGGATCGTTCCTCCTCTGCGCCCATGCGGCGGGCCAGGGCGAACCAGCCACGGGATGGTCCAGCTCCCGAGGCCGGATACACCTGCTGCAAGGTCGCGAGGTAGAGGACCGGTCCCGCTCGGACCATCCCGGTGCGGACCGGTCTGGACGGATCGGCCAACCCTCGCAATGCCCGTTCCAGGGCGGTGTCGGGAGCACCGCCCGGTCCCCTGCCCAAGCCGGCGCGGCGCCGGAGGCCGGTGTCCCAGAAGAAAAGCTGGTCCTGCCCCATGTTGGAGAGGGTCGAATCCTCGAGGTTGCTCGCCGGAAACGACGGATTCCGTCCCTCCAGCCAGTTGGCTGCGTCGTCCCAGCGCGCCCAATCCCGGCCCTTGAACTCCAGGTCGGCGCCGCGGTCCTCCACGATGTGGAGCGAGCGCATCCTGGACCTGTCCATCTGCCACGATTCGAGGACGGAGAACCGGGCAAGCACGCGTTCGACCCCGAACCACCCCGAGGCCATGATCAGGACGGAGACGATCAGGAGGGGCGGACCCAAGGTCCTGGCGCGCAGGCCCAAGGGATAGGTCCAGCGGGTCCTTCCCGCCGTGCTCGCCGGGCTCATGCTTCCACAGCGCCCGCCTCCGCCTTCGACAACTTCTCGTGGAGGCGGTCACGTTTCTCCAGCACCGCCTTCATGGAAGCCAGGGTCGCCTCCAGGACCGCGCGCAAGGAGGGCCAGTCGCAGGTGCCTCGGGAATGCAGGGCCTTCAGGAACACCGGCAACCTTCCGGCGGCCAGGACCGCTGCGCCTTCGCGCAGGGCGAGCATCGCCTTCACCGCCGGGTGGTCGCCGCCGGACGGATCCCCGGCTTCCAGGAGCGCCGCCGCCGCCTGCACCTGCGCGTGGAACTCGTCGAACAGCTCCTCGTAGCGGGCCGGGTCCAAGCCGGTCTCCTCCAGCACCTTGAACTTGGGCTTGAGGCTGCTTTCCGGCCCGCCGGGAAGGTCCCTCATGAACTGCCTGACCTTCGCGACCAGGGCCTCTTCACGCAACGGTTTCACCAGATACCCCAGACCACCGAGCGCCACCACCCGGCGCACGGTGTCGGCATCCGAAAGGCTGGTCATCACCAGAGCGGGAATTTCCTTCCAAGCGGGATTCCGTCCCATCGTTTCCATGAGTTCCCAGCCGTCCATGTCGGGCATCATGAGGTCGGTGAGGACCAGTTGGATGTCGGACCGGGTCTCGAGCTTCTCCAGGGCCTGCCTGCCGGTCTTGGCCGAAACCGTCTCCAGACCGTTGGAGTGGAGCATCATCTCCACGGTCTTGAGGCTGATGGTGTTGTCCTCGACGATCAGGATGCTCATCCGGGTCTCCCTTCGGTGACCCCCGATCCTACCACCTGCGACGCGTGCGGCGCTACCCTCGGACCCTGGCGGCCCGTCTGTCCATGGCCGCGCGGTGGCGTTCCAGCTCCTGCGGAGTCTCGGGCGAGAGCGGCGGAACGGGCGCGGGCCGGTCGTCATCGCCCAAGGCGACGTAGACCATGTTCGCGGTGTGCACCCGCTCCAGGGTCCCGGCGATGGGATCTTCCTGTTGGACGTCCACCACGACGTCCAGGGAACTGCGTCCCACCGCGACCACGGAGGCCTCGAACCGGAGGACGGATCCGGTCGGCACCGGGCGGTGGAAGACCATGCCCTCCACGGCCACGGTGACCACGGGGCGCCGTGCGTGGCGGGTGGCGGCCAGACCACCGGCTTCGTCCACCAGCTTCATGATCCAGCCTCCGTGGACGTGGCCGAGGTGGTTGGCGTGTTCGGGCATCATGAGCGCGAAGGTCAGGACCCGCGATTCGGACGGAGGACGCGGGGTCGCGGGGTTCACGGCTTCCGCGCGATCCGGGCGATGGCCCGATCGGCTCCCAGGTTCCGCATCCCCGATCGCAGCAGCGCCCGGCCCGGGAACGTGTCCGCGATGTAGTGGATTTCGCGGATCTCGATGCCGAGCTTTCGGCAGTAGTCCTCGAAGTCGGCGAGGGTGAAGGGGTGCAGGTTCGGCGTCTCGTACCACTCGAAGGGGAGATCCGGCGTCTTGGGCATGCGCCCCCCGAACAGCACGGAGAGTCGGCTGTGCCAAACGGCGAAGTTGGGGAAACCCACGATCGCCTCCTTTCCCACGCGCAGGATTTCCCGCAGGACCTCCGGCGGGTTGGACACGGCCTGCAGGGTCCGGTTGAGCACGACGTGGTCCCAGGCGCCGTCCGGAATCCGTCGCAGCATCTTCACGGCCTCGCCGTGCAGGGTGGAGATCCCCTTGGCCATGGCCGGGATCACCGCCTCCAGGTCCAGGTCGAGCCCTTCTCCGCGGCAGCCGCGCTCCCGGATGAGGCGGCTGATCAAAGCGCCGTCGCCGCATCCGATGTCCAGGACCCGGGAGCCCGGACGGATCATGGAGGCGATGACGTCCAGGTCCTCGAGCGACCCCGCCAGGCCGTGGATGCCGGATTCCGTCAGGCCTTGGGGGTGGGAGTCCGGGGGGGCGAGGAACGAGGTCAGCACGCGGTCGAGCTGGTCCACCTCCAGCAGGAATCCGTCGTGTCCATGGGGGCTCGCCAGTTCGCAGAAGGAGACGGGTTTTCCCAGTTCCAACAGCGCCTGGGCGACCCGCCAGGACTCCGAAGCCGGGAAGAGCCAGTCCGACGAGAGGGCCACGATCAGGTAGCTGCAGCTGGAACGCTCGAAGGCCTCCCGAAGCCGCCTGCCGGAGGCGGCTTCCTGCGCCGCAAGTCGTTCGCGGGGATCCTGGTCGGCGGAAACGGGATCCGGGCTCCGGCCGTAGCTCGCCGCGAGATCGAACCGGTCCATGGCCTGGGTGATGTGCAGGTAGCTGTTGGCGTCGAAACGCTCCACGAACCGTTCGCCCTGGTGCTCCAGGTACTTCTCGATCTCGAAGGCGGTGTGGAAGCGGTCGGGTTGGTCGTCCTCACGGATCCGCCTTCCGAACTTCCCCGCCATGCCCTGGGCCGAGAGGTAGGTGATGTGGGCGATCTGCCTGGCCAGGGAAAGCCCGCGGACCGGGCCATCTGGAAGGACGTATTCCCCTCCGGCCCATCCGGGATCGTTGAGGATGGATTCGCGTTCCACCACGTCGAAGGCAAGGGCCTGGGTGGAAAGGGAAGGCGCCGCCGCCACGCAGACGCAGCGTTCGACGCGGTCGGGGTGGCGAAGGCTCCATTCCAAGGCTTGCATCCCGCCCATGGAACCGCCGAGCACGGCGTACAGGGACCCGATGCCCAGATGGTCCAGGAGCAGCCTCTGCACTTCGACCATGTCGCCGATCGAGATGTCCGGGAAGCCGCTCCCGAAGGGTTTGCCCGTGGCGGGATTCGTGGACGCCGGTCCCGTCGTGCCCGCGCAGCCGCCGAGCATGCTGGCGCAAACCACGAACCAACGCCGGGTATCCACCGCCTTTCCCGGTCCGACCATCTCGTCCCACCACCCCTTGGAGCGGATGTTCTCCCGCGAACCGTGGAAACCCGCCACATGGCAGCCAGCGGTCAGGGGAGGAGTGACGAGGATGGCGTTCCCGCCGTCCGCATCCAGGGTTCCATACGATTCGTAGGCGATCTCGAGGCTGTCCAACGCCTGTCCGGATTCGCAGACGAACCCTCCTTCCGGGAGCGTGCAACGCAGGAAACGGGTTTCCACCACGCCGACCGAGCGCGACCAGTCGTAGGTCTTGGCCCGATCCGCCACCCAACTGTTGTCGGCGATGCCCATGGACGGGTTCAGGACCTCCCCGCGAACCTGGATTCCAGGAGCCACACGGGTTTGAAGCCTTCGTGCGCTCCGGGTGAATTCCAGAAGACGGCCGCGACCTCGGTGGCCCGTCCGGGCACCACGGTGGCGTACAGGCGGTCGGCGTAGATGCGCGACAGGTGGAGTCCGCGTCCGCGCGGGTCCAGAAGACCTTCGGCGCGCAGATGGCGGTCCAGGAGCCGAAGCACTTCGGGCGGAGACAACGTCCCCGCCTCGTCCCTCACCACGAACACGTGCCGCACGGCGTCGCGGCCCCATTCGAGCGCCGCGCACCCCCCCGGCGAGTGGTGGATCGCGTTGGACAGGAGCTCGTCGAGAACCAGGCGCAGACGCCTTCCAAGGCGCAATACACCGTCCAGTCCGGATTGGACCTGTCGGCAGAGCGCCGAGACCTGGGTCAGCGAATTCGCCGATTCCCGTCCCATGACCACGGCTCCCTTTCCGAGGAATTTTCCGATTCCCGGAGTCCATCCCCGTTCGGAAAGGTGCACGGCCAACGCGATCTCCTCCAGGAGGAGCGGCTGCGTCTTGGTCAGGAGCAGGCCCAGACCTTCCTCGAGCGCGGGCGGAAGCAGTCCGTCCACGGCCGTGGAGGTCCAGAGCGCGACGGGAATTCCCTCCCTGCGCAGACGCCCCAAGGCCCTCAGGCCGTCGAGTCCCCCGGCGATCTCCACCTCGCCCAGCGCGAACGCCGCGCCGGAACGGGCCTTGTCGACCAGTTCGTCCACGGTTCGGCAGCCGACGACCGGCCTCGAAAGGGAGGCTCCCAGGAGCGGCGACAATCGCTGGTCCGGGTCCAGGAGAAGGATGGGCTCCGCGCTCAAGGAAGATTCCAGTGGGAGAGGCGGGACAGGAAGGAAGATCCGAAGGCGAATCGGAAGACCTCGACCCTGGCCAAGGACAGGAGCACCACCACCAGCTCGATCCCCAGCAGCAGGAGGAACAGGGAAGTCAAGGTGGCGATCCCCACCACCACGGAAGGACGGATCTCCCCGTTTACGGACAGGATCCGTCGCAACCGGGAGCCTTCAGCCGTGCGAGGCGGCGCGGATGCGCCAGGCATTGTCACCCGGAAGGATCGGCTTGGGCGTGGTGCCCACGAGGAAGACGGTGCTCGTGGTCGCGGTGGTCCTCACGACCAGGCCGTATCCGCGCATCGCCGTGATTCCGCGCTCCAGGCCCGAACCCATGAACTCGAACACGTCTCCTTCGGAGACCCCGGAGGCCTGTCCGCGCCCGACCAGGATGTAGCTCCCCGGCATCTGCGTGCGGCCGAGACGGGTATTCGCCAGCACCTGGTCCGGCTTGTTCTCGTCCACCTTCTTGAAGCCGACCACGTAGGGAGCGGCGGGAATGAGCAGCGGACGGACGGTGGCCGAGCGTGTGATGCGCCCGAAAACCCTTTCCGTCTGGATCTCGGAAGTTTTCGGATGGACCTCCAGGACCACGGCGATCGCGCGGGCCTGTTCCAGGTGTCCGGAAAGCTCGGGGACGGTTAGGGTGGCCACCTGGTCTCCGGATTCCACGATCAACACGCGGTCCCCCACCTTGAGACCCTGGTCGGATCCGATATCCGTGCCCAGTGTGGATCCCACCAGGACCTCCTGCTGCCCGTAGTCGGGATCCCAGAGGATCCGCCCCTGGTAGCTGGACTTGCCGGTCTGCGACGTGGGTACGAGCACGGGAGCCATCAGCATGACGGCTTCGCTGAGATAGCTCTTGGTGGCGGGGACGATGAGGTCCACGCCGTTCGCGTTGGAATCCAGGTTGGGGGCCTGCTGCAACGAGGGACTGAGTTCGAATCCCCCCAGGGGATCCGGACCGTTGTCCCCCTGCGAGGCGACTTCTCCGGGTTCGCCACCCATCGACTTGCCTGCCTCGCCCGGTCGTTGACCCGAGGTGTCCAAGTGGATGGTGTCGCCGGGGTAGATCCAATGGGCATCCTTGATCTGGGGATTGATCTTCCAGATGGACGGCCAGAGAAAAGGGTTGCCCAGGTAATGGCCGGTGATGTCCCACATGGTGTCGCCCTTGACGACATCGTGGGTGGTGCCGCCGGCGATGCCCATGGCAAGGCCCCCGGCGAGCGCAGCCACGGCAAGACGCGAAATCCTCGTGCGATTCATGAAGCCTCCCGGCATCGCCTGTCCTCGCAACTCCTTGGACCACGGCGACTTGCGCTTCTTCCAAGTTTAAGATTTCCGCGGCCGAATCGCCAGCTAACCCAGCGAGAGTTTGAGTTTTTCCACGAAAAGCAGCGCTTCCAGTGGTGTCATTCGCTCCGGCTCGGCCGCGTGCAACAGGTTTCCCACCTCTTCCAACGCCGGGTCGGCGGAGAACAGCGACAATTGGATCCGGTCGGCGAGGCCTGCGGGGGCGAGGGGCTTCTTGCGCCCGATCTGGAGTTCCTGCGCCTCCAGCTGCATCAACACGCCCTTGGCCCGGACCAGCACGTCTTCCGGCACTCCCGCCATGCGGGCCACGTGGAGACCGTAGGAGCCATCGCAGGCGCCCGGAGCCACGCGATGCAGGAACACGATCCGTCCTTCGTGCTCCCGAACCAGGACCTGGAGGTTCTCCAGCCTGGGAAGACGTTCGGCGAGAACCGTCAGCTCGTGGTAGTGGGTGGCGAACATGGTTTTCGCGGCGATGGCCGGATCTTCGTGCAGGGACTCCGCGATGGCCCAGGCCAGCGACAGCCCGTCGAAGGTGCTGGTTCCGCGGCCCACCTCGTCCAACAGGACCAGGCTGCGGGGCGTCGCGTTGTGGAGGATGTTGGCGGTTTCGATCATTTCCACCAGGAAGGTGGATTGGCCCCGCGAGAGGCGGTCGGCGGCTCCGACCCGGGTGAAGACCTTGTCCACCAGGGGCACCAACGCCCTGTCGGCGGCCACGGGGCATCCCGCGTGGGCCATCACCACGGCCAGCCCCGTCATGCGCAGGTAGGTGCTCTTCCCGCCCATGTTGGGACCGGTCACCAGTTGGATCTGGGGACCTTCCCCGTCCAGCAGGACGTCGTTGGAGACGAAGGGCGTGTCGGGATGCAAGGCCTCCAGCACGGGGTGGCGCAAGCCCCGCAGGTCCAGCCTCGATCCCTCGTGGAATTCCGGGCGCACCCAGCGGAACTCCTCGGAAAGCACGGCGAAGGCCCCCAGGACATCCACGGTGGCCAACGCTTCGGAGGCGTCCTGGATGCGGGGCAGGTGGGCCGCCAATCCGTCGCGGAGAGAGCAGAACAGGGCGTATTCCCGTTCGCGGATCCTTTCGTCCGCTCCCAGCACCTGCTCTTCCCAGCGCTTCATGTCCGGAGTCGTGTAGCGCTCGGCGCCGGTCAGGGTCTGGATCCTCTGGTAGTCGGACGGAATCCGGTCGGCGTGGACCTTGGTGATCTCGATGTAGTACCCGAAGACCCGGTTGTACCCCACCTTCAATGTGGGGATCCCCGAGCGATCGCGCTCGCTCTGCTGGAGCGCGGCCAGCGCCTCGCGCCCTGCCCTGGCTCCTTCCTCCAGTTGGACGATTTCCGGATCCACCCCGGGTTTCACCAATCCCCCCTCCCGGACGGAGAGGGGCGGCGAATCCACCAGGAGGGCCTCGATGGGCGCGGCCAACGGCGCCAGGCCCTCCAGGCGGCGCCCCAATCCCTCCAGGAAGGCGTCGTTCGATGCGCGCAGCATCGAGCCCAGGCGGTCCGCGCCCGAAAGTCCGCGCGCCGCTCCCACCAGGTCCCGGGCGTGGGCGCGCTGGGTGGCGATCTTGCCGCACAGCCGTTCCAGGTCGGGTATGCCTGACAATTCCCGTCGCCACTCCTGCAGGCGAGGCAGGTTGGAGCGCAAGGTCTCCACCGCCTGCTGGCGGGACCCGATGCCGGAGAGTTCCAGCAGCGGACGCGCGAGCCAGCGGCGAAGGAGCCGCGATCCCATGGACGTGGAGCACTTGTCCAGGAGTCCCGCGAGGCTCGATTGGCGGTCTTCGTCGTGGAGCGGCCTGAGGATCTCCAGGTTCCGAAGAGTGGAACCGTCCATGGCCAGGTGGGCGGTCTTGCCGCGGGGCCAGAGGCCGCGAACATGGGTCAGGAACCGTCGACCCTCGTCGGAAGCGTAGCGCAACGCGGCGGCGGCGGCCCGCAGAGCGACATCCTCGGCTTGCCAGCCGAATCCCTCCAAGGTCACGGTTCCGAGATGTTCGTTCAGGGATCGGCGCGCGGCCGCGCTTCCGGGAAAGAATCCGGCGGAGGTGGCCCAGCCGCCCTCCAGCCGCCCGAGTTCGGGAGGAGGAGCGGGAAGGTTCTCGGGCCAGAGCACTTCCACCGGAGAAAGCGACTCCAGTTCGGAGAGAACCGCCTCCCGCGCCCCTTCCATGGCCTCGAACCGGCCCGTGGTCAGATCCAACGCCGCCATCCCCCAGGAGTCGTCTCCTTCTCCGGGAAGGATGGCGGCCAAAAGGTTGTCGGTTCGCTCGTCCAGGCAGGCCTCGGAGAGAGCCGTTCCGCGGCTCACGACTTCGGTGACCTCGCGCTTGACCACCCCCTTGGCCTGGGCGGGATCCTCCACCTGCTCGCACACCGCCACCTTGCGTCCGGCGGTCACGAGCCTGGGCAGATACCGTTCCAGCTGGTGGTGCGGAAAACCCGCCAGGGGGACCTTCTCGGCGGCGCCGTTTCCCCGTGCCGTGAGGGTGAGTCCCAGGATCCGCGACGCGTCCACCGCGTCCTGTCCGAAGGTCTCGTAGAAATCGCCCATCCTGTAGAGGAGGATGGCCTCCCCCACCCTCGCCTTCATGGCCAGGTACTGCCGCATCATCGGCGTTTCTTCGGCGCTTGCGGCCTTGGCCAAGACTCGTCCCCCCGTTGTCCGCCCGGACCCGGCACATCCATCCGATCCCGCCTAGCGGCGACCACCGAAAGTAGCCTCCCAAGCCGGTTGCCGGAGGGCAAGGAAATGAGACCAGGTCCCGTCCGCAGAAAGGTTTGAGAAACCCTTGCATTCTGTCAAACATTATGCGATCTTTTTATCAGATATCATCTATACTGAGAATCGTTCTCAAATCATGCTATACTGGTGGAACAGGAGACGACGAAATGACCAGCCTGACGCACATGAACAAAGGGGACTCCGCCGTGATCCGGGCTCTCCAGGGACACCAGGAACTCCGGTTCCGCCTCCAGGAGATGGGTTTCACTCCCGGGGCGCAGGTGAAGCTGGTGGCCAGGGCCGCGTTCGGCGGACCGTTGGCATTCGCGCTTCGCGGCACCACCGTCGCGCTGCGGAGAAGCGATGCCGACTGCATCTTCATGTGACCACTCCCCCGCCCGGGTGCAGACCGGGCCGGGTACGCGGAGCATCGTGCTGTTCGGGCCGCCCAACGCGGGCAAAACGAGCATCTACAACCTGTTGACCGGCTCGCGGTTCAAGACGGTGAACTACCCGGGCGCCACCGTGGACTACGCGGTCGGACGGCTCAAGGGACGATCGGACGTGGTGGTCCTGGACACCCCCGGAATCGTATCCGTGGTGGCCCGCACCGCCGACGAACGGGTTGCGATCGGCACCTTGGTGGGGGTCTCCAAGCTGGTGCCGGGAACCTCCGAGATTCCCGAGGTGGTGTTGACCACGGTGGACGCCACCCAGCCCACGCGCCACCTGGTGCTGGTCCAGCAGCTTCTGCGTGCGGGCATCCAACCCGTGGTGGTCCTGACAATGAACGATTTGGCGCGTGCCCGGGGCCGCGCCCTGGACCCGGATCGTCTCTCCGCGGCGCTGGGGATACCGGTACTCGCCGTGGACGGGCGCACGGGTGTCGGCCTGCCCGCGCTGCTGACCACGCTGGACGAGCAGGTGGCGGGGAATTCCCCACCACCACACCTCCCGTCCGTGGTGGCGGAAGAGGAACTCCAGGCGGATTTCAAGGCCGCGGAGGCCTTGGTGGAATCGTCGACGGTGGTGGGACAGAAACCGTCCCACCGCGACGCCAGCGACAGGATCGATCGCGTCGCGCTCCACCCGGTGTTCGGGCTCGTGGTCTTCGCCGGCGCCATGTCCCTCCTTTTCTGGTGCGTGTTCGCCGCCGCGGTGCCCTTCCAGGACGCCATCGACTGGGCGGTCACGGGGACGGGGGCGTTCCTGTCCACGCACCTGCCCGAGGCCTGGTACTCCCACCTCCTGGTGGACGGCGTGGTCGCGGGCGTGGGCGCGGTGCTGGTGTTCGTGCCCCAGATCGCCATCCTGTTCTTCCTGATCGGGCTGATGGAGGATTCCGGCTACCTCGCGCGCGGGGCGGTGCTCGTGGACCGACCCCTCTCCGCCATCGGCCTCAACGGCAGGTCCTTCGTGCCGCTGCTTTCCGGATTCGCCTGCGCCATCCCTGCGGCCATGGCCGCCCGCACCATCCCCGGACGAAAGGAGCGCATGCTGACGCTTCTCGTCATCCCGCTCACCAGCTGCTCGGCGCGCCTGCCCGTGTGGGGACTGCTGCTGGCCTTCCTGGTTCCGCCCGGGCACGCGTGGGCGGGTGGCCTGGCGCTCACCGCCATCTACCTCGCGAGCCTGGCGATGGTGTCCGTCGCCGCCTTCGCGGGCGGCAAGATCCTGGGCTTGGAGCCCTCTCCTTCCGGGTTCCAGATCGAGCTTCCCACCTGGCGCGCGCCCATCCTCAAGAACGCGGTGGTTTCCGCTGCGGACCGCACCGTCAGCTACCTGCGCCGCGCCGGGGGCACCATCCTGACCATCTCCATCCTGTTCTGGGCGTTGATGAACCTCCCCTCTCGGGAGGCCTCCCTCGCGTGGACGGCGGGGCATTGGCTGACCCCGTTCCTCCGTCCCATGGGTCTGGACTGGAGGGTGGGCATCTCCCTCCTGGCCGCATTCGCGGCCCGCGAGGTTTTCGTGTCGGCGCTGGCAGTGGTGTTCTCCGTGGACGGTGCCAAGGACGCCACCCAAGGCATCCTCCACGCCATGCGCGACGCGGTCCTCCCCGGCGGCGCGCACATCTTCACGTTCGCGACCTGCGCCGGCCTGGTGGTCTTCTTCCTGATCGCCTTGCAGTGCCTTTCCACGGTGGCCGTGGTGCGTCGCGAGTCGGGCTCGGTGAAGTTCGCCTTGGGCCAGATGGCCTCCTTCATCCTGGTGGCATGGGTCTTGGCCGTGGCCGTGGTCCAAGGGTTGCGCCTGGTGGGAATTTCCTGATTTCCCAGCGGACCTGGAATTCGTACCTTTTTGGTACCATATGAAAGTCACACGAAACGACCCTACACCCAATCCCGACGCCATCAAGTTCGTCTTGGACGGACAGATCGTTGCCGCGGGCTCCCGCTCCTTCCGCGACCGCACGCTGTGCGAAGATCCCGTCGCCAAGCGCCTGTTCGAGATCGACGAGGTGGTCTCCATCTTCTTCGTCTCCAACGTGGTGACCGTGACCAAGGACCCCTTCGCCGACTGGGGCATCCTGATCCCGCAGATCAACCAGGTCCTGGAAGAGGCGACGGAGGGCCTGGAGACCCAATCCGAGCGCCCCACCTCCCCGCTGGCGGGAATGACCCAAAGCGGAGATTACGACAAGGACTTCTTCGAGCACTCCTACGACGACAAGGTCCTGAAGATCAACCACATCTTCGACGAGGCCGTCCGCCCCGGCCTGGCCTCGGACGGCGGCGGCCTGCGCCTGGTGGAAGTGGTGGACAAGACCGCGCGCATCGAATACCAGGGCGCGTGCGGGAGCTGCCCCAGCTCGGTGTCGGGAACCCTCTTCTACATCGAAAGCGTCCTGCGCTCCCGGGTGCATCCGGAACTGGTGGTCGAGCTGGTGTGACGGATTCCGTCGGACGCCGTCCCTTCGGGGTGTCGGCCTCCGGCGGCTTTTTGCGCCTGCATCGGCGCATCGATGCACAGCGGCCTGCCGCGGCCCCTGTGAAACCGGCGGCCGATCCACGGGGGACGCTACCCGCTTCCCCCGTGACCCTCTCCGGGCCAGAGGGTCCGTGTGCGCGAACCCTCTGGACTCCCGCGCACCAGGGGTCCCGGACGCTGGCGCCCAACCGGGACCCCTTGGAACCCCCTCGCTTCGACGCACTTGGGCGGGACTGCGCTGGGTGAGTGGAGCGGCAGAGCGACAGGGATGGTTCGGAGTGAGGACCAGGCGTTGCGATTCTCCTCCACCCCAACCAGACGGTGTCAAACCCTCCCGCCACCACGGCGCATCGCCGTGCAGGCGGGCGCACAGATTCTGACGAGCCGCGATGTTCGCCATCTCCGCCCCGAAGCGGCGAGGGGTCCAGGGGGTCGAAGTTATTCGCAGGCCCCGTGTTCGGGGCCGGAGAGCCTGAGACCCCCGGCGCGCGGGATTGCCAAGGGTCCGCGCGTTCGGATCCTTGGCCCGTCGGGTACAGGGGCCGCGGCAGGCCCCTGTAGATGGATGCCGCGCCGCCAGGCGCAAAAAAAAAGCGGGCGTCAGCCCACCCGCAGCCCCTCGACCTCCGTCTCCGTCAGCGCCCGCACGGCCCCCTTCTCCAGATCCCCGAGCGGAAGCGACCCGATGCGGACCCGGATCAGCCGGAGCACCTCCAGGCCGAAGATCTTCAGCATGCGGCGGATCTCCCTGTTCTTCCCTTCCTGCAGGACGATCTCGATCCAGCAGTTCCTCTGGCCAGCCCGGAGCAGTTGGACGGAAATCGCCTGCAATCGTTCGCCTTCGTCCACCACTCCTTGGGTCATCTTGGAGATCGTCTCCTGGTCGATGATCCCGTCGATGCGGACGTGGTAGGTCTTGGGGACGCGCCGGGCGGGATCCAGGAGCGCGCTGGCCCAATGCGTGTCGTTTGTGAACAGCAGGAGCCCTTCGCTGGCCATGTCCAGCCGACCCACGGGTCCCACGTGCGGGACATCCATTCCATCCAGGCACTGGAAGACGGTGGGACGGCCCTTGTTGTCGTCGGCCGTGGTGACCAGCCCCCTGGGCTTGTTGCACATCAGGTAGACCCTCTGCAGGGCCACCAGGGGTTCGCCGTCCACAAGGATCAGGTCCCCATCCATCGTCAGCCATTCCGGATCGCGGATGGTGCGACCGTTCCAGGTCACGAGGCCTTGGGCGACGAGCTTCTCCGCCCTGCTGCGGGAGGCGAACCCGGCCTTGTTGATCGCCCGGGCCAGACCGAAGTGCTTGGAATGATTCAGGCCCGGAAAAATACTTCCGGGCCCGGATGGTTCGCCTTCTTCGCTGCGGCGAGGGAGGGCTCAGCGCACCAGGGGCACCGCGAGGCTCTCGCGCAGATCGCCGGAAGCGAAGCTCACCACCATCGACCGCGAGGACGGCAGATCCAGGCTGGCCGTGCCCTTGCCGGAGGCCCTGGCGAGGACCCGTCCCGAGACGTCGAACGCCACCACCTGGAAAGACAGGCCGGGAGCGGAAATTGTCAACCGCTTTCCGGCCACGTTCCAGGAATACGGCGCGGGACGGCGGAGGTCGTTGGCCCGGATCGCCTGGGTGGAATTGTACGAGGCCGACAATGCGCGCAGGAGCGGCACGGTATCGGCCCCTCCCAGGATCCAGGTTTCGGTGAAGTCCCAGCCCGCGAAGCTCGATGCGATCGCGAGGTCGACCGTGATCAGTCCGGTGGCGCTTCCCCCGGAGACTCCGTAGCCCACGCCCATGGTGGCGCTCGCGGTCTGCAGCCCCCAATAGCTGGCCAGGATGACGCCGGAGTCGTTGCCCACCAGGCCACCGGGCAGGAAGGAGCTTTCGCTGTTCACCACCTTGCCGATGGCGTAGCTCTCGTCGACCAGACCCCTGTCCAGTCCCACCAGCCCGCCGGCGAAGGCGTTGGTGCCGGTGGCGGTCACCGGACCCGAGGCGTAGCAGAAGCGGACGGAGTCTCCGGTTCCCGCATTCCCCACGAGTCCGCCGGCCAGGACGTTGGTGCCGGTCGTGGTCACCGCGCCCGTGGCATAGCACACGGCGATCGCGACGGAATCGCTGGTTCCCACCAGGCCTCCGACGATCGCGCTCCCACCCGTGGCGGTCGTTCCGCCAGTGGCGTAGCAGGATCCGAGGCTGTCCTTGGTGCCGGCCCCGACCAAGCCTCCCGCGGCCGCATTCATGCCGGTGGCCGTCACTGCGCCGATGGCGTGGCATCCCCGGAGGGTCTCGCCCGTTCCATCGCCCACAAGCCCTCCAGTCCGTGCATGGTCGGCGTTGGCCGTCACTCCTCCGGTCGCGTAGCTGGAATCGAGAAAATCGTTGGAACCCAGTCCCACCAGGCCCCCGAGGTCCACGGAATCGCCGTAGGCGGTTACCGCTCCCGTGGCCCAGCAGTCGAGCATCCCTCCAGCCGTGGAGCTTCCCACCAGACCGCCGAACCGCGCATTGGGGTTGGTGCCTGACACCGCTCCCGTGGCGTGGCAGGAATTCAGAGTCCCCTCGTTGAATCCAACCAATCCTCCCGCGAACCTCCCCGCCGTGACCGTGCCGGTGGCGTAGCTGGATTCCAGGATCCCCGTGCTCCACCCCACCAATCCACCGGAGGAGATGCCGCTGTCTCCGGAGTCGATGCTGCTGGAAAAGCTGTTGCGTATGGTCCCGGAGTTGGTTCCGACCAGCCCTCCCACATGGCCCGTCGCGGTGTCACCGGTGTTGAATCCGCTGGAATTGCAGTCCAGGATGGTGCCTCCGAGATTCGTGGCGACCAGCGCGCCCACGTTGTGGGAACCCGTCATGGTGGCGCCCACCAATCCCAGGCTGTCCACCACGGCACCGCTCTCCAGCACACCGAACAAACCGGCGTCGTGGCCGGGTCGGTGGATCGCGAGCTGGCTGATGGTGTGGCCTCCGCCGTGGAAGACCCCCAACAAGTGGATGGGCGCCAATCCGCTGTCGGCATGAGCGGTGTCGGAAGGCGATGCGTCCAAGTCCCCCATCAATCTGTAGGTGGCCGAGGCGGAATAGCTTCCGGTGGCGACCACGGCCAAGTCGGCGTAGTCGGAGACCTGATATGGATCCGAGGAGGAGCCGCTTCCCGCAAGCGCTCCCGCCGCAGCGTGCGCGGACAATGGAATCATGCCTGTGAGGAGCAGAGCGATAGCCGTGGTCCGAGATCGTTGGGCAACCGCCTGCGATCTGGGCACCACGGTATTCCTTGTTTGGTTAGGACTTTTCATTAGATTAAGCTCCGATCTTCTAATTCTAGAGAGACCTGGAACTTACCTGTCCTACACCGCTGCGCCCATCCCTATTCAGGAATAAACGGATTATTCTCCCAGAACGATCTTTCCTGTCCAGTTCTCGCGCCCATCGACGGACAGTCTGGCCACGTAAATCCCGGAGGGCATTCCCCTCGCGTTCCAAACGGCCTGGTGCTGACCGGCGGAAACGGGCCCGCTGACGACGGAAGCGACGTGACGGCCCCTGAGGTCCACCACGTCCAGGCTCACGTTGCCGCCATTCTGCAAGGAATAGTCGACGACGGCGCGGGCGTTCGAAGCGTCGAAGCGCAGGGAGGTCGAGGATTCGGTTCCGACCCGGTTGGAGATCGACGTGGTCGTCTTTCCATATCCCGCCGCGACGATGTTGGCCTGGATCAAGGCATCGGTCGCCGTGGTCGCGTAGCCTTTGGTCATCACTCCTTCGTAGAAGTTGCCGCAGGAGGTTCCGCTGTTGTCACCGCCCACGCCCAGCACGATGCCGCCGGGCCGATGCATCGGAGAGTACCCGTTGGGAGAGGCTCCGTCGTAGATGGGGGTCAGGTTGCCCGTGGTGGCGTCGGCCCCCTCGAGGGTGAAGGGCCCGCCTGCGGTGGTGGGGTTGCTGTGCGTATTGCCCTTCAACATGGCGGTGACGTACGAATTCGTCCACGACTTGTCGCTGGAATTCGTGGCTCCCGAGGCGCCGCCTTGGCTGTACACTCCGACTTCCAGATCGGCCATGATCCACGGACCGTTGCCGGTTCCCTTGTCCCACCAGGTGACTGTCCCGAAATAGATGGCTTCCATGTAGCCGTCTCCGCCCGCGACCGCGGTCTGCTCCGCGTTCCCGAAATCGAAGCAGCACTCGGCGCAGGCGTAGGTGCCGCCGACCACTTCGTAGATGGTCTCGGGATTGTCCCCGGTCGCGATGCCCTTGCCCGCGCCCACGAACCGATACCCCACTTGGGTGGTACCTGTCCAACTGCTGTTCGGCGTCACATGCAGCCCGTAGACTTGATGGCCATCGAGCTTGATCGGCAGGGCGGCTGCCTGGGCTTCGATGTCGGGGTTGGGGCCGTAAGCCGCGCTGCCGCCTGGCGCCTTGGTCAAGTCGTTGCCGTTGCCGGTCTGGTCATAGATCTTGGAAATGGTGCAGGTGGATGCTTTGCAGAAGGTGTCCTGAACTGCGGAATTGGCCACGTATCCAGCCGAAAGCACCCCGATGTCCTTGGTGGTTCCGCTCGAGTTCTTGACCTGGTAGAGGTTCCCTGTGTAGGCCCCGAACAGCGCCCGCGTGGTGCTGTAAGCCGCTCCGCAGGGATCTCCCGCCGTTTGGTAGATGTCGCAGACGCCGGTCAAGGCAAAGGTTTTCTGCTGGGCCCCGATCACCATGGCGATGGCAATCGCCGCCAACCTGAACGACTTGTCGATGTGTCTCATGGGAAAGTTTCCTTCTTGGATCCCGTTGCTGTCGGTTGAATCGCGATTTTCCCCGCTTCCGCACCCCGGTGAACCGTGGCCTTCAGCGCGAAACGAGAACGCTTCCTGTCCACCTGGTGGACCCATCGACGCTCATCACGACATAGTATAGACCGGAACGGGCATTTTTCGCATCCCAAGTCGCCACGTGGCTGCCCGTGGAAGCCATGCCGTCGACGAAGCTGGACACCTCCCTCCCCTGCAGATCGACCACGCGCAGCCGAACGTATCCAGGGGTTTCGAGGGTGTACCCCACCGATGCCGACCTGGTGACCGGGTCGTACCGCAGGAAGGTCGGCGCTTTCCCCGTGCTCCGGTTGGAGATGGCCGTGGCGCTGCTCCCGTAGCCGGCGGAGACGATGTTCGCCTGGATGGCGTTGTCCGTCGCGTCCGTGGGAATGCTGGAGCCCCCGACGATGGCTCCTTCGTAGAAGGTTCCCGCACTCATGTTCTGGTTGGTGTTGCAGCAGTCGCCGCCGCTCCCCAGGACGATGGCCCCCTCCTTGTGCATGGGATTCCAGCCGGCGGGAAGGGAACCGCTGTACAGCGGGGTCAGGCTCCCCGACTGGGCGTTGCCGCCTTTGAGGACGAGTTGGGTGGTTCCGTTGTTCTTCTCCATGGCGGTGACGTATTTGCTGGTCTCGGAGACTTCGCTGGCGTTCCATGTCGTCTGGCTGTTGCTCGCGAAGAGCCCGTATTCGATGTCGGCCTGGACCCAAGGGCCCGAACCCGATTCGCTGCACTTGTAGTTCGCGTTGCTGCTGAACCAGCAACTCGATCCGAAATAGATCGCATCCATGTGACCCGCGCCCACAGCCGTTCGACTGGTCTCGCTGTTGCCGTAGTCGAAGCAGCATCCGTTGTTGTAATGCGTGCCGCTGGTCACCATGTAGATGGCCTCCGGCGAGGAGCCGAGAGGGATTCCATTGCCGGACCCGTTCACCCAGTAGGAGTTGGGTTGGTTGGTCGTGGATCCGGCCGCGGAGGTGGTTTCGGTGCCGTCGATCCAAAGGGAATACACCTTGTGGCCGCCCAGCATCAGCGATTCCTTGGTCGCGGTCGATGGGTAGTCGTGTCCCCCGGGAGTGCTCCCGGAACCCTGGAACTGGAGGTCGTTCCCCTTGCCGGACTGGTCATAGACCTTCGTGATCACGCAAGTCGAAGCGGTGCAGAAGGAATCCTGCGCGGCCGCGTCGGCGGCACCGCCAGCGGACAGGGTCATGATGTCCTTGGTCGTGTTGTCCGTGCGCCGGACCTGGTAGAGTTTCCCGCTGTAGGCGCCGTAAAGCGCCCGGACGGTGCTGTGGGCGGCCGTGCAGGGGTTTCCGGCGGTCTGGTAGATGTCGCAAGGCCCGTTGGCGGCCATGCCGGTTTCGCCGATGCCCGAGGCCAAAACAATGGACAACAGGATACCGAATTCCGAAGGCTTGGACATGTTTTCCTCCCGTGGCCGAAAGCTCGGTACCGGGTATTGGATTGGATTTCTCGGTGGCTGAACGCCTTCCCAGGATACGCGACCTTGTCGTGTTGCCCATCCGGATCCAAGGATCGTACGTTGGCGAATCTACCATAGGAAAAGTGACGACCGGCATCCGGAAAACCGATGCGGGTTCGAACTTGAATCCAAGGGTGGAACGCCCTCCACGTGACCGCGAAGCGGTAGAATGGGTCGAAGTGGATGAAACCGGTCTTCGAATACCTGGAATATCGCAGCTACCTGAAGGATGCCTTCGACGAACGGAAGGCATCGAATCCCTTCTTTTCCTACAGGGTGCTCGCGGAGGCATTGGGCCTGGACACCAGCAACCTGTTCCGCATCCTCCACGAGGAAGCCCACCTGCCCGCGCGCTGCCAACCGCAGACGTTGGAGTTCCTGGGGCTGTCGGGAAGGTCCGCCGAGTACTACAACATGCTCGTCGCCTACTCCCGCGAGCGCGGAGCCAAATCCAAGAACGACATCCTGGAGAAGGCCATGTCGCTGCGCGACGTGGCTCGTCGCCAGTTGGAGGAGGAGCAGCTCGCCTCCTACTTCGGGAATTGGTGGGTGGTCGCGGTGCGTTCCCTCCTGGAGGTGACGGATGGGCGCTGCGTTCCCGCCGAATTGGCGCGGAGACTTTCCCCTTCCGTTCCGGAAACCGAAATCGAGCGTTCCCTGAAGATCCTCGAAGACCTGGGGTTGGTGAAGAAGGCGAGTTCGGGTCGATTGGTCCTCGCAGAAGCCCATGTCACCGCAGGCGGAGAGGTTCGGACCAAGGCGGTTCGGCAGTTCCAGATGCAGATCCTGGCTCTGGCATCGGAATCCCTGGAGAGGTTCGCCCGCGAGGACCGGGACGTGTCCACCCTCACCTTGGCGCTGGACGCTCCCGCCTTCGCGCAGGTCCGCGAGATCCTGCGCGAGTGCAGGCGCCAGATCCAGAAGTGCGTGGAAGAGGCCCAGATGCCCGACCGGGTCATGCAGCTTTCCATGGCGTTCTTCCCGCTGGCACCCGTGGAGGGGAAGGGCCCATGAATCCCTGGCGCCCAGCTTCCGTCCTTGCCCTTCCGTTCCTTTCCCTGCTCTGGAGCTGCTCGGACAACCATCTGGCCGGCAATTCCACCGAGACGGAAAACAACGCGACCACCCGCGTGATCCGGGTGGATTCCGTCCTGGATCCATCCAACCAACCGCAAAACGTCCCCACGGTGGCCACGCTTCGGCTGGATTCGTCGAACTTCGACTTCTCCCGCACCGATTCCGCCGGGGTGGACTTGGCGGTGACGCACTTGGACACTTCCGCCATCCCCTTCCAGATCGTGTTCTGGGACCGCGCTGCCCGGCTGGGAAGGCTCAAGGTCCGGATCGACACCGCCCTGCTCCGTCCCGGTTCCAGGATTCTCCTGCGCTGGGGTCGGACCCCGGTCGTCCGGTCCGATTCCATGGCGGTCTGGTCGGCGATCCCCGACAGCCAGGTGCAGGCGATCAATTCCGTCCTGGTGGACGACTTCGAGCATGGAGTGCTGCAGAACCTCCTGCCCGATTCCTCCGTCTGGCGCACCGGGAAATCGAGCTCCGCCACCATCTCGAGCTTCGGACTGGTCTCGGCTCCGGCCGGCCGATCTGGCCAGGTCATCCACATGTCCTACACCGCCGATACCGTGAGCGGCCAATACGTCCTGACCGGAACCCAACTGGCTCCCACGCCCAGATGCTTCCGTTCCATGGATTCCCTGGTGTTTTGGGTGAAGGGGTCGGGCATCTTCTCCCCTGCCTTGGAGCACATCACGAACAGCACCAACGTGAAGGCTTGGAGATCCAGAACCCTCGACACCGGATGGCAGCGCATGAGCATCCGTCCACAGGATTTCGATTCCGCCACCAAAACATCCTCGAGCAACGTCGGATGGCTGGGCGTGCGCGACTCCATCACGAGCTTGACCTTCCTGATCGGCGGGGGAAGCGACCTCTGGATCGACGACATCCGGATCTACGGGATCGGCCGGGACGA
>DATNIW010000081.1:0-28145 GCA_035604215.1 Fibrobacteria bacterium
TCTGAGCCAGGATCAAACTCTCCAATCAGTCCATCCTTGCTCTCTTAAAGCGCTCACGCTTACTTCTCACTCTCCTCAATCTCAAAGTCCTAAAACTAAAAGACCTGCACATCTCTTCCCTACCAAAATGTCAAAGATCCCTCGGAGGCCGAAACCTCTTCTCCCGATGAGAGGGTGGGCCTTGCGGCCGACATCTCGTCGGAGGGAGAGTAAACATACGGAGGAGGGAGAACGAATGCAAGGGGGAAGGACGAAGAAATTGGAGGAGAAATCCGCACGGCGCCCTTCGAAGTCACATGTCGTAGAGGCCGCCGTCGAAGGAGGGCTCGCCCATGGGCCCTCCAGGTCCTCCCAAGGCGTTCTCGCCGTAGGCGTCGGAGACGATCTGTTCGACCTTTTCGGGATCTTCCCCGGACTCCAGGCGTCGGATCGCTTCCTGCATGGCCGGATCTCGGGAACCCTCCCCGGTGATCGAGGCCAATTCACGCATCATCCGCCCCATGGATCTCCCGTCGTTTTCGTCCATCGACTCCATGCGCGTCATGAGATCCATCATCCTCGCCTCCACGAGGGGATTCTCCGGATCCGGTCCGGATGCCCGCGGCCCTTCTTCCCGGTCCGTGGCGGGATCGGGCGTCGCATCGCCCTTGGAGGAGGATCGTCCCATCGCGAAACGACTCATCTGCCTGGACATCGGTGCATGTTCCGGGTGCTTGGGACAGGGCGGCACCTTCTCCGGCTCGATCCGCTTGGAAAAGAACTGGTAGACCGAGTTGCAGTCCCCGCAGACGAATTCGTAGATGGGCATCTGGATGTACTCTCCGTTCAGAGATCGAGATCGAGGACGGAAACGTGTTCGAACGCCTCCCGAACCTTGATCGAAGCCGCTTGGTGTTCGGGGTGGGTGCCGTAGGCGGCAAGGGATTGGGCATCCAGGAAGTCCATCGAGAACCCATGGGAAAAGCCTCCCCGCCGCTCGACGGGAGCGAGGTTCGCGCTCCAGTGGAAATCGAGGAGTCCGTGCACCCGCCCGACCAGGGCGGCCAGCGACAGACGCGCGGCCTCGATCGAATCGGCGGTGGCGTCGGCCCTGGGCCGGAGAAGCAGGACATGTCGAACCATGGAGGGACAAAATACTGTTGGAATGGTCGGGAAGCGCGTACTCGCCAGAAAGGCTCGGTTTCCGGGCTCTTGTCCCGTCTGGGGATGTCCGGTCCGAGATATCTTTGGGGGATGCGTGGATCTCAGCCCTACGGCCCGCTGGTCCTGCCCCTCGCCCGTTGGACGGGAACCAGCGGCGAAGTGCACATCGTCGCGAAGGCTTCCGATTGCCCGGCCCTTCTGGAAACGGACGTGGTGGGCGATGTCTTCGTCGAGGGCCGCGCCGACATCAACCCCGCCCAGATCGTGGTGAAGCTGCTGGTCCGGTGCCAGACGCGCGAGATCTGCGGCCGGAGTCTGGAGGAGTTCGACCACCCATTGGAATTTCCGGTCCAGATCCTCCTGCACAGGTCCTCGTCCGTGCAGGGCGTGGTCTGGGAGGAAGATGGCGACGAAGCCTTCGAGGCCACCATCTCCGAGGACCTCCACGAACTGGAGATCGAGGAAATCGTCCGACAGTCCGTGGTCCTGGAGCGGCCCATCTCCCCGGTCAAGCCGGGGACGCCGCTTCCCGAGGGAGTGGTGGAGGAAGGAGCGGAGGATTCCGTGGATCCGAGATGGGAGGCCCTGCGCAAGATCCGGGGGGAGCTCAACTGAATCCTTTCGGGGATGGAAGTCCGAGCGTCGGGCTCGAAGGATGACGGGAACCGCGGACATCCTGGTTCCCCTGGTCGCGATCGCCTTCACGGGATTCCACGTCGCGTTCGGCAGGTGGCTCCTCGCGGGTCTGCGCAACGGGAGCGCGGGCCCTTCCTCCGACCTGCCCGCCGCCACCATCCTCGTGCCCTCCCGGGACGAGGAGGAGAATCTCCGCCGATTGCTGCCCGCGCTGCTCGCCCAGGACTACCCGGAAGGCAGGCTGCAGATCCTCGTCGTCGACGACCGTTCGACGGATGCGACGGCGGAAATCGTTGGATCTTCGGGAGGAGGGCGGGTGGAACTCGTCTCGGTCGAGGACCTTCCCCCCGGGATCGGTCCCAAGAAGAACGCCATCCTCAGGGGCTTGGATCGCGCCACGGGAGAGATCATCCTGCAGCTGGACGCCGACAACATGCCGGGGCCCGGATGGGCGCGGGCGATGGTCGGCTCCTTCGGTCCCAGGACAGGAGCTGTCTGCGGTCTGGTGTTCCATGCGGAGAGATCTCCCGGGGTGAAGCCGTGGTTCCACGGGACTTGGGCGGTGGAAGCCCTCGGATGGGCGGCCGTGCAGGAGGCTGCGATCGGAAACGGAGTGCCCATCTCCGCGAACGGCGGAAACCTCGCCTATCGCCGCAAGGCGTTCGAGTCCGTGGGAGGCTTCGGCAGGCATGGCCACGTGGTGTCCGGCGACGACGATTTCCTGGTCCAGGCCCTGGCCGATTCCGGTCGATGGGAAGTCGTGTCCGCCCGCGCGCCACAGACCGATGTCGCCACCAGGGGACCTTCCGACTGGTCCGTGGTCTGGGAACAGCGCAAGCGCTGGGGCTCGATCTGCGTGCGATACGACGCCAAGAGGGTGGCGCTCCTGGCCACCGTCTACGCGAGCTACGCCTGGATCGCCGCGCTCCTTCCGCTTTCCCTCTTCCACCCGCGCCTGCTGGCCTGGGCGATCCTGCCCCTGCTCGCGATCCTCTGGGAGGCGTGGATCCTCGTCGCATCCGTGGCCAGGAGATGCGGTCGCCGGAGTTTCCTCGTCTGGTTCCCGCTGGCGGCGATCCTCCAGATTCCGTTGGTCCTGGTCGCCACCGCCGCGGGAACCTTCGGCCGCTTCCGCTGGAAAGACGGCTGGACAAGAGCGGCGCGCGCGAGACCGGGCTGATGCGTTTCCGGGTTCGAGCGTCCACGGAGCGGGTGGCGAGGTGATCGTCGTCCTGCGTTTCGCGCTGGTCGGCTTCGCCGTCTGGGTGGCGGTGTTCAACCGGTGGTGCATGACGGATCCGGACGATCGCAGGAAGTTTCGGCGGGGAGGCTGGCTGTTCCTGTTCCTCGTGGGAGGGTCCGTGGCGACCGCCTCCATCTGGCCCGAAGCGCTGGACGGCGGTTCCTGGGTGGCCTTTTCCATCCTCGTCCTGCTGGAGGGATGGCGTCTGGCCCACCAGGCCATCGGGTTCACGACGGCGAGGTCCAACCTGGTGCCCGTCTCCGGATGCCAGGGAGGGCTGTTCGCCACCAAGGCCATGCAGGTGCGCACGTGGCAGTTTCCGGATTCCCCGTCCGAACTGGACGGTTTGACCGTCGCTTTCCTGTCGGATCTCCACTGCAACGGGTTGCCTTCCTGCGCATGGTACGACAAGATCTGGGAAGTGGTGCGCGCCATAGGCCCCGACCTCCTGCTCCTGGGGGGCGATTTCCTGGATCGTCGCGAAGACCTGCCCCTGCTCGAGAGGTGCCTGCGCGGTCTCGGTCCCCTGGCGCCTCCCCTGGGGGCCTTCGCGGTCCTGGGCAACCACGACGAGGCGGCTCCATCGGAGGTGCGGCGACTGCTCAGGGAGTCGGGCACGGTCCTCCTCGAGGACCACTGGGTCTCCTTGCGCCGTCCGGACGGTCGATCCTTCCTCCTCCACGGCACTTCGGCCCCCTTCGCGGGGTCCCCCGATCCGCTCCGCGGGGTGCCGCCGGGAGGGGCCCACATCAGCCTCGTCCACACCCCGGATGTGGCACCGGCCCTCGCGGGTCGAGGCAGCCGCTACATCCTGTCCGGCCACCTGCACGGCGGCCAGATCGCGCTTCCGCTCTTCGGAGCCGTGATCGTCCCCAGCCGCCATTCGCGTCGATGGTCCTACGGGGGATACCGGATCGGGGATTCCCACCTCGTGGTGACTTCCGGGGTGGGTTCCGTCGGCTTGCCGATCAGGGTGCTGGTCCGACCGGAAATCGTCGTGGTTCGCTTCCACTCCTGACCCCCCGCGGCACGCCGGGAATGGTACCATGCCCCGCGATGTCCCTTTCCGTCTGGCTCAAGAGAATTTCCGACAAGGAGATG
This sequence comes from Fibrobacteria bacterium, assembly GCA_035604215.1. GTDB lineage: Bacteria > Fibrobacterota > Fibrobacteria > UBA5070 > UBA5070 > UBA5070. The sequence continues at coordinate 4,124 of DATNIW010000081.1, forward strand.
CCGGCCTTTCGCCGCACGGCGATGGACGTGATGGACGCCGCCGGAGACGCCGAACTGGGGTCCGACGCCCTGGGGAGGGTCATCCTGAAGGATCCTGCCCTCACCGCCCGCGTCCTGCGCATCGCCAACACCGTCGGCCACAATCCCACCGGACAACGGATCCTGACCGTCTCCAAGGCGATCCTCCTCCTGGGTGCCGACGCCATCCGCAACATCTGCCTGGGCGTGGCCCTCATGGAATCCCTCCTGCAGGCGCGACGACACGATCGGGTGATGGCGGATCTGGGAAGGTCCATCCACGCGGCCCAGGTCGCGAGGGCCCTGGCCCTCGCCAAGCGCGAGCCCAAGGCCGAGGAGGTCTTCATCGCCGGCCTTCTCTACAAGGTGGGTCACATGGTCTTCTGGTGCGTGTCGGAGGACGAGGGGGTCGCGTTGGATGGCCTCGTTCGGCCCGGTTCCGAGGACTCCTCCGCGGAAAAGGCGGTCCTGGGGTTCAGCCTGTCCCAACTGTCCCAGGCGCTGGTCGAGGAATGGAGATTGTCGAGTCTTCTCCCGGAGATCTACCGCGGAAGCAAGGAGTCGATCGCGGCGGAATGCGTCTTGGCGGCGTGGCGCTGGTGCCGAGCCTTGGAATCCGGCTGGGAAGGTCCCATGGTCCGCCAGGAGTTGGACAGGTTGGCGGCTTGGTTGGGCTGGGATCCCGTTTCGGCGATGGCGCTCCTGGGCAGATTGTCTGGCGAAGCCAGGGAAACCGCCCAGTTGTTCGGGTCCCAAGCGTGTGCCGATACCATACCCGTGCCTCCTTCGGCGGATGACGGCGAGCTGTTCGCCCAAATCGTCGCAAGTGGTCGGGAAGATCGCCCCGTGGTCGACGCGACGGGGCCGGACGAGAATCCCGATCGGCAGTTGGAATGTCTTCGTGCGCTGTCCGCGTTGGCCTTGGAAGGCGGTCTGCCCGAGATTTTTTCCGCGCTGGTCGAAGGCCTGCACGACGGTGTCGGGTTGGATCGGGTGGTTTTCTGCGGCATGGAGGCGGGAGACCGGGTCGTGGGACAAGTGGGTGCGGGAGATCCGGAATTCGCCAACCGGTTCCAATTCACCTTGAGGAGGCAGATGGCGGATTCGCTCTCCCGGGCTCTCGAGCATGGCGGGTTCGTGGAGAACGTGCTCTCCGATCCTTCGCGAAGGCCGGCGATCCTTCCGGAATCGCTGGGGAATCTCCGGGGAACACCCTTCCTGTTCGGCGTGCTCCAACTCGGTGGCCGGACCCTGGGAGCCGTCTACGCGGATCGTGGAACCAGCGGTCGGGATCTCACGGATTCGGTCGTCGAGGGGTTTCGGCATCTGGTGCAACAAGCCAATCTCCTGATGGCCCGCTCGGCGACCATCCGCAGCGGCGTCGCTTCGACCCCACCGACCTGAATCGACTCCCCGGTGGTCCACCTTTTCGACGCAAGGGTTGTCGGACAAGACGCGCTTTTGTACCATTCCCCGTTCTCAAACGCATCAGGAGCAACTTCCATGAGCCACAAGTGCGACGTCACCGGCAAGAACCGGTTGGTCGGAAACATCGTCTCGCACGCCAACAACCACACCAAGATGTTCCAGCGCGCCAATGTGCAGAAGAAGAGAATCTTCGTGCCCGAGCTGGACAAATGGGTGGTTGCGCGAGTTTCCGCGAACGGACTTCGGACCATCGCGAAGAACGGCGCCTTCGCCGCGTTGGGCCTCAAGAAGTAGGTCGGGATCCGGCTTCCGCCCTCCCGTCGGGAAGAGAGGGCTTCCCCGGCAAGCGATCGCAACTCCTTCCGCCGACTGGGCGCGGAGTGTTACATTTCCACCCTCTTTTCCTTTTGAAAGGACCACCACCATGGCCGTACCGAAGCGGAAGCATTCGGCCCAGAGGCGCGACAAGCGCCGCACGCACTACACCGTCGCGGCCAAATCCATGGCGAAGTGCGACCATTGCGGACAGCCCAAGCAGCCGCATCGCGTGTGCTCCAAGTGCGGCTTCTACGCCGGCCGCGAGATTCACGAGCCCATCTCCGACTGAGCAAGGGGTCTCCCGTGATCCGCATCGCCTTGGATGCCATGGGTGGAGATCTCGGTCCGCGTGCGGCGGTCCAGGGCGCCATCCTGGCGTTGCGCAACGCCCCGGGGCCCATGGCCGTGGTGCTTGCGGGCGACGGCCCCGTCCTCCAGGGGCTGATCTCCGAACTGGGTGGAGAGCATCTACCCCTGTCCGTGGTGCACGCCTCGCAGGTGGTGGAAATGGGGGAGGCTCCCACCGTGGCCTTGAAGACCAAGCCGGACTCCTCCCTCGTGGTCGCCGTCGGCTTGCAGAAGAAGGGGTTGGTCGAAGCCTCGGTGAGCCCGGGAAACACCGGCGCCATGATGGCTGCCAGCCTGATGGTCCTGGGTCGCGCCGGCAAGATCAGCCGACCCACCGTGGCCGTTGTGCTTCCTTCCGGCGAGTCGGGGATCGTCATGGTGGACTCCGGCGCGAACGTGGACGAAAAGCCGTTCCAACTGCTCCAGTTCGCCGTCTGCGGAGCGAGCTACGCCAAGCACGTCATCGGGGTGGCGTCCCCCAAGGTGGCCCTCCTGAACATGGGAGAGGAAGAGCACAAGGGCACCGAGACGGTCGCCGAGACCCACCAGTTGCTGAAGGCCAGTCCCCTGAACTTCGTGGGCAACGTGGAAGGCCACGACATTCCCCGGGGCGGCTTCGATGTCTTGGTGACGCCCGGATTCACGGGCAACGTCGTGCTGAAGATGTATGAGGGAATGGGAGAGTTCATGGCCCGAAATTTCCGGAAAGGCCTGCAGGGCGAGCCCTACGACTCCATCTTCGAGAAGATGAACTACGAGAACCGGGCCGGAGGATTGCTCCTGGGCCTGGACGGGACATCCGTCATCATGCATGGCCGCTCTTCCGCCAAGGCCTTCGTTTCCGGTCTGCACATTGCCTACCGGATGGCCTCCGCGGGAGTGCACCGCAAGATCGCCGAGGAGATCGAACACCTGGAGCTTCCGGCGTGACGCCGAGGGCGGGAGTCGCGGGAATCGGTGTCGCGCAGTTCGGGGATCTCGTCGAAAACCAGGGGTTGGTGGACCGCGGAGTGGACACCTCGGACGAGTGGATCCGGTCCCGTTCGGGGATCGAGCGCAGGCGGTTTCTGTCCGCAGACGATCCCCGCAGGACCTCGGACTTCGGTGCTGAGGCGTTGAGGATCGCCTTGGCGGATGCCGGCTGGGATCCCGCGAGCCTGGACGCCATCGTCTGTTCGACCTCCACTCCGGACTTCGATTCCTATCCCGCCACCGCTTGCCTCGTCCAGGCCAAGGTGGGAGCGGACAACGCGTTCGGGCTGGACGTGACCGCCGCGTGCACCGGTTTCGTGTCGGCCATGAACGTGGCCTCGCTGTTCGTTTCGGGCGGTCAATGCCGTCGCGTCGCCGTGGTCTGCGCCGAACTCAACTCCCGGATCCTGGACTTTTCCGACCGCAACACCTGCGTCCTCTTCGGCGACGGGGCCGCGGCCCTCCTGCTGGAGCGTCGCGAAGACGGCTCCGGCGTGCTGGGATCCGACATGAAGAGCGACGGCAGGCTCGCGAAGATCCTCACCGCACCTCCCATCCGCATGGAGGGGAAGGCCGTTTACCGCTGCGCTGTCACGGAGATGCCCGCGATTTCGCGCCGACTGCTGGAGCGCACCGGGATGAAGGCTTCCGATGTTTCGCTGGTGGTGCCGCACCAGGCCAACATCCGCATCATCCAATCCACGGCCGAACACCTGGGAATCCCTCCCGAGAAGGTGCTCGTGAATGTCCAGGACCACGGCAACACATCCTCGGCCTCCATTCCCATCGCCTTGCGCCAGGCCCTGGACGAAGATCGCCTGCACAAGGGCGACGTCGTGCTGACCATGGCCGTGGGCGCGGGGATGATCTGGGGCGCGAACCTCATCAAGTGGTGACATGAAGACGATCTTCCTATTCCCCGGTCAGGGGTCACAATACGTCGGCATGGGCAAAGTCCTGGCCGATTCGCATCCGAAGGCGCGTAGACTCCTGGAGGAGGCCGACGATGTCCTCGGATTCGCCCTTTCCAGGATCCTGTTCGAAGGTCCCGAAGAAGACCTGAAGGCCACGCAGAACACCCAACCGGCTCTGTTCGTCACTTCGCAATTGGCGGCCCTGGTGCTGGCCGAAGCGGGGGTGACGGCCGATTTCGTCGCCGGGCATTCCTTGGGAGAGTATTCCGCGCTGGCTGCCATGGGCGCCTTGTCCTTCGCCGACGGCCTGCGCCTGGTGAGGCTGCGAGGCGAACTCATGGCCGAAGCGGGAGTGCGACGCCCGGGTGCCATGGCAGCCGTGCTGGGCCTGGAACCCGGGCCCTTGGAAGAGGCCTTGAAGGCTGTCCACGGGGTCGTGGTTCCCGCCAACTTCAACAGTCCGGGACAGATCGTGATCTCCGGCGAAGTGGAGGCGGTGGAAAAGGGCATGGAAGCCGCCCTGTCCGCGGGAGCGAAGAAGGTGGTGCGGCTGCCCGTGTCCGGCGCCTTCCATTCTCCGCTCATGGAATACGCGTTGGAAGGGCTGAGGGAAGGTCTTGCCAAGGCCGTGTTCGGCGCCGCTTCCGCTCCTGTGATCGCCAATGTGGACGCTCTTCCCCATGTGCTGGCGATGGATTTTCCCGGCCTGCTGGAGCGGCAGTTGGTGAGTCCCGTGCGTTGGACGGATTCCATGCGCAAGGCCATCGACCTCGGAGCCGTCCGCGGTGTGGAGGTGGGTTCCGGAAAGGTCCTCATGGGGCTGATGCGCGGAATCGACCGCAACGTCCCGGTCACGCCCGTCGAAACCGTCGAAGCCGCCCGGACATTGGTCGCCTGAGGTGGAAGCCGTGCACAAACGCGTCGCCATCGTCACCGGCGCCCATCGTGGGATCGGCGCCGCCATCGCCCGGAAGCTGGGCCAGGACGGATTCGCCTTGGCTCTGGCGGCGCGGTCCGCCGACGCCCTGCGGACTTTCGCGGGGGAACTCGCCGGCGAGGGGATCGAGGCCCAAGCCTTCCCGACGGATGTCTCGGACGCCTCCCAGGTGGAGGGTCTCCTCAAGGGCGTCCAGGAGCGATTCGGGCGCCTGGACGCCTTGGTCAACAACGCGGGCATCACCCGAGACGGACTCCTTCTCCGCATGAAGGAAGAGGACTGGGACGCCGTTCTGGACATCAATCTCAAGTCCGTGTTCCTCCTCTCCAAGGGAGCTCTGCGCCAGCTCCTGAAGTCTCCCGGAGGACGCATCGTGAACATCTCCTCGGTGGTCGGGGTGACCGGAAATCCCGGCCAGACCAACTACGCCGCTTCCAAGGCAGGAATCATAGGGTTCACCAAGGCGCTGGCGCGCGAATACGCCGGCAAGGGCCTGACGGCGAATGCCGTCGCGCCTGGTTTCATCGAATCCGACATGACCAGCCATCTCAACGAGTCCCAAAAGGCCGCCGCTCTCCAGGCCGTTCCAGCGGGCCGCCTGGGCACCGGAGAGGAAGTGGCCGCCGCCGTTTCGTTCCTCGTCTCCCCATCCGCCTCCTACATCACCGGACAGGTCCTGTGTGTGGATGGCGGAATGGCGATGTAAGTTTCCACCCCAAACACAAAAGGAGGCTCGACGTGGCCACCGAACTGGAAGAAAAGATCAACAAGGTCATCAGCGACAAGCTCGGCGTCACCGCCGACAAGATCGTGCCCGAGGCGAAGTTCGTCGAGGATCTGGGAGCCGACAGTCTCGACCAGGTCGAGCTCGTCATGGCCCTGGAGGACGAATTCAACCTCGAGATCCCGGACGAGGACGCGGAGAAGCTCAAGAGCGTGGGCGAAGTGCTCTCCTACGTGAAGAGCAAGCAGGCCTGATCCGGAACCGTTCCATGGGGCCCGCTCCGGTATGCGTCCGGGCGGGCCGATTTATTTCGAAGGCCGAGGTCTAGACAATGTCGCAACGCGTCGTCATCACCGGCATGGGCGTCGTCAGCCCGGTCGGTTCCACAGTCGATAGCTTTTGGAATTCCCTGATCCACGGCCAGTCCGGGGTCGGAGCCATCACTTATTTCGATACCACGGATTTCGCCGTCAAGTTCGCCGGTCAGGTGAAGGACTTCCATGTCGACCAATATGTGGAGGCCAAGGAAGCCCGGCGCATGGACAAGTTCATCCAATACGCCATGGGTGCCGCCGTCCAGGCGGTGACCCAGTCCGGGCTCGAAGACACTCCCGCTTTGGACAAGTCCAGGGTGGGCGTCGTGGTGGGCTGCGGCATCGGCGGACTCGGCACCATCGAGGCGAACCATGGCGTCCTCGCCAGCAGGGGACCCTCCCGAGTCAGCCCGTTCTTCGTGCCCATGTCCATCATCGACATGGCGTCCGGCCTGGTGTCCATCCGCTACGGCTACATGGGGCCCAACTACGGGGTCGTGTCCGCTTGTTCTTCCGCCGGTCACGCCTTCATCGATGCCGTGAATCTCATCCGGCTCGGAAAGGTGGACGCGATGGTCTGCGGAGGGGCCGAAGCGGCCGTGACGCCGGTTTCCATCGCCGGTTTCAATTCCGCCCAGACCCTGTCCAACCGAAACGACGATCCGACCCGCGCCAGCCGCCCCTTCGACCGCACCCGGGACGGGTTCGTGATGGGCGAGGGTGCGGGGATCCTGGTGCTGGAAAGCGAAGAGCACGCCAAGCGGCGGGGCGCCGAGATCCTCGCCGAGATCGCGGGATACGGAATGACCGGCGACGCCCACCACATCACCGCTCCCCACCCCGAAGGAACGGGTTCCATACTCGCCTTCCGCGAGGCCTTGCGCGACGGGGGGATCTCGCCGGACATGGTGGACTACGTGAACGCCCACGGGACCTCCACGCAGCTCAACGACAAGACGGAGACCAAGGTGATCAAGGCCGTCCTGGGAGACCACGCGCGCAAGGTCTCCATCAGTTCCACCAAGTCCATGACCGGCCACCTTCTGGGCGGCTCGGCCGCCATCGAGTCGATCGCTTCCATCCTGGCCATCCGCCATGGCATCGTTCCGCCCACGATCAACTACGAAGAACCGGATCCGGAATGCGATCTGGACGTGACGCCCAACGTGGCCGTGGAACGGAAGGTGAGATACGCGCTGAAGAACTCCCTGGGCTTCGGCGGGCACAACGCCGCCATCCTGTTCAAGCGCTGGGAGGGCTAGATCCTGAGCGCTCCGAAACACCGCTCCGAATGAGATCCCTTCGCCGGCTGTGGCGCAGGTTCGCGGGAATCGGGCACCCCCTTCGGCCGCTGGAACGGTCTTTGGGACATGTCTTCGCCAACATCGGATTCCTGGAGCACGCCCTGGCGCACCGATCCTGGATCAACGGGAACAGCCTCCCTCTGGTCGAATCCAACGAGCGTCTGGAATTCCTCGGAGACGCGGTGCTGGACCTGGTGGTGACCGACCATCTCTACCGCAGCCGACCCGACGAGGACGAGGGGAAGCTTTCCAAGATCAAGAGCCTGGTGGTGTCCGCGCGCGTCCTGGCCGAGGTTTCCCGCGAAGTCGGGGTGGGCACCCACATGAGCCTGTCCCGCAGCGAGGAGAAGAGCGGTGGTCGGGAACGGGAAAGCATCCTGGCCGACGCCTTCGAGGCCGTGATCGGGGCCATCTACCTGGACGCGGGCTACTGGCCCGCCCACCACTTCCTCCACAGGACGGTGGTGTTCGGGTTCGACCGGTTCCTGGGCGACGAGGACCTCGCCAACTACAAGAGCGCCTTGCTGGAATACAGCCAAGGCAAGGGCTGGGGTGCTCCGCAGTACGAGGTGGAGCGCACCTTGGGTCCCGAGCACCACAAGAACTACCAGGTCGCGGTGCGCATCCGGGGCGACATCTGGGGTCGCGGCAAAGGCGCCTCGAAGAAGGATGCCGAACAGGCGGCGGCCAGGGTCGCCTTGGATACCCGGGGCATCCCGACGCCCTGAGAGGGGATCGTCCCTGAGATCTGCGACGACAGCATGGAGTGCTCGGACTGAAGTCCATCGCCAGGTCAACGCCCTCACGGGCGAAACGGCACGAATACCTCCGAGCGACGTGTTTCGTCGCGAGGTTGGCGGAGCGAAGGGCTTCAGCCCGAGCGCGACCGGGTGTGGGGAGTGTATCGAACCGTCAGTCCGAGCGGAAGGAACCGTGCGGGCTGTCAAACCGGAGGACGAGGTTCGAATCCTTTGCGGCTTCCGCCAACCCTTCCGGCAGGAACTTCGACAGGTACTCGGGATCCTCCAGGAGATGGCCCGCTCCCTGCTCCTGGCGCGCGATCAAATGCTTGAGCGCGGCGAGATCGCTGGACCATCCCAGCCCGTCGAAGAACTGGACGCCCGGGAATCCCGTCTTGTAGAGGGATCCGGTGGAGTAGCAGGTTCCCAGGTGCAGGAAAGAGAGCCCGGCCTCCGCGAGAAATCGAACGGTTTCCGTCATCAGGAACATGCCGAGATTCGCCACCGGGTGGTCCAGCCGGTAGAAGGCGTTGGAGTAGAAACCCACGCCGTCTTCGAGATAGAGGGAGACCATTCCGCAATCCGCCCCGGCGGCGTCCCGGAACGAAAGGACGTGGGTGGTGGCGGGAGGCCGGAAGATCCGTTCGATGCGACCGCGTTCCGGAGGCGTGGACCACCTGGCGGTGGCGCAATCCAAGCACAGGCGGAGCCGATCCTCGGTGGGCTCGAAGGTCCCGACGGGCAGCAGCGCGGCGACGATCCCCTGGCCCTTGCGCAGGATCCGCCGATTCTCCGAGGTGGGCCGGAATCCGTCCAAGGGAACGCGGATCTGGCGACACAGGTAGAACCGGGCGAGGTCGGAGCCGGAGGGGAGGAATCCGCGCGAAAGCGCAGTGGCGGCCGATTCTCCCGGTTCCAGGAATCCCCAGACGGCGTAGGGGAAGACGTAGCCCGCGTAGTCGGGGCGGGCTTCGGAGAGGAGGATCTTCACGGGTTCGTCTCGAAGTGCTGCCAGTCCTGGACGCGTCTCCAGTGCGCCCCCCAATGCCAGCCGCGATGGCGAAGGAAGCGCACGGCCAGGCTTGTATCGGAAAGGGTGCCTGGAATCGCGAGGTCGTGGCGAGCACCGGGCGGAACCGTGAAACCCCGGTGGAAGGCGGGATTCTCCATCGGATTGATGTCGATCGCGAGGCCGCGGGAATGGTTCGACGGCGTTCCGCCCCCCCACATCCCCCGCCAGGCGAAGCAATAGGTGTTGTCGTGCGCCATCGAGGACGAGTCCGATCCTCCGAAGTCCGCGACCGGTGCCACGCTTCGCAGGGGAAATCCGGACTTCTCCAGGGTATCGAACAGATCGGACAGATCCCGGCAGCGCGACCTCGCGCAGACGATCCGGCCTCGGTGGTGCCGACCGTCGAATCCCACGTAACCGACCTCGCGCACCTCCAGGGTCCGGGCCACCTCCGCCGGAACTCCGGGGCCGATGGCGGAGTCCGGGGAAAGTCGTCCATCCACCACGGTCGATGCGTCCGCGAAGGCGAGAGCGGACAGGAGCAATGGAAGGAATCCAAGCATTCGTGGAAATGGAAGGTAGAACGGAGCGATCGGAGCCTATCCGTGCGGAACCGAGTTCCGATGCCTTGGTCAGCTACCATTGCCCACCATGCATTCCTTCGACATCCTGGACCAGATCCTGCGCGACGGCCTTCGGGAGGCGAGTCTTTCGACCGACATCTCGGCGCGTCGCACCCTCGGGGCCAGCGGGATGCACCTGAAGGGGCTTCTGTTCGCCTGCATCGCGGCGGAGGGGATCGCCTTGAAGCTTTCGCCCCCCGACCAGCTCGCACTCCTCGCCGTGCCGGGCGCGAGCCGCTACATTCCGGGCGGCGACCCCACGCGCGCGAACCAGTTCGTGCTGGTGCCGGAATCATTGCTGGATGACAAGATCCGTCTTGCGGGCTGGATCCGGAAATCCTGGAACTTCGTGGAGCGCTCCACGCCGCAGGGACGGCCAGGCTCCCGAAAGACCGCCTCGAGGCTGGGACGGAACCGGGGGCGCTGAGCACGACCGGACCACCCTACCGCAGGATCTTCGCGGTCTGGGCTCCACGCGGGGTGGAGAGGCGGACAAGGTAGATGCCGGGCGCCAAGGCTCCCGGATCGATTTGAACCACGCCACCGTCCGCGATTCGGGACAGGATCCGATCGCCGAGGAGCGAAAACAGGTCGAGCCGATCGCCGCGATCGCCGAGTGGAACCTGAACCGCGATCAGGTGCGACCCGGGGATCTGCCGGATGACCGGTTCACGGTCGGCGCGTTCCAGGATTCCGGTCGATGTCGGTTGGTAAACGCGGACGTAGTCGACCTCGTATTTCATGGGGAATGTCGCCCCGGACGGGTCTCCACCGTTGGCACCGATCGCCAGGTTCAGGATGATGTATTCGCTCCTGTCCTTGAACGGATCGGTGCCGTCGGAATTCACGGTCTTGGAGGTCGGCGTGGTGTTCATCACGGTGCTGTCCAGCGAAAGCCTGACGGTGTCCTTGTTCCAGTCCATCGTCCAGATGTGGAACTTCTTCACCCAATCCGGGTCCTTGGCGATGAAGCTCGCCAACGTGCGGGTCTGGCTGCTCCAATTCGCCACCCATTCGGTGGCGCTTCCCCAGGCGACATTGGCGTGAAGGGTGGGGGCTCCGCCCATGGGGTAGAATTCCATCAGGTCGACTTCGCCGCCGGTGGGCCACTCCCCGGTGCTTCCCACCGTCCAGATCGCCGGCCAAGTTCCCGGTTGGGCGTCGATCCGGGCGCGCACGACGGCATGGCCGTACTGCCAGGTCTTGTGCCCCGAAGTTGTGATGCTGGCTGAAGTGTACTGGGCGTACTGCCGGTTGAGTTTCCAGTCCGAACTTCCGGCGGAATAGTTGGGATTTGCGACCTGCTGCTTCACGCCCTCGATGACGAGTTCCCCTCCGCCGACGTTGGCGTTGTCGGACTGGTACCACTGCAGTTCCTGGTTGCGGACGAACCCTTGCTCGTAGGACCAGACCGCGGGGTCCGGCTTGCCCGAGATGTCGAACTCCTCGTCCCAGACGAGCTTCATTCCCGGCAGGGTGGGGGGTGCGCTGGTGTCGGGCAGGAGCGGATCGGCCGCGAATCCAAGCAAGGCCGTGGCGAAGAGGGCGGCCATGAAGCGAAGATGGCGAAGGTTCACGACCGGACTCCGTCTGAAGGGATGGCCAGAACTTACCCTGAAGCGACGGAATCCGCAGTGGGGTATTGGAAGGCGTTCCCGGGGAGGAAGGCCTGGAGCTCCTGACCTATCTTTCCCGCTTTCCACCCCCTTCCATCCAACAGGATCCTTCCAATGCCCAGAAAGCCCTCCGTCCCGTCCGCCAAGAAGCCCGCCGCGGCCACCTCGTCCAAGGCCAAGGCGACCGTTCCAGCTGCCGGCGGGTTCAAGACCCTGGACGGGAAGCCCGTGAAGAAGGTCTGTCTCGCCTATTCCGGGGGCTTGGACACGTCCATCATGATCACCTGGCTCAAGGAGACCTACGGGTGCGAGGTCGTCGCCTTCGCCGCCGACGTGGGCCAAGGCAAGGTGGAGACCGCCCCGCTCATGCGCAAGGCCAAGGCCACCGGCGCCGTCAAGTGCATCGTGAAGGATCTCCGCAAGGAATTCCTGGAGGAGTACGTGTGGCCCACCCTCCGGGCGGGAGCCAAGTACGAGTCCGTCTATCTGCTGGGCACGTCCTTCGCCCGTCCCGTCATCGCCAAGCACCAGGTGCTGGCGGCCTGGGCCGAGGGCTGCGACGCCGTCGCCCACGGTGCCACGGGCAAGGGGAACGACCAGGTCCGTTTCGAACTCACCTTCGCGGCCATGGACCCCAAGCTCAAGATCATCGCTCCCTGGAAGGACCCCAACTGGCGCATCACCTCGAGAGAAGAGGCCATCGACTACGCCGAGGCCCACGGGATCGAGCTTTCGGTCACCAAGAAGAAGATCTATTCGGAAGACGCCAACCTGTGGCACGTGTCCCACGAAGGCGGGAAGCTCGAATATCCGGAGCAGGAGCACGGCTTCGAGATGCTGCGATGGACCACGCCTCCGCAGCAGGCCCCGGACAAGGCGGAATACGTCACGGTGGATTTCGAGAAGGGAACCCCGGTCGGAGTCAACGGCAAGCGACTGGATGCGGTGGCCCTCCTGGAGGCCCTGAACAAGTTGGGTGCCAAGCACGGCGTGGGCCTGGTGGACATGGTGGAGAACCGGCTGGTGGGAATGAAGAGCCGCGGCGTCTACGAGACTCCGGGCGGGGCGATCCTGTACGCCGCGCACGAGTGGCTGGAGCAGCTGACCCTGGACCGCGACACCCTGCGCGAGAAACGCCGCGTCGCCGACGTCTACGCCGAGCTCGTGTACGACGGCCGCTGGTTCACCCCTCTGCGCCAGGCGTTGGACGCGTTCGTGACCTCCACGCAGTACGTGGTCTCGGGATCGGCGAGGCTCAAGCTCTACAAGGGAAACATCGTCCTGGCCGGCGTGGAATCCCCCTGGAGCCTTTACGATCCGCACCTCGGCGGCTTCTCCGACGTTCCCACCTACGACCAGAAGGACGCCCAGGGCTTCATCCGCTGCTTCGGCCTGCCTCTCAAGGTCAGGAACATGGCACTCGGAAGGAAAAACCCAGTCAAATTCTGACCTGAGGCGCGATCTCGGGGCGCATTCCCGTTCTCGGGAACCATTCCCCCTTGGTCGCCGTCCCGCCGCGGGAACAACGCGGGACCCCGACAATTGTATTCATGTCCGCATCGGCCCCACCCAACTGTGGGGGCCGGTTGCCATCGGACGCAGGGAGCGATTTCTCCCCTGGAGAGGGATCCTCAGATGAAGCACATGTTCTTCCTGGTCGCCTTGGTGGCGACGAGTTCGTTCGCGTACCAGACACCCTACGAGCAGAAACTCCAGGAGGCGAATTCTCCCGTTCGATTCGGGCTGGACGTGGGAGGGATCTTCACCGTTCCGTCGGTTTGGCCTTCGGACGGGACCGACACCAAGCTGGGCCTGGGACTGCGCGTGGTACCGGCGATCGAGTACTCGGTCGGCGACCATTTCGATCTGCGGGGCTTCGCTGGCTACGAGTTCACCACCTGGGGCTACCGGTTCCTGAATTCCGACGGATCCCTCGACGACTACTCCGTGAACACGCAATTCCTGACCTTCGGGATCGCCGGGCAATACAACTTCACCCGTCGAGGTTCCTTCGCCTCGTTGGGGTTCTCGACCGACCTGCCGCTGCGCAGCGAAGCCACCGACAACTACGTGGACAACAACGGGCCCGGAACGATCTCGGGACCCTTCCACGGCGACCAGTCCCCAGTGTACCTCGATTTCGGACTGGGACGGCAGCTCACCGAGTCCGTCGGACTCGTGCTGGGATATCGTCTCCCCCTGGTCCCCTATTACGACCAGGGCGGATTCACCATCGATCTGGACCAGTTCAACATCGGACTCCGCTTCACCCTGCCCTGATTCGTTGATACCTTGGCACCCATGGAGATCCTTTCGGACACGGGTGTCGTCCTGCCTTGCGCCGGAGCGGGACTGCGCGTCGGCGCCGCCCGACCCAAGCAGTTCCTGGACCTGGGTGGGCGACCTGTCTACCATCGTTCCTTGACCGCCTTCCTCGCCCATCCGCGAATCGCCGCCGTGGTGCTGGTGGTGGCCCCGGAGGAACTCCACCAGGTCCGCACCGACCTGACCAGGTTCTACGGCAGCATGATCTCGTCCGGCAGGCTGGCGCTGGCCGAAGGCGGCGACGAACGCTGGATATCGGTGAAGAATGGCGTCCAGGTCCTTCCCGTTTCGGTCCGGTTGTTCGCGATCCACGACGTGGCGCGTCCTTTCCTGACCGCGCAGGACATCGATTCCGTCCTTTGCGCGGCCCAGCTCGACGGGGCCTCCACGCTGGCCGTTTCCTGTCCCGACACCGTCAAGCGGGCCGTTGCGGAGGCCGATCCGCTGTCCGGTCCCCCTCCCTTGGACGGACGGGTCGGGCCTTTGGTGGAAAGCACCCTGGACCGGCGCCGGATCTGGCTGACCCAGACCCCCCAGGCTTTCCGCCGCGAAATCCTCGAGGACTGCTATTCGCGGGCGGAAGACCTGCACGGGGCAGTCCCGACCGACGAGGCGGGTCTGGCGGAATCCTTCGGCCACCCCGTCCGGCTCGTTCGGGGGGCGGATCGTCTGCGCAAGATCACCACCGCCGAGGATCTGGAATGGGCGCGATGGATGCTGGGCAAGAACCTCGGTGGAGGCCTCCCCGCCTGAGCGTGGCGGGGGAAGTAACATTCGACCATGGTCCCGTTCCGTGTCGGTCAGGGTTTCGATGTCCACCGCCTCGTGGAGGGCCGAAGATGCGTCATCGGAGGCGTGGAGATTCCGCATGAAAAGGGCCTCCTGGGCCACTCCGACGCCGATGTCCTCCTGCACGCGATCGCCGACGCCCTGTTGGGGGCCGTCGGTGCCGGCGACATCGGAACCCACTTCCCCGACACCGACGACCGCTGGAGGGGCGCTGATTCCTCGAGACTCCTGGAGCGGGTGGGAGAGATCGTCCGCGAAGCCGGTTACGAGATCGGGAACGTGCAGGGCACCGTGATCTGCGAACGCCCGAAGATCGGACCCCACGTGGATTCCATTCGAGCGAACGTCGCCCGTGCCCTGCGCGTGGAATCCGGTCAAGTGGGCATCCAGGCGACGACCACGGAGAGGCTGGGATTTCCAGGGCGAGGAGAGGGGATCGCCGCGATGGCTGTCGCGCTGGTCGCGTGGAGGTGAGCGGTTCCGAACCCGCCGCGGGCTGGAACTACCATCCGACGGAATTGATGGTGCGGCCGAGGGGTCTCGAGTCCGTCCTGGCCCGAAGATTGGCCACGAATCTCTCCCAATTCCACCAAGTGGCGCTGGTCCGCCACGGCCCCTCCTACCTCGCCCGCCCCTTGGAGCAATCCGGGATCGGCACCGCACGCGTGGACGGGGTTTGGGCCGTGATCGGAGCCAACGGCCAGGATTGCCTTTTCTCCCATGACGGGCATTTCGATCTCCTCCAGCAGCGAACGCTGCTCGTCGACGTGGATCTGGCCGTGGTGGAGGGTCGTCTCGCCGCGAAGGCGCCGACGATCCTGGAGCTGGAACCCGATGGCGGGGGGATCGGGGACCTTTCCGAGGAGACCATCGGAAGCCTTCTGGCCTGCGTGGGTCCCCGAAGGCCGGGACAGATTCCTCCAGGGGGTGTCCCCTGGTTCCGCCCCGAAGACGAAGACGGTCTGGTCGACCTGTGCATGGAACATCTGGAACGGACCGTCCGCAGGCGTCCGCTCTGGGGGCTCGTCCTGGGATCCGGACGTCCGGACCTTCCTGAAATGGCGGCCAAGGCGAGGATCCTCGCCGAGCACTGCGACAGGTGTTTCATCGAAGCCCCTTCGGATCCGTCGTGGTCGGCCATGGGTTGGGAAATCGCGGGAAATGCCTCCCCTTCCCTCGGGCGGCTGGGGACGATCCTCGCCTGCCAGGAAACGGGTGGGGATGCCGCCCTCCTCGTCGTCGACGAGTCCACCGGCGCCGTGGAGGCGGAGTTGGTGGAACGACTCGTGGCGCTCCGAGACCCGTTTCGCACCGCTACGGTCTACCGGGGATCGAACACGCATCTTCCCGTCGCGTTCCCCGGAATCTGGGAACCGAAGTCCCGGATCCGGATCCTCCAAGCCTCGGCGGCGGGGCTCGCCTGTCCCGAGCGGATCCTGGTCCATTCCAGGATCCAGCTCATCGATCGCGGCGACTCCAATTCGGGCTGAGGCGCCCTTGCCGTGGGGCGGCCAGGGATTACCTTTCACCGTTCCTCTTGGCTGATAGCTCAGTTGGTAGAGCAGGCGGCTGTTAACCGCCCGGTCGTAGGTTCGAGTCCTACTCAGCCAGTCGTTTCCGGTCCAGGGAGCATCCGATGAGTCTTGAGAAGATCGACGAACTCAAGTCCCTTCTCGATCAACTTCGCGTGGAATACGAGAAGTTCGAGATCAAGGGCAACGCGGTGGCAGGTACCCGTGCGCGCAAGCTTCTGCAGGATGTGAAGTCCGGCGCCCAGGATCTGCGCGAGGCCATCCAAGGTCGGAAGCGCCAAAAGGAAATGCTCGGCGAGTGAAGGCTGCCGACCCGGTCGGTGTCGGCGTTGCACATCGCGTTCAGGGGCGTGCGATGGCCCGTCCGATGGAGTGGTAGACGAACCCCGCCGCGCACATGCGGTCGGGGTTGTAGATGTTGCGCCCATCGATCACGAGAGGGGATTTGAGCAATCGCCTGATCGTTTCGAAATTGGGCCTCTGGTAGGTGCTCCACTCGGTCAGGATCAACAGGGCATCGGCTCCCGTGCAGGCTTCGTAGGGGCTTTCCACCAGCGAAATCCGGTCGCCGAAGATCCGCTTGGCCTCGTGCATGGCCTCGGGGTCGTGCGCGACCACGCGCGCACCCCGATCGAGAAGTTCCCGGATGACCGTCAAGCTCGGGGCCTCCCGCATGTCGTCCGTCTTCGGCTTGAACGAGAGCCCCCAGATCGCGATGGTCCTTCCCCGGAGGTCCGGGCCCAGCTCCGAAGCCACCTTGTTCAGCAATACCCGCTTCTGGCGATCGTTGACCTCCCTCACCGAGCGGAGGATCCGGAAATCGAAACCTGCGTCGCTGGCGATCTTTCCCAATGCCGACACGTCCTTGGGAAAGCACGAGCCGCCGTAGCCGGGGCCCGGAAAGAGGAAGTGGGCGCCGATCCGGGAATCCGTTCCCATGGCCTCGCGGACCCGCCCGACATCGGCTCCGACCGATTCGCAGAGGTTAGCGATCTCGTTCATGAAGGAAATCTTGGTCGCCAGGAACGCGTTGGCGGCGTACTTGGCCAGTTCGGCGGAACGCGGATCCATGTACAGGATGGGCTTTCCCGTCCGCACGAAGGGGGCGTACAGATCCTCCATGATCTGTCGCGATTCGGGATCGTCGACACCGATGACCACGCGGTCGGGCTTCAGGAAGTCTTCGATGGCGTTGCCTTCCTTGAGGAACTCGGGATTCGAGACCACCGAAACCGCATGGGGACTGACCTCCCGGATGGCCTTGGCGACCCGCTCGGCCGTGCCGACGGGCACGGTGGACTTGTCGACCACGATCTTGGGGCCGTCCATGGCCAGACCGATTTCGCGGGCTGCGGCCAGGACGTAGGAAAGGTCGGCGGAGCCGTCCTCCCCCTGCGGGGTTCCCACGGCGATGAAGACGACCTGGGAAGCGACCACCGCTTCCGTGGTGGATGTCGTGAAGCTGAGCCGACCCGCTGCCGCATTGCGCCGGATCATCTCCTCCAGACCGGGCTCGTAGATGGGGACTTCCCCCCGCTTGAGAGCCGCCACCTTGGATTCGTCGACGTCCACGCACACGACCGTGTTTCCCGTCTCGGCGAAGCACGCCCCGGCGACGAGGCCCACATATCCGGTACCGATGACCCCAATCTCCAAGAATTGCCCCCCTCCGGCGCGTAGGGGGGGAAATCTAATCACGGCCTCCGAAGGGAACGACGAGGAGCGGGGGAGGGAGGAATTTCCGGGCCTCCAGCAACAAAACGGCTTGACTGACTTCCCCAAGTACCATACTTTCCCTCGGTGCCGCTGGATAGCGGTCGCTTTCCATTCGTGTTCAACAGCAATTAAGTCCGGTGCTCCCGTTTTTCCTTTCTACCAGCCAGGAATCGCCATGAAGCACTCCGTGTCCCTCGGCTTCGCCCTGGGAGCAGTGGTTTTGACTTCCACCACTGCCCCCGCAAAGACCGTCGTGGTACCAACGCAATATCCAACGATCCGACAAGCTCTGCTGCAGGTGGAGTTCGGCGATACCATCTTTGTCAAGCCCGGTGTCTACAACGAGAACGTCCAGCTGACCCAGGGGGTGATCCTGGAGGGGGAAGACAAGAACACGACCATCCTCGACGGTGGCGGAAGCGGACCCACCGTCCTGGGGGAGGCGCAGGCCGAGATCTTCGGCTTCACGATCCGCAACGGGATCGACGGGATCCTGTGCGAAAACACCACGCCCAAGATCCACGACAACATCATCATGGACAACCAGGGTTCGGGCATCGGGGCGTACATCTCCCAACCGCACATCATGAACAATGTCATCTACGGCAACCGGTGGTCGGGGATCCTGCTCTACGGCGTCAACGCCCAGAACGTCTGGGTGGAGAACAACGTCATCCTCCGCAACGGCTACTCGGGCGTCAGCGCTCTCGGGCCCGGGCAGGTGAACCTCCGCAACAACATCATGGTCGGCAACCACGAATACGGGGTCATCATCGACGACGAGATGCGGTCGAACCTCAAGTCGAACGACATCTGGCACAACTACTACCCGTTCAATTCCAATGCCAAGGTGGATCGCACCAACAAGTCGATGGACCCGCAGTTCGTTTCGACCTCGCCGTTCAGTTTGGACGCTTCCTGTCAGAAGGCGTCGCCGCTTCTGGGCTCGGGCGAAGACGGGGTGAACATAGGACTCTGGGACGGCGGCTCGATGCCGTCGACCCCACCGGCTTCCGCCGGTTCGACCCATTCCTCGTCCCACAGCTCCAAGTAAGCCGGGAGACGCAACGTGAACACCGCACGCACCGCCGCCCTCTCCACCATCCTGATCGCCTCCTCGGCCATGGCCCTGGAGTACACCAAGACCCGCTACCAGCAGAGCGATTATTTCGGGGACTTCGGACAGAACAGCAACCTGTTCCTGAATCCCGGGAACATCACCGATGCCGACCAGACGGAGTTCATGCTCGGCATGTACAGCACGGTGGACGGCCAGGCGGGACTGGAGTACCTGTCCGGGGTCGTCCCCATCGGGTACAATTCCACCGTCGGGGCCTCCATGTTCGTGGACGGAGCGACGGTGGACGCCACCGACGGGAGCACTCCGGCCGGAACCAGCACGACCTGGCGCAAGGACGCAATCTTCCTCGGATACGGCTACAGGGTCTTCCATTGGTTGACCTTGGGCTCGAACGTTCAGGTCCTGAACTTCAACAATTTCGGCGACAAGAGCAATCCGTTCGCGGCCGATTTCGGTCTCCTCCTCAATCCGTTCGAGAACAGCAGGGAAGGCTTCCTCAAGTTGGGCGCCACCGTCCAGAACGCCTACATGCAGCCTGGATTCGACAACACCCGGAACGCGAACTTCGGCGTCGATTGGCTGGGGTTGGACCGCTCCCTCGAAGCCCGGTTCGAGTACGACATGATCGACATCGGCGGCGTGAACCAACCCGCCTACGCGGGAGGGGTGCAGTACTACATCTCGCCCAACGTCGCGCTGGGCGGCAAGGTGACCCGCGAAGGCTTCCCGATGCTCACCTTCGCCGGAAACGCCCAGAGACTCTCGGTGCTGCGCTACCTGGAGGTGGAGCTGGACATCTCCCACGACGGCATTTCCTGGAACGACGAGAAGCGCGGTCTCGTCTGGAACGTCAAGCTGACGGGCCGGGTGGGCCCCACTCGCGAGGAGTCCCAGGGAGCCAAGCGCTACTGGCGTTTGATCCGCGAGCCCGAAGAAGCCTTCCAGGCGGCCATGCGCATGTACCTCCAGCGCCACTTCCTGGAGTCCGCGTACGCATTCGGTCGGATCGTGGTGAAGTATCCGACCTTCTCGAAGACAGACATCGCGACGTACTACCAGGGCAAGAGCCTCGAGAACATGGGGATGTACTCGGTGGCCAAGAAGGTCTACCAGACGGGCATCTCGAACTACGACGCCTCCCAATACGTGCCCAAGTACTACTTCCAGCTCCTGAACGTGGCGTACAAGGAAGGGAATTGGTCCGAGGCCCAGACGAACTACAACATCATCTCCAGCCAGTACCGCAATTCGGAAATCAAATCCGACGCGGACTACGTCATGGGCCAGGCCTACTTCGAGCAGGGGAAGAACGCCGAGTCCAGGGCGCTGCTGGAGACCATTCCCAAGGACGACGCGAACTACATCTACGCCCAGTACACGCTCGGCCTGATCGACACCAAGGAAGGGAAGCTGCCGGACGCCCAGACGGCTTTCGAGTCCATCCTTTCCCACCAGCCTCGCAACAAGTCGGAAAAGGATCTCCAGGAAGGCGCCGCGGTCAAGCTGGGACACGTCCTGTATTCGCTTCCCCAACCGCAGCTGACGCGGGCGCTGGACCTCTACAACCAGGTTCCTTCGGGCTCCTCCTACTACGACGAGGCCCAACTGGCCGCGGCGTGGTGCTTCGTGCGCAACGCCGGCGCGAATCCCAAGTTCTGGGACGACGCGAACAAGCACATCGACAACATCCCCGAAACCTCCATCCTCTATCCCGAGGGTTACCTGGTCAAGGGTTACAGCCAGCTTTCCCGGAAGGACTGCGGGACCGCCGTCAAGAGCTTCCAGCAGGTTCTCCAGATCCTGGGGAAGAATTTCCTGACGGAAGACGAGATCAAGAAGCGGAACGACGACTACACCACGGCGACAGCCGACCTGCCGGACGTGTCGGAAAGGGTCTACCAGCTCTCCCTGCAGCTCCCTTCGGAACGGATTTTGGACAAGCGCGCCGCGGTCCAGCCCGAGGTGGACAAGATCCAGGCCGCCCAGGAGGAATACTTCAAATTCCAGGACATCCTGACCAAGCAGAAGAAATTCGTCAACGACAAGGCCCGCCTCGAGAAGGATGCGACCTACGCCCTGGCCACCGCCAAGAACTGTTTGGACAAGTCCGGAACGAGCGGGCCGTCCTTCTGATGACCACGCGGAGCTTGCCCCGGTTCGGGGATCCACTCAAAATTTCTAGATGAACGGCACCATGAACGCACGGACTTTGCGCACGGCGACCCTCCTCACCGGAATGGCTTTATCGGCGGCCCTGGCCGCGGAGAAGGCAAGGAATCCGGATTGCATCGCCCTGGACCAGGCCCAAGCCCAAAAGGGCCAGCTGATGGAACAGGCGAACAAGCTCAACGACCAGGGGCTGGCGAAGAAGACGGAGTGCGGCACGCTCTCCGGCACGAGTCAAGACCAGTGCATGGCCGAATTGAAGCCGCTTCGCGCGCAAGTGGTGGCCCTGCAGAACAGGATGAAGCCCATCCAGGACGACATAGACAAGGACAAGGCCCTCTGCCCGGAGACGGCGGGCGAGGTCCTCAAGACCTTGGCACTCTACGAGCAGGTCGCCAAGGAGTCCTGCATACAAGGATCGAAGGGAGATCCCAAGCGCTGCGAGGACGCGTTGTTCAACATCGCCGACATCAACTACCAGATCGACGAGAGGAACAACCTGGCGACCCGCGAGAAGTACGAACGCCAGTACGACGCCTGGACGGAAAACGACAAACGCGGCGCCGAGCCGAAGATCGTCCAGCCGACCTACGCCAGGGCCCTCGCCGCGCACAAGCGCTACCTGAAGGATCTCCCCGCCGACGCGAGCCGTCGGGATGTCATCCTGTACCGTACCGCCTTCATCTACGATCTGCTCGGGCAGTCCACGGACGCCTTCCCGCTCCTGATGGAGATCTCCACCAAGTTCCCCAACTCCAGGCAGATCGGGCCCACCAACCTGCGGTTGGGGGAGTTCTACTTCGTCGACAAGAAGTTCGATTCCGCCATCAGCTACTACCAGAAGGTGGATCCCAACAGTCCGGTGAACGAAAGCGTCCTCGGGTTGGCCTTGTACCACAAGGCCGAAGCGTTGTACGACAAGGCCCGGTACCAGCAGGCGCTCGAAGCCTTCTTCGACTACATCGAGAGGAGCGATCGTGGACAGATCCGCGGAGACCTCCGGTCCGAAGCGATCCTCTACATGGGCTCCTGCTTCGCGGAATTCCCCGATTCCTACAAGGATGCAGAGAAGTTCTTCAACAAGAACGGCGGACGCAAGTACGAGGACACCCTTTTCTACGAACTGGCGTCCAAGCATGCGGACCGCGACCAGTACGAACAGGCGATCGCTTCCCTCGAATATTTCCTGAAGACCTACCCGGACTACTACAAGGCGCCCCTCGCCCAGATCAAGCTGGTCGAGGTGTGGGACAAGCGGAAGAAGATCGAGGAAGCCCAGGACGCTCGCGAGCAGCTCATCGACAAGTTCGGACCCACGAGCCCGTGGTGGAGCAAGCCGCGCAACATCGACAAGAAGGAACTGGAGCAGATCCAATCGAGGATCCGGGATGTGATGCTCGAGGTCGCCATCCAACTGCATTTCCCAGGCAAGGATCGGAAGGACACGGCGATGGTCAAGAAGGCCATCGTCGCCTACCAGAGGTTCATCGACCAGTACGGCGCCCAGGGAAACTGGCCCATCTACCGGGCGAAGATCTACATGGCGGATGCTCTTTCCTGGGTCGGCCGACACGAAGAAGCCGCGGATCTCTACCTGTGGGCATCGGGTGAAAACGTCGCCGACCCCCGCAAGTATCGCGAACCCACATTGGCCGAGCGGAAGTTGACCCAGCCTGTGGACGCGGGTTACAACGCGGTGGTCGAACTCCAGATGGCGGCCTCCGACGAGGTGGTCAAGCGCAACGGCGACAAGGTTGCCGCATACAACGATCCCATCACCAAGCGGTACATCGCGTCGGTGCAAAGCTACCTGTCCAAGTTTCCGAAGGCGGCAGATGCCGCGGACCTGACCTACAACCTGTTCCTGTTCCAGGTGAACGGACAGGACTGGAACAATGCGGTCCCCACCGGGAAGGATCTGTTGCGATCCTTCCCGACCTACAAGTTCGCCACCGACGCCCGGGCGAGGCTCGCCTACGCCTACACCCAGTTGGGGCAATTCCCGGAGGCCGAGAAGGAGTACAGGGGCGTCATCGCCGCGCTGCCGAAGGGCGACACCCTCGCCGCCGCGATGACGTCGAACGTCGGCGAAGTGATCTGGCGCATGGCCGAGGCAGCGGGCAAATCGGGGAACACCGACTCGGCTGTCTACAATTTCCGCCGTCTCTCGAAGGACTTCCCGAATCTGCCCATCGCGGATTCCGCCGCCTTCAGGGCGGCCGTCGCCTACGAAACCGCGAAGCGGTACAAGGACGCGGCCCACGAATACCTGAATTTCCAGGTCGAATTTCCCAAGTCGACGCTGGCGATACCGGCGCTCATCGCAGCCGCCGAAAACTTCAGGAACGCGCACGACACGACGGATGCCATCAACGTCCTGGTCAACACGATCTTCCAGAAGTACCCCTCCGATTCCGCGGCGTTCCGAGGGATCGACCAGGCGGCTTCCCTCTACGACTCTTCGGGGCGCTACGCCGACAAGGCCAAGACGCTGGAGATCTACTACGCCCGCTATCCGAAGAACGAACAGACTCCGGCCTACCTGTACACGGCGGGGCTGACGTACGAGAAGGCCAAGCTGTGGGGAGAAGCGGTCAGGGTCTACAATCTCGTCATCGCCCAGTACCCCAAGCACCAGTATGCTCCGGAAGCGGCCTTCTCCGTGCCCATCATCGAAGAGAAGCAGGGCAACAAGCAGAAGATGGCGGAAGCCTACGAAAGGTTCGCGACGGAATATCCGAACGACAAGTCCAAGGTGGCGAAGGCATACCTTCGCGCGGCGACCTACTACTACGAGCAGAAGAACTTCGAGAAGGCCGACGAACTCTACGCGAAGCTGACGGATTTCTACAAGGAAGGCCAGAACGCGGTGCAGATCGACGCGTCCATTCCGGCGGAGGCCTACTACAAGATGGGAACCATCCGGACGGATTCCGCCAACACCATCCGGATCGGCGGGACCACGGACATCAAGAAGATCGCCGACCAGGTGAAGGAGAGGGAAGACGCCTACAAGGTCGCGACGGGATTCTTCGACCAGTCCATCAAGCTGCTGATCGAGGAATGGACCCTGAAGTCGGCCACGCAGGAAGCCGAGAACCAGAACAAGCTTCTGGCGGATGCGCGCAGGATCGATCCCCCCTCC
>DATNIW010000082.1:0-10739 GCA_035604215.1 Fibrobacteria bacterium
TCCGCCGTCTACGCGATGGGCCTGGTGGACGACGAGGAGTTCGAGAGGATCGTGCTGGAGGAGCTGGGCTCCCCGCACACCGCGCTGATCGCCGAAGCGGTGCACTCCTGCGCGAATCTGCGCCTGGAGGAGTCCTGGCCCCGGGTCCAGGAACTGCTGGACCACGCCGACGAGGACATCCGCTTCGAGGCCACGGCCTCCGTGGGCATGCTGGCCCCGTTGGATGCCGCCGACGAGATCCTGGAAGGGATCGGTCGCCGCCGACTGGATGCCCGCACCGCGGAGTCCATCCGCATCGCGGCCCAGGCCCTGGAGGAACGCCGACTGGAGGAGGCCGGGGACATCGACGGATGGCGCATGGACGAAGTGCGCGACGAGATCGACCGGTTGACCGACATGAACTCGGACGATGCCCCGCCCCCGGCATAGGTTGGTGCTGGTCGACGCGTCCAGGCAGATGCTGCGCGTCCTGGAAAACGGCACCGAGCGGTTCCGGTGCGTGATCTCGACTTCGGAGAACGGACTGGGATGCGAGGAAGATTCCGGTCGCACCCCCTGGGGATGGCATCGGATCGCCCAGGTGATCGGCGAGGGCGAGCCCTTCGGGACCCGGTTCTCCAGCCGCGAACCCACCGGGGAGATCTGGACGGGACAGGCGGTGGAAGGCGATTGGATCACCACCCGGATCCTGTGGTTGGAGGGTCTGGAGCCAGGCGTCAACCGCGGCCCGGGAGTGGACACCCACGACCGCTACGTCTACATCCACGGCACCGCCCGCGAGGACGAACTGGGCAGACCCGGTTCCCACGGCTGCGTGCGGGTGTCCAACGCCGATGCCGAGGAACTCGCCGACAGGATCCTCGTGCCCGGCGATCTGGTGTGGATCGGTCCCCGGCCACCGGAGCCGGCGTGAGCCGCTGGCACTTTTCGGGGATCGGCGGCTCGGGGATGAGCGCGATCGCCTTCTACCTGCTGGGGCGCGGACGGAACGTGTCCGGGTCGGACCGGCTCTTCGACCACGGCGGTGGAGGTTCCATCCGCAAGGCGCTGGAGGCCGCCGGAGCTGCCCTCTTCCCCCAGGACGGATCGGCCCTGGACGAGCGGACCACCCTGGTGGTGTCCACGGCCGTGGAGGCCGACGTTCCCGAGGTGCGCCGCGCCCGGGAGCTGGGTTGCCGCATCCTGCACCGGTCCGAGGCCCTGGCCGAACTCGCCGCGTCCCAATCCACCATCGCCATCTCCGGGACCTCGGGCAAGTCCACCGTGACCGCCATGGTCTTTTCCATCCTGCGGGAGGCGGGGATGGATCCCTCCGTGATCTCCGGCGGCGTGCTCCGGGAATTGTCCACGGCGGGCCACTGGGGCAACGCCTGGGGCGGGAGCGGAGAATGGCTGGTGATCGAGGCCGACGAATCGGACGGGAGCCTCGTGCATTACGCGCCCCGGATCGGGGTGATGCTGAACCTGGACCGGGACCACAAGGAGCTGTCCGAACTCAAGGAGATCTTCTCCACCTTCCGCGACCGCTCGGAGACCTTCCTGGTCAACGGCGATCGAACCGATTGCCTGGAGATCGGGGGGCCCGGGGCCAAGACCTTCGGATTCTCCCGATCGCTGCTCCCGTTGCCGACGGAACTGGAACTGGGGACGGATTTCGTCTCCTTCTGCCTGGGGTCCACGGGCATCCGCGTCCCCTTCCCCGGACGCCACACCGCGGAAAACGCCCTGGCCGCCCTGGCCACGGCAACGCTCGCGGGGGCGAACCTGGACGCGGGCGCGGGCGCGCTGGCGCGTTTCGCCGGCGTGGGCCGGCGCCACGAATGGCTCGGCGAATCCCACGGCGTTCAGGTCTTCGACGACTTCGCACACAACCCCGCCAAGGTGGAAGCCGCCATGGACGCGGCCCGGTCGGTGGCGGGCGCGGGCAGGGTGCTCGCCGTCTTCCAGCCCCACGGGTTCGGTCCCCTCAAGTTCCTCTTGGAAGATTTCGCGACCTCCTTCGCCCGGGCCCTGCGCCCCGCGGACAGGCTCTGGATCAGTCCCGTCTACGACGCCGGCGGCACTGCGGACCGATCCGTGTCCAGCGCCGATCTGGCGCAGCGGATCCAAGCCCTGGGTGCCACGGTTTCCTGTCCCCCCACGCGGGCCGAGGTGGCGACCCAGGTGGCCGCACGGGCGCAGTCCGGGGACGTGGTGTATTCCATGGGTGCGCGCGATCCGGAACTCCCCGCCTTCGCACGGGGAATCCTGGAACGGATCCGGGGCGCCGAAGTCCCGTAATCCGGACGACCCTGGAATTCGAGCCGGACCCATTCCCCTCCCGCTGGTCGAGATTCGAGAATGCGTGTAATTCCAGTCCTTCACCTGGACGAGGGGAGTGGACATGGGCAAGAAGATCGGGGTGTTGGGATCGGGCGTCGTGGCGCAGACCCTGGCCAAGGGGTTCCACGCCAAGGGCTACGAGACGCGCATCGGAAGCCGGGACGCCTCCAAGCTGGCGGCATTTTCCAAGGAGAGCGGTATCCCGGCGGGCACCTTCGCGGAGGTGGGCGCCTTCGGCGAGATCGTGGTGCTGGCCGTGAAGGGCACGGTGGCGCTGGAGGCCTTGAAACTGGTGGGCGAGAAGAGCCTGGAGGGGAAGATCGTCGTCGACACCACCAATCCCATCGCGGACGCCCCTCCCGAAAACGGGGTCTTGCGCTATTTCACCGGTCCCAACGACTCCATCCTGGAAGGGCTGCAGAAGGCGTTGCCCTCCGTCCGCTTCGTGAAGGCCTGGAACACGATCGGCAACGCGTTCTTCGTGGATCCCGTCTTCGCAGGAGGCCCACCGACCCAGTTCCTGTGCGGCAACGACACCGCCGCCAAGGCGGAGGTCGCGCGCATCGTGTCGGAATTCGGATTCGCCCCCGAGGACTTCGGCGGGGTCGAGTCCGCGCGTGCCATCGAGTCGCTGTGCATGCTGTGGTGCATTCCCGGGCTTCGCGGCGGCGGTTGGGCGCACGCGTTCAAGCTGCTACGTCCGTGATTGTCTCCCAAATTCAGACCTCGGCGTCTTGATTTTGCACCGGCAACCCTTGGGTTTATGGGTTGCGATTTAGAATGGGTCTCATTAAATATTCCTGACCAACCCCCGCATCCCGAGGGTGGAGCCAACAGGAGTTTCCGATGAGACGAGCCCCAACGATCGCCGCCTTTCTCCTGCTCGCCGCAGCGAGGACTCCCTGGGCTTGGAGCACCACCAGCATCTGCGTGGACGACCTCAGCGGCCGGCCCTATCCGAAGGCCACCGTGAGCTACGAGTACCACAATCTGGACGGTGGGCCCCGCACGATGAGCGGGCTCACGGACACCACCGGATGCCTGGTCTGGGACGGTGGCGGGTCGGGTTTCGACAGCATCTGGAACCTGAGGTTCATCGATTCCCTGCACCTGGACACCATCCAGAAATCGGACACGATCACGAACGCGGAGGTCACCAACAAGACCATCCCGAACCAATCCGGCGACAACTATTCCTACAAGGTGACGGACACCCTCCCGTTCTACACCTGGACGCCGTCCTCGAACGCCGCGGATTCGGGCACCTTCATCATTCCCGGCGTGCCCCAGCAGATCATCTACGACCCGCCCGGAGACGGCAGCTACGCGAGCCTCGCCAAGGGAGCGAGCTTCTCGAACTCGGTGACCACATCCTTCGGGTACGGCGCCGGGGCGAGCCTCACCGCCGGCTACTCCTTCGACGCCGGCGTCGCCAGCGCGGATGTGGAAGTCTCCGCGAGCGTGGATTACAAGCACAACACCGACAACCAGTTCACCGCCACCGTCCAGACCAACAACAGCATGAACACGGGAACGAGCACGGATCCTTCGGCCGTGGGCCCCGGGCGCGGCGACCTGTTCGTGGTGCCCACCCTGACCATGCACTGGCATCTCTACTACTCCCACGTGCCCACGGACCCCCACGCCTACTCGGACGGCAACGTCTACAAGCTGTTCTACGAGCCGATCGCCAACGCCCAGAACGTGCTGCGCGTCATCGACGCTTCCAACATCCCCAACACCTTCGACACCGCCACCGCCGCCCGGCTCCTGGGCGCCTCGGTGATCGACCCCAAGACCCATCGCATCCGCGACAGCCTGGTGGACCACTCCAGCGGCGCTCCCCTGACAAGCCGCCTGACTCTCCTGAATTCGCTCTCCAGCTTCACGGGCGGAGGCGGATCCTCCGAGCAGGATTCCACCGGCACCGTGACCCAGCAGACCACGGTGAGCTACAGCGTGGACATCGGGGCCTCGGCTTCGGCCAAGATCGGGATCGGGGGCGCCACCGCCGGAGCCACCCTGACCGCGAGCCTGACCATGGGCGGCCAGAGCTCCACCAACAACACCTACAGCCGCACCATCGCGATGGCGCTTTCCGACGCGAACCCATGGGACGTGCTCACCTACCGCCTCTACCGGGACAACGTGTACGGCGTCTACGCGTGGGACGTGGACAGCACCCAGTCCTGGACCTCGTTGCCCTTCGAGGCGGGCTACTCCAGCCCCTCGGTGGCCTGGAAGATCTCCAACGACCACGACACGCTGCGCGTGGACGCGGGTCAGGACACGACGTTCCACGTGGCGGTCCAGAACCTGGATCGCAGCCAGCCGGCGCTGGACACCATGCTGATGGGCGCGAGCCTGGTCCAGAATTCCGGACTTTCGGCCTCGGTGGATCCCTCCGGGTTCAAGGTCGCGCTGGACAGCACGGGAATGGCGAACGTGACCGTGTCCAACCCCCCGATGGGCGTCTACAAGCTCGTGCTGGCCTTGACGGGAACCGTCAACAGCGGTGCCGTCCAGGCCCTGACCGGCTACGACACCATGGTCCTGGTGGCGGGCATCCCCACCGCCCTGCATCCGATCGGGCGGCGCGAACTCCTTTCCTGCCAGGGACGCACGTTGCAGGTGGGCGCCCTGCCCGGCGTGGACTGGACGCTGCGTTCCGTGGATGCCCGGGGCCGCCTGCTCCAGGAACGCACCGGGCACGGACCCTCCCAGGTGGAACTTCCCCAAGCCGACGGGCTGGTGTTCACCCGGCTGGTCACCTCCACCGACCGCGCCGACCTGGTCACCAGCGGAGTCCGCTGAGGCGCAAGGCACCTCTCCCCTCCACCGCGGGGAAGATCACTCCGGAAAGGCCAGGATCTCCCGGATCGAATCCGCCCCGAGGGCCAGGGCCACCAAGCGATCCACCCCCAGGGCGACTCCGGATCCCGCAGGCAGGCCTGCCCGGAGAGCCTCCAGCAGGGCGTGGTCGATGGGCGGGGTGGGTTTTCCCAGGGCCTGGCGGGCTCGGGTCTCCGCTTGGAACCGCGACAGCTGTTCTTCGGGGTCCACCAGTTCGTCGTAGCCGTTGGACAGTTCCACGCCTTTCCAGTAGAGTTCAGCACGCAGCGCCACGGGGAGGCCATCCTCCTCCCCGAGCTTGGCCAGCGCCGCCCGCGACGGGGGATACCCCCACAGGAAGACGGGTTGGGGATCGCCAAGACCGGGCTCCACGCGACTCACCATCAACAAGTCCAACCAGCCGTCCCGGTCGTCCTGGGCGATGGCGGGAAGGACCGGCGAGAACTCCTCCGCGGCCTGCCGGATCTTGTCCACGGGGTCGCGGAACGGATCCACGCCGGCGCGTTCCAGGAACGCCTCGCGGTAGCTGACCCATCGCGCGGAGGGAAAGGCCGGGGCCACGGCCCTTGCGAGGTCTTCCACCTCCCCGCAGAGTTCGCGCAACCCCCAACCCGGCCGGTACCATTCCAGCAGGGTGAACTCGGGGTTGTGCTGCCGTCCCGATCCCTCGTCCCGAAACGCCTTCCCCATCTGCCAGATGGGTCCGGACCCGGCGGCCAGAAGGCGCTTCATGTGGAATTCCGGCGAGGTGGACAACCACAGCGGCTCGCGGCGAAGCGCCGAACGCACCTGGAAGGAATCGATCCACTGGTCCACGGCCCCGGTGGGGGAAAGCAAGGGCGTTTCCACTTCCAGCACGCCTCGCTGGTGGAAGAATTCCCGGATGGCGCGCAGTCTCCCGGCACGGAACCTCAAGGCCTCCAGGCTCGCCGCGGGCTTCCAGTCCCCCGATGCGTTCGTTTCCACGGCTCCTCCCCCGGTGTACCACACAAGGACGCCCAATCTACGCTTCGCGCGGTGTCCAGTATCTTTCCCGATCCCCAATGGAATCCGGCTGGCAACAGGGACTGCGCGAAGCGTTTCGCGATCCGAAGGCGCTGGCCGAGCACCTCTCCATTCCCTTGGATCTGCTCCCCCCTCTGCCCTCCGAACCGTCCTTC
Source organism: Fibrobacteria bacterium (assembly GCA_035604215.1). Taxonomy (GTDB): domain Bacteria; phylum Fibrobacterota; class Fibrobacteria; order UBA5070; family UBA5070; genus UBA5070. The sequence continues at coordinate 6,336 of DATNIW010000082.1, forward strand.
CCCTTCCTGGTCCCGCGCCCCTTCGCCCGTCGGATGCGGCCCCGCGACCCGGCAGATCCCCTGTTGCGCCAGGTTTGGCCCGACCGCGCCGAGGCCTCCACATCCGAGGGCGAGCGCGACGATCCGGTGGGGGACGCCGCCGCCGAGTTGGAGCCCGGACTTCTGCGCAAGTACGAGGGGCGGGCCCTGGTGGTGGCCACGGGGTCTTGCGCGGTCCACTGCCGGTACTGCTTCCGGCAGAACTTCCCCTACGGCGAAGCTCCACCCGCCGACTGGACGCGGAGGCTGGAGCGTCTGCGGACGGAAACCGACCTGCGCGAGTGCATCCTCTCCGGCGGCGACCCGCTGACCTTGACGGATTCCGTCCTGTCGGAACGGATCCAGGACCTGACCTCCATCCCCCACCTCTCCACCCTGCGGATCCACACCCGCCTGCCGGTGGTCCTCCCCGACCGCGTGACCTCCGAGCTTCTCGGGATCCTCTCGGGAACCCGCCTGCGCACGGTGGTGGTGCTCCACGCGAACCACCCCGCCGAGATCGACGACGCCGTGGCCGTCGCCGCCGCCGCGCTTCGTTCCGCGGGAGTCCAGCTCCTCAACCAGTCGGTCCTGTTGGCCGGGGTGAACGACGACGCCTCCTGCCTGGAATCCCTGTCCCTGCGCCTTTGGGAAGCCGGAATCCTCCCCTACTACCTCCACGCCCTGGATCCGGTGCGCGGCTCCGCCCGGTTCGCCGTCCCCGACGACCGGGCGAGGATCCTGGTGCGGGAGGTGCAAGCGCGCCTGCCCGGCTATCTGGTTCCCCGCCTGGTGCGCGAGATCCCGGGCGCACCCTCCAAGACGCCGCTCTGATCCGCTTCCGAGACGTCTACCGGAGAAGCGGCGAGACCATCACCCCGATCGCCTCCACGGCGTTCGGGGAGAGGACCGGGCAGCGACGGACCGCGCGCGTCCGCGGCGGCAATTTCTGTCGAAACGAATCCTTCTCCGTGACCAGCCAGGGGATCGGTCCTGCCTCCATGCGCCGGATCAACTTCCCGGGAAAGCGCGCGTGGTCCGACAACGCGACCCTCTCCTCCAATCGCAACCCCGCCTCTTCCAGTTCCCGGAAGAAGATCTCGGGGCGGGCGACGGCGCACGCCACATGGACCCGGGTACCAGGCGGTGGAAGGTCGCGGGGATCCAACCGCCCCGACACGTCGGCGCCCACCGTCAAGGCGCGTTCCCGGCTTCTGGACAAGGGCTTCAGTGCCCGGTAGGGTCCGAAAGGAAGCAGGTCCCGGGCATCGCGCGGACCCTCGGGGTGGACCAGGCGAAGGGCCGGGCATCCATCCAGGGCGGGGTCCTGGAGACCACCGTCGCAGACTCCGGCTGCGAATCCCGCGCGCTCGGCCGCCTTCCACGCCTCCATCCAATCCCGATGGCGAAAGACCCGCCCAGGGAATCGGGCCTGCAGCATCGAGTCTTCGTCGCCTGTGGGGTGGACCAGGACGGCGAGACCCGGGTACCGCTCCGCGATCCAGGAAACCAGGTCGGTCTTGAGCGAGCCTCCGGCGCGCAGGGATCCCACCACGAGCAGGGGAGGAGGGGTGTTCGACGCGCGGCGTTTCCTCCAGGCGCGATGGATCCCGGTGGTGGACAACCAGAGCCTTCCGGCCCATCTGGAACCTTGAGAAAAGGCCCCGCCTATGCGAGAATCGAGGGTCATGGCGGTCATCGACGAAAATGGGGTCCGGAGGCGTCTCAGGATCATGCTGGGATCCGACAAGTTGGTGGAAGACTACATCGCCGCCCACGGATTCCGCGTGGACAACGCCAAGATCCAGGCCATGCGTTCCCCCGCGGAGAAGGTCGTGGAGATCGAGGATGCCGGCGAGACCGCCTCGGACGACGCCGTCTTCACGGTCTTCGTCAAATGTCCCTCCTGCTACATGACCAAGCTTCCCAGCCACGAACTCAAGTCCAAGAGCCAGCAGATCTTCACCGACCGCTTCGGGATGCCCACCTACCACGCCCTGGGGAAGTACAAGGTGGTGGACTACAACCTGATTTCGGTGACCGTGTGCCCGCAGTGCCTGTACGCCTCGCCGGACAAGAAGGACTTCATCACCCGCGACCCGGCGGCCCGCACCAAGGAAATCCCCGCCCGGCTCCACCAGGGGGAATTGGCCGCGATCCTCGCCGCCGCCGACGAACGCGGCGCCTGGCTGTCCACGCAGAATCTGGATCCCATGAAGGACATCCTCCCCCGCACCCGCACGCCGGAAGCCGGGTTGGCCTCCTACGAGCTCGCCATCCTGCGCGCCAAGATCGAATTCTCGCGCAACGTTCCCTTTTCCGCCTACAAGATGGCCGGGTACACCCTCAAGAAGGCCGTGATCAGCCGCACCTACGGGATGGACGAGATGCCCCATCTGGCCCAGGCCCTGAAGTACTACCTGCTGTGCTTCGAACGGTCGAACGCCCCGGGATTCCAGTTCGAAGGGCACGTGCTCCACCAGGTCATCGCCTTGGGGATGCGGACCGGCCAACTGGAACTGGCGGGCAGCTACCTGGGCGTCCTGGACCGCTCCAAGATGCGCTTGGAAGTCGGCAAGGCCGATGCCCAGGTGGTCAGCACCTTCCAGAGGTGGTACAACGCCGCCCGGGAGCTGTGGGCCGACCGGGAAAATCCCGACATCTGGGACGTGCGCGCCAGCTGAGATCCTCGGAGCGGACCGTTCGGCGGGTTGCGGCGATTCTTGGCCTCATTCACCGCATGATATGCGGAGAATAATGGCTATATTCACCGCATGTACATCCATGAGCAGCCGGATTGGCCTCATTTCACATGGCACGACAAGCGGTTGAGGGTACCCCTCGGCCAACTGCGTCTGCGCTATGGCCGTCTCCAGGGAAAGCTCGATGCGTTGGGCTTTTCTCCGCAGACGGAGACTACCCTGGCGAGCCTGACCCTGGACGCGACCCGGTCGGCCGAGATCGAAGGGGAGCGGTTGGAGCTCGAACAGGTCCGTTCCTCGGTGGCCCGCCGACTCGGCCTCGAAATCCCGGATCCGGTTCCCTCCAGCCGCGAGGTGGACGCCATGGTGGACCTCACCTTGGATGCCATCCGGCGCTGCCGGGAGCCCCTGACCGAGGAACGGCTGCTGACCTGGCAGACGACGCTGTTCCCGACGGGCAGAAGCGGCTTGTACCGGATCCGCACCGGAGCCTGGCGGGACGACGCCCACGGTCCCATGCAGGTGGTCTCGGGCGGTTTGGGAAGAGAGCGCGTGCATTTCCAGGCACCCGACGCCGCACGCCTGCCGGAGGAGATGACGCGGTTCCTCGAATGGTTCGAGACGGAATCCGACCAGGATCCCATCCTCGATGCCGCGATCGCGCACCTTTGGTTCGTCACCTTGCACCCCTTCGACGACGGCAACGGCCGCATCGCCCGCGCCCTCGCCGACCTGAAACTCTCTCGGATGGACGGTGGGTCGGTGCGCTTCTACAGCCTCTCGGCCGCCATCCTCGCCGAGCGCAAGGAATACTATCGGGTCCTGGAGCTGACCCAGGCCGGAAGCACCGAAATCACGATGTGGCTCGAGTGGTTCCTGGGATGCATGGACCGGTCGCTGGAGAAGGCCGAGGAATCGATCGGGACGGTCCTGCGGCGCCACGCCTTCTGGCTGCGACATGGAAGCACGAGTCTCAACGACCGGCAGCGCAAGCTGTTGACGCTGCTCCTGGACGGCTTGGAAGGAAAGCTCACCACCGGCAGGTGGGCGAAGATCGCCCGGTGTTCCAGCGACACCGCCTTGCGCGACATCCAGGCTCTGCTGGAAAGCGGGATCCTGGAACGCGACGAAGGAGGCGGCCGCAGCACGGGGTACAGGATCGTGGAGGTAGGGTAGGCCCGTTTTCCCGATCACACCGGCGAGCGTTCCGAAACCGGACCATTCGGTCGATAATTGTCCGGGGATTCGATCTTTCCGTCCTGGGGCGGATACTCGGCAGTGTTGCAAAGTTTTCCATCTCCGCGGAGAGGACAAGGGCCCGGATCCATGTGTAAGATTCTGGACAAGCTCCTTTTCCTGGATAATTCCGTCCAGCAAGAGGGCCATCGATCGCCACCAGGAGAACCGCATGAAAATTTCCATTCTGCTCGTCGCGCTGGCCGCAGCCGGCTCGCAGGCCACCCTCACCACGAACGCGCTGACGTCGAATGCCCTCACCTCGAACGCCTTGACCATCAACGGGTACAAGTTGAATGGATACAAGCTCAACGGTTTCAGCTTGAACGGGTACAAGCTCAACGGGCTCAAAGCCGTGGCCGGTCCCCTCCAGGCCCTCGCCGCTCAACCCCTGACCAAGTAGATCATGCCTGCCTCGCTCCGTGCGTCCTTTCCGGCGCGGAGCGTC
>DATNIW010000083.1:0-9599 GCA_035604215.1 Fibrobacteria bacterium
CCCCCCAACGAACAACTAGAGCGGCAAGGCGCAAGCAGCCGCCCCAACAACCCAAACGGTTTGCGAAGCAAACCTTTGAAATTGGTTGCCAATCAAACCATTATGTGACAAAGGCAACCAATTATGCGTTTTGTTCATATAACGGTTCCGCGGCAATTGTGCCTAACAGTATAATTGTACCCGCATTGACAAGCAAACGGGTAAATATCGATGGAATAATAGCTACAAATAGCGAAGAACTTAGCAAAAAGCAACCATTGTGCCTAACGCGAATTCCATGTTGACGCGCTACGCGCGCAACATGAATACCGCTCGTTGTGTGCACCCTCCGGGGGGATCAGCAACAATTAAATTTCTATCACTCATGGAATTTTTAACAAACACTTGACTTTTTGTATCCGAGAAGATACTTTGGTGAAAGATACTCAACCAAACGCACAGATGAGTTCGTAAAATGGATAAATAATCTAAATGATATTCGTGCGTTTGCCCAGATAACTAGGCGATTGACACGAATTGAACTGGGAAATTTGGGTGATTTCAAACCAGTCGGTGATAAAGTGTTTGAACTCAGAATTGATTATGGCCCTGGATATAGGATTTACTATACCAAAAGAAACAATGAGCTCATACTTCTTCTAATCGGCGGCGATAAATCAAGCCAGAAGAAGGATATCGAAAAAGCAAAATCTCTTGCCATTGAATATGGAGGACACTCATGAAAATCGCACAGAACCTTGATATCTCCGAATTTCTTGATTCCGAAGAAAAGATTTCAGCCTATCTAACTGCAATCATGGAAGATAATGATCTGCCACTCCTCCTACAAGCGATTGGGCATATTGCAAAAGCTCGTGGAATGGCAACTATCGCCAAAGACTCTGGCCTCGGTAGAGAAAGCCTTTACAAGGCCTTCAATGAGAATTCACAACCCAAATTTGATACTGTGAAACGTGTACTCAATGCAATGAATATTTCAATCAACTTTACTCCAACAACCGATCCGAAGAGCGGAGCAAATTCTCCAATTCGACACCGTCGGGGGATCCAAGGGGGGCAAAGTGATTCGGAGGGCGTCCAGCCCCTGGCCATCGGCCCTTGTGGGCCGATGGAGGCACCCGAAAGTGACGCCCGGAGCGGTTCGGCAGGCTCACCGACCGCTCGGACTAAACCACGCCGCTGGCTGAGTGGCCCGTAGGGCTGTATCGAAGCCACCGGCGCCCTGGCGCGCGGGATCCCCAAGGGTCCTCGTCAGGGTTCCAATGGGCGAACGCCCATGGGAGGTATGGGCACACCCTTGGGCCGCCGGGTACAGGGGCCGCGGCAGGCCCCTTTAAACCAAGCGAAGCTCCGAACCGAAGGTTCCAGCGAAGCGCCGAGGCCGAAGGCTCACGCCACGCGCCCGATCCACTATTCTTCCCGTTGCGTTCGACCACCCCTACTGGGTCTTCCCACCCCACCTCCAGGAGAAGCCATGGCATCCGAGAACCCACCTGTCGTTCCCAGCCCTGAACCGGCCCCCGCGTCCAAGGACCCCAACCACGCCCTGCGGTTCCATCTCCCCATCAAGCATATGATGCCCGTGTTCGGCGAAGGTTGGTTCGCGCTGAAGGCCGAGGCGTTCGCGCGATTCTTCGGCACGCCCGTGTTCCTGGTGGCCCAGACCGTGGTGGTGGCCATCTGGATCGGGATCAACGTGGCCGGGCTCACCAAGTTCGACATCTATCCGTTCATCCTCCTGAACCTCGCCTTCAGTCTCCAGGCCGCCTACGCCGCCCCGCTCATCCTGCTGGCGCAGACCCGGCAGGCCGACCGCGACAAGGCCCACGCCGAGGCCGACGCCCGGCACCGGGAAGACATCGCGGAGATGAACGAGAAGAGACAGATCCTGGCCGCAGACCAGACTACCCAACTGGTGGCTCTGCTCCAGCAGAACACCAAGCTCACCGAGCTCACGACGCAGTTGAGCCAGCGGATCGAGACGCTGACCAAGGAAATGCACGACAAGATCCTGACGCAGTAGCCCGCGCCCGCCTCACCCCTCCCTCGCCACCTCACCCCTCCCACGCGGGGTAGGTTCCGATCACCGATAGTTCCGTGACCATTTCGCCCAGGTGTTCCAGGGCCCGGTCCACCTTGGGGTCGCCGGCCACCAGATGCAGGTCCACGAAGAAGCGGTAGCGCCACGGTGCTCCGGGGATGGGCCGGGATTCGATGCGCGCGAGGTCGATGTCGCGCAGCGCGAAGACCCCCAGGGCGCGGAACAGGCTGCCCGGGCCCGCGTTGTCCAGGGTGAAGGCCAGGCTGGTCTTGGAGGGTGTTCCGGGAGGCGGCAGCGAGGGCTCCAGCGCGGCGAACAGGAAGCGGGTGAAGTTGGAGGGGTCGTCCTCCATGCCTTCGTGCAGGATCTCCAGGCCGTAGGTCTCGGCGGCGAGCTGGGAGGCGATCACGGCCACCCCCGCCTCACGGGTTCGGGAAAGATCCCGGGCCGAGGCCGCGGTGTCTCCCCGCGTGATCGTCGCCTGGGGGAGCAGTTCCTGGAGGTGGCGGCGGCATTGGATGATGGGCTGGGGGTGTACGCGCACCTCGTGGATGTCCTGGATCCGGGTGCCGGGAATGGCCATCAGGCAGTGGTGGACGTGGACCACGGTCTCGGCCACGGCGTGGAAGCCTTCGCTGGCCAGGATGTCCCAGTTGTCGTGGAGGTTCGCCGTACCGGCCAGTGTATTCTCCACCGGCAACGCGGCCAGGTCCACCGAGCCGTCGCGCAGCGATTCGTGGACGGCGGGAAAGTCGGGGAGACCCACCGCCACCGCGAGGGGGCCGTAGATCTGGCGGATGGCCATCTCGGAATAGGCGCCGGGTTGGCCTTCGTACGCCACCCGAGGCGGCGTGGCTCCGGGCTTCGCGGGGGTCTTGGATTCGTTCGGCATGGACGGGGAAACTAGAACCTGTCGCATGGGCCCGTGGCGCTGGTCTGTGGGGTAACCCGCTTCGGTGCCTATCCTTCCCGATGTCGACCAACGGGGCGTCGTCGAGGATCCTGCGTAGGTTCCGGCAAGGAGTGGGATGGAGAGAGGTGCGAGAGGCGTCGCCTCCGGTGGCGATCATGGGGCCGGGTTTGGCCGGGTCCACGAGATCGACGGGATCCGGGGCTGGGCGGCGCTGTCGGTCCTGCTCTTCCATTTCGTCTACACCTGCCTGGGCACCCGGATGCCGTTCTTCCATGGTCCGCTCTTTCGCACCACCATGGACGGGTCCCTGGCCGTGCTGGTCTTCTTCGTGCTTTCCGGGGATGCCCTGGCCACGGCCTTCCTGGGTTCCGACGTCCGCGGTCGGCTCCGCATGGTGGTGGGGCGATGGCCGCGGCTGGTGTTTCCCGTCGCCGTTTCCTGCATGGTCGTGTTCGCCCTGGTCCGATCCGGCGCGGTATTCTCTCGCGAAGCGGGAGTGGCGCTGGGGCTGGAGGATTGGCTGGGTTCGTTCCTGACCTTCCACACGAGTGCCCCGGGGCTGGTGCGGTTCGCGCTGGTGGACGTTTTCCGGACCTCCGACCCCGACGGGTCCTACAACCCCATCCTCTGGAGCATGGCCGTGGAGTTCAAGGGCTCCTTCCTGGTCTTCGGGTACCTGTTCGCGACATCCAGGATCAAGCTGCGGGCCCATCTGGCGTTGCTGGGAGCGATTTCAGGCCTCCTGGTGTGGAAAGGCTCCTACCTCTGCCTGTTCCCGATCGGGATCGCGTTCGCCCTCTGCCGAAGGGAGGACGTGACGGCCAGAGTGCGGTCGTCGTGGATCGGGATCGGCCTCGGGTGGCTTCTCCCGGCGGCGGTGGGGCTCTGGGTGGCGTTCGGAAACGCGCCTCTGGAGACCTTCCGGGGGGTGGTGGCGGCGCCTCTGTTCCTGCTCGGGGTCCACCTGAACCCGCACCTGCTCGGGTTCTTCCGGTCCCGCCTCTCCCGGTTCCTGGGCAGGATCTCCTTCCCGCTCTACGTGCTCCAGTTCCCGGTGCTCGTCTCCCTGTCTTCGTGGCTGTTCTGGAAGGTCGGTGCCGCTGGCCGATTGGGTCCGGGCACCGGACTGGCCGTGGCCGCGTTCAGTTGCCTGGTGACGGGCTTGTTGGCATTCCCCCTCGCCCGGCTGGACGAGTCCTACCAGCGGGGATTGCGGAGACTGCTGGGCGGGAAACAGCGGTGAGACCGCCCGTGGGAGGGGTCAGTTCCCTCCCTGCAACTTCCTGAGTTCGTCGCGCAACTTGGCCGCTTCCTCGTACTGCTCCTCTTCCAGGGCCGCGGAAAGGCGATTCTGGATCTGTTCGAGGGCGTCGTGCTTGCTGGCGTCCTCGTCCTCTCCCTGCCGTTCGAAGGGGACCGAAGTCTCCTCCCAGAGGTCGCGATCCACGTAGATGGGAGCGGAAAAGCGCAGGGCCAAGGCGATGGCGTCCGAGGGGCGCGCGTCGGTCTCGACCTCCTCGCCGTCCTTGGAAAAAACCAGCCGGGCGAAGAAGGTGCCCTCCTGGGCCTCGGTCAACAGCACCCGGACCACCTCGGATCCCAGCTCCTCCAGGACCGACTTCATCAGGTCGTGGGTCAATGGACGCGGAAATTGTCCGCCGTTCAGCGCCTGGGCGATGCTGTGGGCCTCGGGAGCCCCGATGAAGATGGGCAATCCCTTGTGGGATCCGGGCAGGCGCAAGAGCACCATGAAGCCCACGTTGGAGAGCGTGAGGGCCTCCACCTTGATCTCCAGGAATTTCCATTCGTCGAAGGACATGGATCGAAGATACCCTATCCGGCTGTGCCGGGTCGAGGCCTTTCGCGCGCGGGGTTCACCAGCTCCGCCACGCCCTGGAAAGGAGGAGCAGACCGGTGAGGAAGGAGATGGGCGCGGCCATCAGCCGGAACGTGCGCTGGGCGGACAGGGGTCGGCGCAGGTCCCACACCGCCACGCTGAATCCCCACCCCAGACAGATTCCGCAAGCCTGAAGGCCGGCCGCCCGGGGTCCTTGGACGGTGGCCAGCAGGCCCTGGCCCAGAAACAGGGTCGCTCCGTGGCGGAGCAGGAGATCGCGTCCTGCGGCGAAGGAGAGCTGGTCCAGCGGGCGGCGTTCGCGCGGCAACGGGTGGCTGGAGAAGATCCACAGGCTCTCCAGCAGGTAGAGGACGGCGGCGGCGCCCAGCGGCAGGAATTCGAGTTCGTGGTCGCGGACCACGGGGGAGAGCGCGTCGGCGCACAACAGCCCGAGGCAGGCGAGTCCGATCAGCGCGAATCCCTGGCCCATCACGAAGGAAAATCGTCCCGGAGATCGCGCGTCGGGGTTTTCCGGGGCCAGCGTCTCGCCCAGGAGTCCCCACCCTCCCAGCATCCAGAACACGAGGAATCCGAAGACGATGTGCAGGCCGGTGCCGGCCGCTAGGGTGGTCATGCTCCGAAAGATGCGAATCCCGTCGCCTGGAACGATCCCCCGCCCCGCCACTGCCGGGTCTGGGTGATGCCGGTGGGATCCGTCCCGGAAACCACCCGCTCCAGGCGAGCTTGCGCGAGATCGGCGATGGCGGGGTCCAATTCCACGGATATCCAATCCCGACCGGTCTTGTGGGCCACGGCCGCGGTGGTGCCGGACCCGCAGAACGGATCCAGGACCAGGTCGCCCGGCAGCGTGCACAGGTCCAGGAGGCGCTCGGAGAGGCTTTCCGGTTTCTTGCCGCTCCGGAACGGCACGGCCCCTTCGCGGCCCAGGTTGATGGTGGACAGGTCCGTCCACAGGTCCGACAGCGGCTCGTCCAGATGGTCGGACAGGAAGAGCATCTGCTTCCCCTCCCACCAGACGTAGGACTCGCCCCACGGCGAGACCAGCCGGGCCAGGGGGGTCTTGGGGCGCTCCTCCTGGCCGAGGCCGGTGAACCAGCGGTTGTTGGTGCGGTAGACGCATCGGGCGGCGTTCTCCTCGCGGAACCGCTCCAGGGAGAGCGGGTCGTCGGGGAGGCCGCGCGAACGGGCGGCGTCCTCCAGGGGAACCAACCGCCACGATTCCACGGGGTCCTCGGGGTTCTCCAGGAACCAGCGGTAGTACCTGGCGTAGGCCTGCAGGCGATCGGACGATTTCCGTCGGCGAACCGGGCGCAGGGAGGCCTCCGGGCCGGCGCCGTAGAGCAGGACGTATTCCTTGACGCGGGGCAGCAGGCGGTCCTGGTAGCGCATCTTCACGCCGGACAGCTCGCTCATCTTCACGCACACGGTGTTGATGCGCCGCTCCCGCCCCAGGATCCGGTCCAACATCACCTGCAGCGCGGCCTGTTCGGAATCGTCGATGTGGCAGGCGAGGATCCCGTCCCGCGTCAGGAATTGGCAGGAAAGGCGCAGACGGGGTTCCAGCCAGGCCAGCCACTGGTCGGAATCGCGGTCGTCCGGATAGTCCTTGCGGTTCCTCGCGTTGTAGGGAGGGTCGGCCAGCACCAGCCGGCACTTCCCGCCGTATTGCGGCAGCAGGGCCGGCAGGGCCTCCAGGTTGTCCCCCCGGACCAGAAGCCCGCGGGGACCTTCGGTCATGGCAGCTTCACGACCTCGCGCTGGCGCAGGAGGTCCAGGGAGAGGCCGGTGGCGCCCGCCAGCAAGGCGAAGACCGACACCGTGTTTCCGGCCGGGTTGACCCGGGCGGAAAGGAGGAGGTCGTTTCCGTCCATGCGCAGGTCGGTCACTTCCTCCGAGGTGCGCAGGAGGCGGTCGCGTCCGTCCATGACGTCCGGGAGGGGCTCGGAGGGGAAGCGGAGGGCGGCCTGGCGCAGGAGATCCGCGTCGGAGAGGTTGGACTCGTCCTTGGTGGTGTCGGACACCAATCGGTAGGTCATGGTGGGAGGGACTGGCAGCTCGTAGCCTGGAGAGCGTTCGAAGGACCCCACATCGAACCCGGCGGGGAGGAAGGCGGAGAGGAGGGCAGGGACGGAGGACGGATCTTCCGGGGCCGTCTCCAATTCCACCAGGAAGGGCTCGGAGAGGGTGGAGAGTCCCACCGGCAGCGCCCCCGCGTTCCTGAAGCGCGGCTTGGGGCTGAACCCTCGGCTGTAGAAGAGCTTCAGCCCGGCGCGGCGCATGGACTTCTCCAAGAGTCCCATGGTCCCGTGGTGGCTGAGGAATCGCGCCAAGCCGGTCTTGGAGAAGCGGATGAGCCAGGGCTCGCCGCGCTGGGATTTGGTCTTCTCGTTCCACCCCTGGTCGGGTGCGACCCCGTCCGTTTCTTCCTCCGGAGTGTCTTCTCCGGTCGGTGGTGGCGAAGCTTTCGGAGACACCCGCCCACGCTCCAGCCGCGCCAGGGAACTGGGGTCCAGGGGCAGGCGACCCTCGGCTTCCGGAGGCAGTCCCGCGGCGGGTCCCGCCTTGGCCTTCCCCGCGAAGGTTCCGGGCGGAGGCAAGGTGACCTGGCCGGGCTCCGGGGGCGAGAGCTTGATGTCGGCGTAGTTGCCGGGAATCCCGCAGTGGTTGCAAGCCCCCCAGCGGCAGTCGGGAACCTCCTCGGTTTCCGGCTTGTACATCTTCTTCCACTCTTCCTTGAGGAAGCCCTTGGTGGCCCCGGCGTGGATGAAGTCCCAGGGGAACGTCTCGTCCAGTTCGCGGCGGCGGAACACCCGAAGGTCGGAGTCGTAGCCGTGGCGTGCGAAGATCTCCTTCCAGGCATCCAGTCCCTTGAAGCTCTTCTCGTTGGATTCGAAGACCATCCCGGCGCGCGAGGCTTCCAGGATCATGGGGGCCAGTTGACGGTCGCCTCGGGCGAACACGGATTCGACGTACCCGATCTCCCAGTGGCTCCAGGTGATGCGCACGTGCTTGCGCGTCCGGAACCGCTCCCGCACGAAGCGGATGCGTTCCTGGGCGTCCTCGCCGGCCACGTAGGGCTCCCACTGCATGGGCGTGTGCGGCTTGGGCACCAGGATGCCCACGTTGGGATGGATCTCGGCGCGGCGGGTGTGGCGCGAGCCCACCTTGGCGAGGCTCTCGATCAGGCCGCAGAAGGCCTCCATGTCTTCCATGTTTTCGGTGGGGAGCCCGATCATGGTGTAGAGCTTGATGGAGTGTCCGCCGTTCTGGAAGACGCCCTCGGCCGCCTGGACCATGTCCTCGTCGGAAATCGTCTTGTTGATCACCTTGCGCAGCCGCTGGGAACCGGTCTCCGGGGCGAAGGTGGCGGTGCGCCCGCCCCTCGCGCGCGCCACCTTGCGCGACAGCGCCTGTCCGAACATGTTGGCGCGCAGCGACGGCAGCGACAGGTTCACGTTGCGGAACGCGGGATCGTCCACCAGGCGGTCCACCAGGGGTTCGATCTGGGAATAGTCGGCGGTGGAAAGGGACAGCAGTCCCAGTTCGTCCGAACCGGTCGAGGCCAGCCCCGCCTTGGCGAGGTCGATCACCTGGTCGGGGGTGATCTCGCGGATGGGCCGGTACCAGTACCCGGCCTGACAGAATCTGCATCCCTGGGTGCAGCCGCGCACCAGCTCCACCGCGAAGCGCTCGTGCACCACGTCTCCGTTGGGCACCGGCACCTGCACGGCCATGTCCCGGGGGTCCAGGTTCTCCACCCAGGTGCGGCGCACTCCCTTGGCGCGGGCGTAGGGACCGTTCCCGTCCATGCCCGCCGGGATCAGGTCCCCGAAGGGCCCCATCTCCATGGCGATCGCGGCGGGGACGTACATCCCGGGAAGGCCGGAGACCAGGCGCAGGATCTCCGCGCGGGGAATCCCCTCCTCGCGGCGGCGCTGGGCAAGTTCCATGAGGGCGCGGATCAGGATCTCGCCGTCCCCGACCACGAAGGCGTCGAAGAACGGCGCCACGGGTTCGGGATTGGCGGTGCAGGGACCGCCCCCGATCACCAGCGGGTCCTCCTCCCCGCGATCCGATGCCCAGACCGGGATCCCCGCGAGATCCAGGACGTAGGGCACGTTGGTGTAGTTGAGCTCGGTCTGGAGGGTGATGCCCACGATGTCGAATTCCGTCAGGGGCCTGTGCGTCTCCAGCGACCCCAGCGGGATGTGGTTGTTCCGCAGGAGGTCGCCCATGTCCGGCCAGGGCGCGAAGGCGCGCTCGGCGGCCCAGCGGGGATCCGAGTTCACCACGTGGTACAGGATCCGCAGCGCGTTGTTGGACATGCCCAGTTCGTAGAGGTCCGGGAACACCAGCGCGATCCGCGCGCGCGCCTCTTCCTTGACCGTCTGCCCGGCTTCCCCACCAATGTATCGGTAGGGATTCTCCACCTGCGAGAGCAGAGGGGCGATGGCATCCTGGAGCGTCATGGAAGTCCTGTCTGGGCGTCGCGGACCGTCCGCTGCCGAAGGTGGGCCAAGATACCTTCCTCGCGGTCGCGCCGTGGACGTCGTGGCGGACCGGAAGGGTTCGCGGCGAGTAGGTTTTGGCATCAGATGATGATCGCCCTTCTTCTCCATCTTTCCGCCGCCCAACCGGCGGACATCCCGCTGGACGCGGGCACCTGGGTGCGCAAATCCCTTTCGGTCCTGCCCGTGGCCACCGCCCCGTGCGTGCCCGCCTCGGCGGAGGAGATGCGCCGGGAATGGAAGGAGGAGCACCCGCAGAAGGGGAAGCGAAAGCCCAAG
>DATNIW010000084.1:0-22310 GCA_035604215.1 Fibrobacteria bacterium
AAACGAAGAAGGCACCCCGATGGGTGCCTTCCCGCTCTCTCGAATCGCGACCGGAGTTCTCAGCTCAAAGCGGCGATGTAGGCTTCGTACTTCTCCCGGAGCACTTCGCGGTTGCGCGCCTTCTTGATCCGTCGCAACGCCTGGTCCCGGAGTTGGCGGACCCTCTCATGGCTGATCTGGAGACTTTCTCCCACTTCCCTCAAGGTCTGTGGGGTCTCGTGGTCGATCCCGAACAAACCCTTCAGGACATCCTTCTCCCTCTTGGGCAATTCGTTCAGCAGCTCGTGCGCCATCAATTCCACGGAGTTGATCTCCGCGTCGTGTTCGGGATTGGCGGCCCGAGGATCGGCCAGGACTTCCTGGTAGGTGGTCTTGGTGTCGGCCTTCAGAGGAGCATCGAAGGAGATCCCCGCCTCGCCCAGCTGGATCAGCTCCCGGATCTCGTCGGTGAGTTCCTCACCCTTGCTCTTGTTCTTCAATGCCTTCCGGACCCGTAGATGCTGGTTGGCCGGAAGCCGGATGAGACTCCCCTGTTCGTTGATGGCGCGGGTGATGTAGGCCTTGATCCACCAGACCGCGTAGGAGATGAACTTCAGACCTCGGCTGTGGTCGAAGCTTTCGATGGCGCGGATGAGACCCATCGCACCCTCGGACACCAGATCGGGCAGCGGAATGGGGCACCCGCGGTACTGCAACGCCACCTTCAACACGAACCTCATGTTCGCCCGGATGAGCATTTCCCGCGCACGGCGCGCATCGCGCTCGCTGTAATTTGGATCCTTGGGGTCCAACTTCTTGAACAAGAGTTGCTCAGCCTTGCGATCGATCGGCTGGGTCTTGCGAATATCATCGAGATACCGTCGAAGGGTATCGTCCGAGCTATCCACGCTTGACATCTCCCTCTGCGAAAAATGGACCAAGATTGAATTTGGGAAGATTTTTGCACTCTTCCGGCAATCTCTGGGGGGCAATCTCGCTCCTAGGCCTCTCAAAGTCAATAGGCGAATACGCCTTTTTTCCACAGGGGGCAAATTTGTCCTCCCCATAGGTGCCAGGCATTGGGTTTCCGGGGGAGACATTTCTGGTTCAGGCCTTCCAAACAGGCAGGCACCGGGATTGCTTACCTCAAGTCCGCGGCCGCAAACGCCGATGAGAACCTGCAGGGAGCGATTCAATGGGAACCAGCATATCTTCGACAGGCACGATCAGCGTGGGTGGGTTGGTTTCCGGGATCGACACCAATTCCCTGACCGATTCCCTCGTGGCCCTGGAACAGCAGAAGGTCACGGCGATCACGACCCAACAGCAGTCCTCACAGTTGGCATTGAGCGACCTGGGCACCGTGTCCAGCATGTTGTCCACATTTTCGACAGATGCGAGCGCGATTTCGACCCTGGCCGATTTCAGCCTCTTCACCCCATCCTCCACGAACAGCGCGGCCGCCACGATCACCGGCACCGGAAGCGGGATGCAGGGAAACGTGAACGTGGCGGTGCAGCAGCTGGCCACCTCCTGGGAAGTGGCGTCGAGTCCCCAGTCTTCCTCCATCGTCGGCCTCAATCTCTCCGGAACCCTGAACATCTCCCAGAGCGCCGCATCGCAACTTTCGACCGGCACTTCGACCCCTCTCCAGGTCAGCATCGCCTCCACGGACACGCTCCAGAACATCGCCTCGAAGATCAACGCGACCACCGGATCCGGAGTCACCGCCAGCGTGGTCACCTTGGGGACCGGCGACACGCGCCTGATGCTCAACGGAGTGGACACGGGAAGCACATCCTTCTCCGTCACGGAAAGCGACAGCGGAAACGTGCTCTCGGGTCTGGGCCTTCAATCCTCGACCACCAACGCCACGTCGAACTTCCAGCTCAAGCAGGCGGCCGGCGGACCCGCCACGGCCACCACCACCTTGGGCAGCTTGTACACCGGGATCGGGGCCAACAACGTGGCCTCCGGCGATTCGATCACGCTCTCCTGGACCAACGGATCCAAGAACGGGTCGTTGTCCGGCACGGCCTCGGACATTTCCGGCGGCGCCACCTCCGACATGAGCCAGGTCACCGTCTCCCAGCTCTCCAGCTGGATGTCCAGCCAGATGGGTGGGGATGCGAAAGTCAACGTCAATTCCTCCGGCCAGTTGGTGGCCACCAGCGCCGGCGGCAAGGCCTTGTCGTTCACGCTGGGAATGGGCTCGGGCAGCACGGGAACCATCCCGCTTGGATCTTCCACCAGCGGGAACAACTGGGCCAACGTTCTGCAGCAGGGTCAGTCGGCCTTCTACACCATGAACGGCATCTCGGTGGCTTCTTCCAGCAACCAGGACTCCACGACGGTGACGGGAGCGACCATCAACCTCGTGGGGGTGACCTCCAGCACCAATCCACCGGCCACGCTCTCATTGAGCCTGAACACGACCGGCATCCAGACGAACATCCAGACGATGCTCACGGACTACAACAACCTCCAGGACTACATCAGCCAGAAAACCACCAGCTCGGACAAGCAATCGACGGACGCCAATGGGCTGACGGTGAACACGGTGACTCCGGGAGAGCTCTCGTCCGACACCGCGGTGGGCATGCTCGCCCAACAGCTGCAGACCATGATGACCATGCCCATCCCCGCCCTGGCGGGCAAGACCCAGTACAACTCCCTGGCCTCGGTGGGGATCACCACCGACGCGAGCACGGGGCACCTGACCATCGACCAGACCACCTTCCAGGCGGCCTTGACGGCCGATCCGCAAGGCGTGGCGCGACTGTTCTCCAATTCGGCCTGGACCGACAACGGAAACGCGACGGTGGGAGGGTGGACGAATTCCACCCAGACCGGAACCTACAACCTGACTCCGTCCACCGACACGTTCGACGGATCCCCCGGCAACCGTGTCGGCGACATCCTCTTCTCCACCAAGGGCAATTCCAACGGACTCGGAGTCACCGCCCCGACGAGTTTGAGCGGCAGCCTCAACGCCACTTTCGTCCGCGGCATCGCCGGGCAGATCGGGCAGTTCATCAACCAGGTGCAGGATCCGGTCTCCGGCATCCTCACCTCCGATTCGACCTCCTACCAGACCCAGATCACCGACCTTGGAAAGCAAGCCTCCGACGAGCAGACGCGGGTGGACGACTACCGCACCCAGCTCCAGGCCTCCTTCACGGCCATGGAATCGGCGATGTCCACGCTCAAGAACCAGAGCAGTTCGTTCCTCTCCGCGATCAGCGGCAGCACCAGCTCCACAAGCACCACCACCGGCTGATCTTCCGGAAGGATGAACCACATGCCCAAGTCGCCCTACACGAGCTACCAGACGGCCTCCGTCGCCACCGCCGATCGGGGGAAGCTGGTCGTCATGGTCTACGACCACTGCATCCAGTGGTGCGATCGGGCCTTGGAACTGGAAGACATCGAAGGCCGCTCGCGAGCCATCACCCGCGTCCAGGCCGGACTCACCGAACTCACCTGCGCCCTGGACCTGGAGCATGGCGGGGAGATCGCCCGCAATCTCTGGCGTCTCTACGATTTCATGGGATGGGCGTTGTCGCAGGCCCTGGTGCGCAGGATCGACCAGGGGATCAAGGACGTGCGGCGGATGCTCTCCGATCTTCGCTCCGCGTGGCAGATCGCCGCCGTGGATGTCCGACGCAACCAACCTTCTCTGGTCTCGGGCCAGTCCAGGCCTCTGGCCCTGGTGGGATGAATGGACGCCGCGACCGAATTGGTGGAGTGCTACGCCAGACTGGAGTTGGCCTACCAGCCCTTCTCCGAGGACGGCAGGAAATGGAAGGGCGACCCTGCCGGCCTGGACGAAATCGTGCGGCTTCGAGCCCAGGCCCTGCAGAAGGGCGCGGTCCTGTTGGACAGGATCCGGGAAGTCTGGTCGCAGTGGGAGTCCCGGGAGCCTGGTGCCGATGAGCGTGCTCGCGTGTTCGCTGCCCGCAACAGGATCGTGGAGCTGGGATTGGCCGTCGCTCGGGCCGACGTCGCCCTCCAGGGCAAGGCGAGGCGCAGGACCGAGGAACTGCGCCAGTTGGCGGCCGAGGCCGGACGAAAGCACAAGGCCGCGAGGGCGTATCGACAGGGGAAGAAGCGCTTCGCCTGACCTTTGTCGCCTTCATCGGCGCTTGAAGAACGAATTGGCCAGGCAGTGCCCGAGCGAGTCGGGAACCGAAGCGGGGTCGAAATTCAGTCCGAATCCGGGTAGGTGAGGTCCCTCCTCCCATCGGTGCACCCAAGCCACCGAAGCGGAGACGGTGATTTCCGCGTCCCCGCAATCCAGGATGCGCAGCAGGATGTCCGTCCCCACGGCGGCCGTTTCCTGGGACAGCACGAAAAGACCGGAGACGCTCATGCTTTGCGCGTTCCCCCGCTTCCAATCTTCCGTTCCCGCGCAGGCGAAGAGGATTCGCGTCCCGAGCGAGACCCTCACGTAGCGACGCAGGTTGGAGGGGTGTTTCCAGGTCGGATCGCCATGGGCGATCTCGTCGAGCGCGATCGCCAGCGGTTCCCTCTTGAACGGCGCCTGGCACATCGCGACGAATGCCCCCTGTTCCCCACCGCTGCAGCGCAGGATGGGCAGGTCGATTCCCAGGTCGTACAAGGGAGCCGTATCGGCGACCCCGGCGTGGAGGGTCGTGGCGAGATCCATGAGCAGAGCCAGAGGCGGATCCGAAACGCATTGCTTCACGGCCTCGAAAGCCGTGGCGACGGCCCGGACCGGAAGCCCCGCGAGGACCTCTTCGTAGAGGAGGCGCCTATCCTCCGATGCGAGAAGCAGGAAGGAGCGGAGGTTCATCCGGTCAGGGACTTTCGCTTTCGTCCGCCTCGGGCTCCTGGTCCTCTTCGGGATCCGGACCTTCGGACCCTGGAGAATCCTCCGCGACGTCCACGGTGGAGAGCCCGGCCGCTTCGGGCAGGATCTCGTCTTCCGCTTCGCCGACCACGTGGGCCACATCCTGGACCAGGTCGCCTTCGTCCAGACGGATCACGATCACTCCCTGGCTGTCGCGCCCGGTTTCGCGGATGGAATCGATTCCCGTCCGGATCACCATGCCGCCCTTGGTGATCGCCATGATCTCCTCTCCCGCCCGCACCGACAGCAGGCAGACCGCCTGGCCGTTCTTCTCGACGACCCGGAGGTTGATGATCCCCTTTCCGCCGCGGTTCGTCACCCGGTATTCGCCCGGTTCCGTCCTCTTCCCGTAGCCCTTCTCGGTGATGGTGAGAAGCTGCGTTCCCTCCTCCACCTTGACGAGCCCGACGACCGCGTCGTCCTGTTCGAGGCTGATGCCGCGCACGCCGCGGGTGCCGCGTCCCAGATCCCGGAACGCCGAGAGGGGAAAGCGGATGGCCTGCCCCATCCGGGTGGCCAGCACCAGGTCCGGATCGTTCTCCACGAACAGGGTGGCGACCAGTTCGTCGCCTTCGTCCAACTGGATGCCGATGAGTCCGTCCTTGCGCATGTTCTTGAAGGCGGACAGACGCATGCGGTTGATGGTGCCTCGTCGGGTCGCGAAGACGATGCGGCCTTCGCCTCCGAATCCGCGCACGGGAACGACGGAGGTGACCTTCTCCCCGGCGTCCTTGCGCAGTTCCAGGAGGTTCGCGATGTGCGTTCCCTGGGAGGTGCGTCCGACCGAGGGCAGGTCCCAGACGCGGAGGCAGTGCGCTCGACCCAGCGAGCTGAAGCAGAGCAGATGGGCGTGGGCGGTGGCCACGAAGATCTGGTCCACCACGTCCTCGCCCTTGAGACCGGCGCCGGTGACGCCCTTGCCTCCCCTGCCCTGGGCGCGGTATTCGGTCAACGGCTGTCGTTTCACGTAGCCGCCGTGGGTGACCGTGACCACCATGGGTTCGTCGGCGACGAGGTCCTCCATGGAGACTTCGTCCGAGGCGTCGACGATTTCCGTCCTGCGTTCGTCCCCGATCTCCTCCACGACCTTCGTCAGTTCGTCCGAAACGATCCTTTCGCGCAGCTTGCGGTCGGACAGCACCGATTCCAGGTATTCGATCCTGCGCACGAGCTCCGCGTGCTCGGTCTGGATCTTGTCACGCTCCAGGCCCGTGATGCGGCGCAACTGCAGTTCCAGGATCGCCTGTGCCTGGATCTCGGTGAATCCGAAGGCCTCCACGAGACCGGTGCGGGCGTCGTCCGTGGTGGTGGATGCGCGGATGATGCGGATGACCTCGTCCAGGTGGTCGAGCGCCTTGAGGTACCCTTCCAGGATGTGGGCGCGTTCCTTCGCCTTGCGAAGATCGTATTCGGCGCGGCGACGGACGACCTCCAGGCGGTGCTCGATGTAGTGGAAGACGAGCTGCTTGAGATTCAGCACCTTGGGCTGGCCGTCGACCAGGGCAAGGTTGATGATGTGGAACGGATCCTGGAGCTGGGTCTTCTTGAACAGGTGGTTCAGGACGATGTCGGGATGCGAGTCGCGGCGGATCTCGACCACGATGCGCATTCCGTCCCGGTCGGATTCGTCGCGCAGGTCGGCGATGCCTTCGATGGACTTGTCCCGTACCAGTTCGGCGATCTTCTCCAGGAGCTTCGCCTTGTTCACCATGTAGGGGATCTCGGTGAAGATGATCGCCTGCCGGTTTCCCACCTCCTCGAAGTGGTGGCGGGCCCGCACGACGACGCGGCCGCGTCCGGTCAGCATGGCGTCCCGCAGGCCCAGGCGTCCGTAGATGATGCCGCCGGTGGGGAAGTCGGGGCCCTTCACGTGCCGCAGGAGTTCCTCCACGGCGATGTCCGGATCTTCCAGCACGGCCTTGCAGGCGGACACGATCTCGCCGAGGTTGTGCGGGGGCATGTTCGTCGCCATGCCCACGGCGATGCCCGTCGTTCCGTTGACCAGGAGGTTCGGGATGGCCGAAGGCAGGACGGTGGGCTCCTTCAGCGATTCGTCGTAGTTGTCGGCGAAATCGACCGTCTCCCGATCCAGGTCCTGGAGCATGAGCTCGGCCGCGCGGCGCATCCGGGCCTCGGTGTAGCGCATGGCGGCGGGGGAATCGCCGTCCACCGAGCCGAAGTTTCCCTGGCCCATCACCAGCATGTAGCGCAGCGAGAAGTCCTGCGCCATGCGCACCAGGGAGTCGTAGACCGCCACGTCGCCGTGGGGGTGGTACTTTCCGATGACGTCGCCCACGATGCGGGCGGATTTCTTGTAGGGCTTGTCGTGGTTCAGGGACAGCTCGTCCATGGCGAACAGGACGCGTCTGTGGACCGGTTTCAGTCCGTCCCTCACGTCGGGAAGCGCGCGGGCCACGATCACGCTCATGGAGTAGCGCAGATAGGACTGGCTGAGTTCCCTGTCGATGGCCACGGGGAGGACGCGACCGATGCTCGTCTCCATCGGTCGCGGTTCGGATCCAGGCGTGTCCGGAGTTCGTTCGTCGTTCATGGTGCTCCCGTTTGGATGCTCGAGGGCGGGACCCAGTCCAGCCGTTCGAGGAAGTCATGGTCGGTCGCGTCGGCGCGCTGGGGCACCATCGCGGGATGGCCCCGTCGCAACCAGTCGTCGTCCGAGCCGGGCTCGACCCTTTCCGGATCCTTTCTTCCCTCCAGTTGCCAATATCCGTCGCCCTGGTCCAGGTAGCGGTCGCGGAACATGGCGTTGGAGCCCGGGCAGAGCCTGACGTCCCCCCACTCCCCCGGTGGGTGGGATGGGAAGTTCACGTTCCAGAAGGTTCCCGGAGGCGTGGGGGGAAGCCCGCTTCCCAGCAGGCGCGCAGCCCAGTCGGCGATGGCGGCGTAGTGCGCGTCGTCGAGTCCGAGGCTGGAGAGCGCCACGGCCGGCAGACCCCACAAGGCCGCTTCGCGGGCGCAGGCCACGGTCCCGGAATAGGGTGCGCAGACGCCTGCGTTCTCGCCGGGGTTGATTCCGGCGAGGACCACGTCGGGTCGTGGGAATCCGGTGCAAACGGCGAATTTCACCGCGTCCGACGGGAGCCCCCCCGTCAGAAGGGCCGGTACGCCGAACAATTCCGTCCGCCGAACCGATACCGGGGACAGGAAGGTGAAACCGTGACCCGTCCCGGAACGCTGCGAGGAGGGAACCGAGATGGAAACCTCGAACAGGTCCCGTAGGGCGAAGACCAGCGGCTTCAGGGCAGGACTGTCGGGACCGTCGTCGTTGACGACCAGTACCTTCAATCGAGCACTCCGATGGGCGTTGTCTGCTGGAACGCGGCGATCCTTGGGCAAGCACGCAAAGGTAGAACCTTCATCTGCCGCCCAAGCACCTCGGCGAACGGGTTGGCGACCGGATCTCCTGGCCGGATGGACAGGTACGGTTCGCGTTCCTACCTTGGCGACCCTGTCGGCGGTATAGCTCAGTTGGTTAGAGCGAGGGAATCATAATCCCTGCGTCCGCGGTTCAAGTCCGTGTACCGCCATTCCGGTCGAGTTTGACAAAAATCGTCTTCATCGGCGCCCCCTTCGGTCTTCCGGGAGACGGCCTCCGGTCTGCACCGACCGCCGGTTTCGATGCTCCGAAGGTCTGTTGGGAGGAGTCTGCCGGTGCAGATTCCTCCTTCGACAGGTCCGAGCTGCATTTCAAACATGTGGGTGCGACACGGACAACAACAGGATTGTCCCCACAAACCTTGTCTTATAGGCAAGGAAAACGAGCGAATGTTTTTATGTGTTGATAACTTTGGTTTTCCTTCTCTCTCAAGCCGGTGTGGATAAGCTGTTTTGGCTGTATTTTGGTGTGTTCCTGCCTATCCACACACTAACTGCAAATACAACTTTTATTATCTAATAACATATTATGTATGGTTGTTAACCCTGCAAAGAAACAACTTGGTTCTGATAGGATTGAGATGACTATATTTTGTCCAGGAAGATCATAGAGAAAACCAGGTTGTACTAAAACTCCTTTCGATAGAAGATTCCAGCAAATTGTCAATTCATCTGATTCAATCAATCGTAGGATACGCGACCATCCACCTCCAGAAGGAAGTAATTCAATTCTTTCATTTGAAAAGTTTGAAAGAAGACGGAGATTTTCAAGGCACCTCATTTGTATCGGAGCGTGGAGACGTTTTTCCATTTTCAATAATTCATTCAGAGCGAATTGCACGATTGTGGAGGCAGAGAGCAGACTGTCGTTGAGGCGATTCAAACGTTCCATGGATATTTCCAACAGGTTTTGCGGGCCTGAGGCATGGATCCAGCCCAATTTGAATTGGGGAAGGCCCAATGATTTCGATAGCCCTCCAAGAACAAAGGTCAATGTGGAATCTTCATTGTGAAGCGATAAAAAACCATCTTTGTGAAGATCCTCGGAAAACACTTCATCGCAAATCAACGCCTTCCTGTGTGTTCTACACAACGACAAGACCTTTTCCCGTTCGTTTGTTGATAACCACCAACCTGTTGGATTGCCAGGTTGAATAAGAACAAGCGCTCGAACTGCTGGATCCTTTAGATGCTTTTCTACCCATCCGATGTCGAGTTGCCACCTTGAATCGGCCCAATGCAATGGAATATCCACAAGTGATAAACCGCCATGCCTTGCCAAATCATCGAGAAGAGGATAACTGGGTCTGCAAACGGCAATCCGTTCTCCGGGATTCGCCAAAAGTTGAAAAAGCAGGGAATAACCCTCACTCGTGCTTGCGCAGAGAGTCCAATGGTCCGGACTTCCGCCGAATCGCCGCGAAAGAGCCTCACGAGCCGAAAGTAAACCCGTGGGTTGGGGATCGTAATGGCGCCCCGCTTCGCCGGCGAGCAGCGAAAGCGCATCGCGCTCCAGGTCGGCGCGTTCGACCCAACCTGTCGGATCCGTGCAGGTGAGGTCGTGGAGGATCTTTCCGCTTCGCCGGTGTTCCTCCATGGCCAGCACCAAGGACGAGGAGGCTCCGGCGGGATTCGAACTGCGCCGGGAGAACTCGATCGGCGACCCGTCGGCCTCGGCCAGCACGTTCACGCCTCGGCCAGGCACCGATGCAGGAGCCGGGCGATGTCGCCCGTCTGGAAGGGCTTGGGAATGAATGCCGCGATGTGGCCGGGACCCGGATTTTCCCCTTCATCGAAGGTTTCGTACCCGCTGGTGAGGAGAACGGGAATGTTCGGTTCGATCTTTTGGATCTCCAAGGCGAGTTCCTTCCCGGTCAAACCCGGCATCGTGAAGTCGGAGATCACGGCCGACCACGATCCGGGGTCGCGACGAAATTCGTCCAAAGCCTCGCTCGGACGGGTGAAGGCCTTGCAGTCGTAGCCGAGGATCTGCAGCAGATGGGAAAGGATCTCCGCGATCGCCGGTTCGTCGTCCACGACCAGGATCCGTTCACCCTTGCCGCGGGGCATCCTGTCCGCTTCGGGGGATCGATCTTCCTTGCCCGGTACCTGCACCGGCAGTTCGATCGTGAACGTGGTTCCCTGCCCGACCGCGCTTCGGACCGCGATGGTGCCGCGATGGTTGCGCACGATTCCATGGACCACCGAGAGACCCAGTCCGGTCCCCTTGTCGGGTCCCTTGGTCGTGAAGAAGGGTTCGAAGATCCGCTGGATGTTGCCCGATGGGATGCCCGTGCCGGTATCCGACACCTCCATGCGGATCCACGCGTCCGAGATGCGCTCCACGCGGACCTTCAGGAGCCCGCCGCTCCCCTGCATCGCGTGGACGGAATTCGTGCAGAGATTGACCAGGACCTGCAGTATCTGACCCGAATCCCCCAGCACCGGAGGCGCCGTGGAGTCCACCTCCGCTTCCATGTGCACGGTCGCCGGTGCCCACGCCCGGAGCAGCTTGAACGTCTCCTCTACCAGCTCGTCCAGGTGCACGGTCTGGGTCACGGGGTCCTGCCTGCGACCGAAGAGCAGGATTTGTCGAGCAAGGTCGCGGGCGCGGCGGCAACCGCCCATGATCCCGCGGACGGATTCGGATCCCGGCGAATCCGGGAACCACATCTCGAGGAGCTGTGCGTGGCCCCAGATGGAGGTGAGGATGTTGTTGATGTCGTGGGCGATCCCGCCGGCGAAGGTTCCCAGCGCCTCGAGCTTCTCGGCATGCACCAATTTCTGTTCCACTTCGCGCCGTTTCCTGTCGGACTCGATGCGGTCAAGTTCGGCGCCCGCGCGAGCGGCGAAGATGGAAAGGATGTCGTGGGTCAGCTGGGACTCTTCGGCGGGTTTGTCGTCCACCACCATGAGGAGGCCCCTCGGTTCGCCGTCCCTCGAGTCCAGGCGGATCCCCGACATCGAACGGATTCCCGACCTTGCCAGATGGGCGCAATCCTCGAAATGGAGGAAGTCGGCTCCCTGGGCGGAAGCATTTCGCCTGACCAGGATTTCCTCGCTGAACGAACCGGCCAAGGGATATTCCATCCGATCGGTGTCCAATCCGTAGTTCGCCAGGATCCTGCAGATGTTGGACTCGGGATCGAACTCGGCGACGAGGGCGCCCTTGAAATCGAGCGCCTTCGCCAAGGAACCGACCAGGGAGCGGAAGAAGCCCACTCCCCATTCCCTGGAAGTGACGTCCCGTATCGCCTGGAGGGCGCTTTCCAGGGCACGTTGGTGTTCCTCTCCCTGTCGGCGCGCCTTGCGCTCCGCGGATTCCAGGAGTTCGCGCCGGATGGCCGGACCGAGTCGCGCGAGGTTGTCCTTCAGGATGTAGTCGCGGGCCCCCGCCCGCATCGCCTCCACCGCCGTGTGTTCGCCGATCGCTCCGGACACGAGGATGAACGGGATGTCGAATTCCGTCGTTCCCAGGATTTCCAGGGCGGCCAATCCGGAAAACCCAGGCAGGTGGAAGTCCGAGAGCACCAGGTCCCAAGGACCCTTGGACAGCGCCTCGCGGAATCCCGAGGGATCGTCCACCCGCAGGATCTCGGATTGGAACCCGTCCTGGCGGAGATGACGGGCCAGCAGGAAGGCGTCGTCCTCGTTGTCTTCGACCAGAAGCAGGCGCAGCGGGGTCATTCGCGGTGCCTTTCGCCGAGATGGAACCGGAAAACGGCGCCCTTGCCGGTTTCTCCTTCGGCGGCGACCGCGCCCCCGTGCCGGGAGACGATCCTCTTCACGGTGGCCAGACCGATGCCGGTACCCGGAAAGTCGTTCTCGTCCAACCGCTGGAAGGTCCCGAAGAGTTGGCCCACGTGCCTCATGTCGAATCCGATCCCGTTGTCCCGGACGGCGAACCATTCCTGTCCGTCCAGCGTTTCCTTCCCCACCTGGATCCGTCCGTTTTCCGTCCGGGAGGTGTATTTCCACGCGTTGCCCAGGAGATTCTCCATGACCGAACGAAGCAGGCCGGGATCTCCCCAGACGTCGAGATCCTCCTCGACCGTCCAGATCACGCGACGCCCGCTTTCCTGGTCCTGCAACCTGGACAGGATCTCGCGGGCGAGCGAGGCGATGTCCGTCTTCTGGGGAGACAGCGGGACCTTGGCGGAGCGGGAGAAGAAGAGCAGGGCGTCGATGAGCTCGGACATCCTCCGGGCCGCCTGGCGGATGCGGCGCAGGACATCGCGCCCCTGCTCGTCGAGCTGCTCCGAGTGGTCCTCCGCCAGGGCCCGTGCGAATCCGTCGATCCCTCGCAGCGGAGCCCGGAGGTCGTGGGACACCATGTAGTTGAAGGCCTCGATCTCGGAGGTCCTCTCCTCGACGCGGCGCTCGAGATCAGAGGCGAGGTCGCGGTACCTGGTTTCGCTTTCGCGAAGGGCCTCTTCCGCCCTGGTCTGGACATCGACGTCTTCGAGCAGCCCCAGGAACGCCGGGATCCCCTCGTACTCGATGGGTTGCACGGAATGGGACACGTGCAAAGCGGTCCCGTCCATCCGACGCACGTGCGTACGCAGATTGGCCAGGCCCAGGGGTCCCAGATCCTTGAGCCGTTCCAGGCGACGGATTCCATCCGAACCCCACATCCCGAGTTCCAAGGTCGTCTTGCCGACCACGGCTTCGCCGGAGAGCGCACCCACGATGTCGGCGAACCGCTTGTTGGCCAGGAGGATTTCCCCGTCCGAAGCGCGGGTGATGAGGCAGGCGTGCGGATTCTGGTGGAAGAGGATCTGGAAGGTTTCCTGGCGCGCCTTGAGCTCCGCGCGCACGGCCTGCGACCGCAGGACGTCCCGCAGCAAGGAGCTGCCCAGCAGGATGGAGATCAGGAAAAACCCCGGTTCCGCCAGGTAGGGCCACGGAAAATGCAGGGTGACGGCCAAGAAGTCGTGGAGGAAGCAGACGAAAAGGACGACGACGGAGTAGGACAGGAACCGAGCCTGGAAGCTGTCGGCTCCCGCCCTTCTCGCCGACCAGATGCAGCAGGCGGTGACCGCGATTCCCGCCAGGTAGAACGCGATCAGCGCCAAGCCGATCGTGTTCGCCTCCCGATCCAGCAGTTGGATGTGGCCGAGCCCGCCCAGGAGAGGACTGGTGTAGATTCCCCGGATGCGACCCGTCCATTCCTGGTCGAACAGCCTCACGATGCCCACTGCCGCCCAGAAGAGCGCGAGGCCGTGCGTCGCCAACGCGTGGTGAAGCCGCGGTCGGGGATGGAGCGCGTAGCCGAGTTCGAGCATGCTGACCAGCACCAGGGAGGTGAACAGGGGTTGCGGGCGGTACACGGCGAGGTATTCGGCGAACGAGGAGGACTGGTATTCGAGCACGGAACAAGTGACGTATCCGGCGCAACCGATCCCCAGCAGGGAAGTCCAACCGTACTCGGGATTCCGGTCGTGTCGATACCACATCCACAGGTAGACGCACGCGGGCATGAGGCATGCTCCCGCCAGTAGCTGCAGCGCGGTGAGGAGAGGGTCGCTCACTTTCCCACTTTACCTTTCGGGGTACCGTTGCGCTAGTGTTTGGGCGCGGCCTGCCCGAATCCGGGAACCACCCGTGCGGATTCGTCCGCGTGGTAGGAACTCCGCACCATGGGTCCGGAGGCCACGGATTCGAACCCGATTCCTTCCGCGAAGGTTTTCCAATCCGCGAACTCCTCCGGAGTCACCCAGCGATCGACCGGAAGATATTGCTTTCCCGGCTGCAGGTACTGTCCAAGCGTCAGGATGCGAACTCCGGCCTCGCGCAGCCGCCGCAAGCTGTCGGCGATCTCGGTTCGCCTCTCCCCGATTCCCAGCATCAGTCCGGACTTGGTCAGCGCACCTCGTTCGGCAGCCCAGGAGAGAACACGCAGGGAACGCTCGTAGCTCGCCTGGGGGCGGACCGCGCGGCTCATGCGTTCCACCGTCTCCAGGTTGTGGTTGTAGATGTCGGGTCCTGCGCGGAGCACTTGATCGAGGTGCTCCCGGCGACCCTTGAAGTCGCCGGTCAAAGTCTCCAAGGTGAGCGATGGAGATGCCGCTTTCACGGCTTGGATGGTCAGGGCCCAGATCGTGGCTCCGCCATCGGAAAGCTCGTCGCGGTTGACGCTGGTGATGACGCAGTGCCGAAGCCGCATCAGGGCGACGGCTTCCGCCACCCGCCTGGGCTCGTCGAGATCCAGCTCTGTGGGAAGCCCCGTGGCAACGGCGCAGAATCCGCATGCCCGGGTGCAGACGTTGCCTAGGATCATGAATGTCGCGGTGCCGCGGGCCCAGCATTCGCCCATGTTGGGACATTCCGCCGACTGGCAGACGGTGTGGAGACCGTGTCCTTCCACGATGTCGCGCACCTCGGCGAAAACCGGCCCTCCGGGGAGGCGGGATCGGATCCAGGATGGTTTGCGACTCGTTGGTTGGATGGTATCTTCCATTGGGAGCACTGCAAAGTACTCGACCTCGGAAATACGCGTGGATCCGGGATTTGCGCGAATCCCGGGACCGGCTATATTCTCCCAGGATCTTCGGCATCGAAGGTCTGCGTGGAAAGCGCACCATTCAACGTCAAAAGAAGGAGCATTCCGTGGCCAAGGCTCAGGACGCGAAGAAAGAGACCAAGAAGAAGCCGGAAAAGACCTTGAAGGAAAAGCGCATCGAGAAGCAGGCGAAGAAGTCCTCCAAGGCGGGATAGTCGCCGGGTTCCCCGCAGGGGGGATCCGACCGAACCGGACCGGAGGAGTCTCCTCCGGTCGCCGGGTCTTCGGGTGCGGGATCGTCAAAGTTTCGGTAGCCGACCTTGGGGGTATCGGAAATTCCCTAATTTGGATACCGTGAACACCGTCTTCCGCTCCGCCTTGATCCTTCCCGGAATTCTGGCCGCCGCCCCACTCGTGCCGACGTCGTTCGGAGTGGCCGACCCCGACGGGATCCTCTCCCTGCAGACCAACCCCGCCGGCTTGGCCCGGATGGGTGCGATGGAACTCGGGCTCGAATCGGGTGGAGGCCAGATCCAGAGCCAGGAGGCGATCGAGGGGGGATGGCGGGGGCTCGGTGCCGGATGGGACCGGGTTCCCGGTCCGATGGACCCTTCGGTGCGCGAATCGGATCTCCGACTGGGGTACGGGCTCGATCTGGGCAGGAACCTCTACGCAGGCCTCGCAGGTGTGCGCCACGAGATCGGTGGCACGTCCACCGGCTGGAGCGCCGACCTGGGATTGCTCTGGCAGCCATCCGAGTACTTGTCCCTTGGTTGGCTGATGCCCAACCTGCAAGGCCAGGATGCCACCCGATCCACTGGAAGCGCATTGGGGTTTTCCATCCGACCCACGGCCTCGTTGGACCTGCAGGTGGGCATGGAAGCTTGGCTCGAAGGTGCCGCCTGGATCCGTCCTTCCTGGGACAATCCCACGTGGGAGGCCACGGCCCGCATCCGGCCCATCCCCTGGCTGGCGCTCGACGGTCGCGTGGATCCCGAACATCCCGGGCGATGGGGTTTCGGCGTGTCCGCGCAGGCAACCCCCGATCTGAGCCTCTTCACCCGCTCGGCGCCCGCCCCCGGAGGAACGGAGTTCCAGACCTTCGGTGTCCATTGGATCCGGCAGACCCGCCCTTCCATCGGCGTCCTCTCGCCGGTCCTGATCTACCACCTTCCCGGATCGCTGGAGGAATCCCTCGAATGGGGATGCGTCGGCGGAATGGGGAAGGTCCGAGACGATTTCCGGCAGATGGAAGGCCTGGAACGACTCTCGAAGGTGGTTCTCGACCTCGGATCCACGCGGATTTCCCCTTCTTCCGCCGGCGAATTGCGCCGGATGGTGCTGGATCTGCGCGCTCGCGGGATCAAGGTCTACGCCTGGGCCCACGATCTGGACATGGGAAACGTCTATGTCCTGTCCGCCGCCGACCGCGCCGCCATCGATCCCGATGGAACGGTTCGAGCCCACGGACTGGCGCTGGACCAGCTCTACTTCGGCAAGGTCCTGCGACGCCACGGGGTGGAAGTCCAAGTGGTGAAGACCGGTCCTTGGAAATCCGCGATGGAACCCTTCGAATCCGATCGCATGTCCGATGCCGCCCGGGAGGACGCCCAACGGCTCCTCATGGATCTGGATTCCAGCATCCTGTCCGGCGTGGTGGCCGGTCGGGGGGTCGATCCGGCGTCTCTCGTGGCCTACGTGGACACCGGTTCCCTGCTGGCGCGATCCGCTGTATCCGAACATCTGGTGGATACCCTGCTGGAGGAGTCCGATCTGGGGAACTGGGCCCAAGCGCCACGTCGAGGAACATCGTCGATGCCGCTGGCGGGCGCCGAGCGCGAGGCGTGGGGCGATGGAAAGAGGGTCGAAGTCGTCCTGCTGGAAGGACAGATCGTCGACCACGACGGGGAAACCGGGATGGTTCCCTGGGAGAAGGGGATCGCGGCGGATCGCGCGTCGGAGCAGTTGGACCGGCTTCGCGCGGATCCCTCGGTGGGGGCGGTGGTGCTGCGGATCAACTCGCCGGGGGGCTCGGTCTCCGGTTCCGAGCGCTTGCGCAGGGCCGTGGAGAGGCTTTCGGCGACCAAGCCTGTCGTGGCCAGTTTCGGCGCGACGGCGGCTTCGGGGGCGTACCTCATGTCGCTTCCGGCGGCTCGCATCTTCGCCGAGCCGCTGGGCGTCGTGGGTTCCATCGGAGCCTTCGCCGCGAAAGCCTCCGTGCAGGGGTTGATGGATTCGCTCGGCATCGGCGTGGAGAGGGTGAAGACGGCGCCGCACGCGGGTGCCTCGAGTCCATTCACGGGCCTGGACTCCCTGGAGGTCGCCCGGTTGACGGAATTCGTTAGCGACGCCCATCTCGAATTCGCGACCCAGGTGAGGCGTTGGCGCAAGCTCGATTCCGCCGCCTTCGACCGGGTGGACGGAGGCAGGGTCTTCTCCGGCAGCCGATCGGTGGACCTGGGATTGGCGGATGCCTCCGGGGGGTTGGACGATGCCGTGCGCTGGGTCCGCCAGCGCGCGAAGCTTCCCTCCGACGCCGAGGTGCGATGGACCCGGCCCGGCCCTGCGGGATTCGGAGCCGCGCTGGATCGGGCTTCCCTGATCGCGTCCCGGGCGCTGGAATCCGAAAATCCCGTCGATCGGTTGCAGGAGTTCCTCCCCGCTTCCGGCGTCGGAGTGTGGGCCCAGGCGCCCTGGGATCCCCGCTGGGAATGATCCCATCTCCTTCTCCCGCGCCGGGTCGCCGACGCCGGGTCGTCGTCCTTTTCCTGGCGGCGGCGCCATTCCTCACCGGATGCCTCTGGCTGAACACCCTGTTCAACGCCCGCAAGGCCTGGGAGCTGGCGGAGATCTCGCGCGACCGTCGGTTCCGGAAGAATCCGCTGGACACAGTCCAGATCTCCGCGGACGAGAAGGCCCTCTACCTCCGCGCCATGGCCAAGGGATCCAAGGTCCTGGAGCTTTGGCCACAAGACAGTTCCTGGCATCCCGAAGCCCTCATCGTGATCGCCAGGAGCCAGCAAAGGCTGTCGGATTTCGACATGGCCCTGAGGACCTATTCCGACATCGTGGAGCACTATCCGGCGAGTCCGAGGTACATGCCCGCCGTCCAGGGCGAGGTCGAGTGCTTCCTCGCCCTGGGCCGCTACGCCGAGGCGGCGGACTGGATGAAGAGGCTGGACAGCCTGCGCATCGATGGCGGGCCGGCGGGGTTGGCCTGGTTGAGGGCGCAACTGGACCTGGGCAGGTTGGATACGACCGGGGCGCGGCGGGAACTCGGGCGGATCCTGGCCAACCCGAAGGCACCCGCGGATCGCAGGGCCCAGGCGGCCTGGCTGGCCGGAAACCTGGCCTGGGCTCAAATGGACTGGCCGGACGCGCGGGTGAACTTCCTGCGTCCCGAAATCCTCCATCTCCCCTATCTGGAGCGGTTCCGCAGCCGCCTCCTGGCCAGTCTGGCCTTGGACCGGGAGGGCTCCGGCAAGGAGGCCGTGCGAGAACTGCGCGAGCTTCCCGGGAAGGGATTCCAGAGATCGGAATCGGAAATCACCCTGGAGCTCGGGCGTCTCGAACTTTCCCACGGATGGTACACCGATGGCCTCAAGGACCTCGGTCGTATGGAATCCATGATCGATCCCCCCGAAACGGTCGCCGAAGGTCTGGTGCTTCTGGGAGACGACGCGCGTCTGCGCCGCATCGACGTACGCGAAGCGTTGCGCGTCTACCTGATCGGATCGCGCGTCGGCGGATCCACCTACTGGGGACTGCGCGCCAAATCCCTCGCCGACGCCCTGGGCGATCTGGCCAAGCTTCGGGAACGCCGGATCGCGGACTCCACGCGTGCGGATTGGAATTTCGATCTGGCCGAACTCTATCTGCTTCGACTGGACAGCCGCGACAGCGCCGTGGTGGCCTACCGTCGGATCCTGGCGGACACGTCCGCCAAGCTCCTGCAGCGTGCCCGCGCCAGCTACGCGCTGGCTTGGATCGCGGACGACGAGAGAAGGGATTCCAGTGCTTCCCGCGTGGATTCCGGGTCGAATTCCGCCAGGGGCGGGAATCCCTGGCTGGCCGTGGCTCGGGAATTTCCCGGCACCGAGTACGCCAAGGTGGCGCAGCGCAATGCCGGGGTCCCCGTGACCACGGTGACGGCGGAGGATTCCGCCGAGGCCCTCTACCGGCGAGGCGAAATCCTCTGGATGGACCAGTCCGACGTGCCCGACGCCATCTCGCGGTTCCAGGAGCTTTCCAAGCGGCGGGGGACCCTCGCGGGTCGGCGGGCGCTTTGGGCCGTCGCCTGGCTGTACGACAACGTCCTGCACGACAGCGCCAAGGCCGCTCCGGCCTACCGCCACGTCGTGGACAGCTTGCCCGGCACCGTATGGGCCCTGAAGGCCGCGGCCATCCTCAAGGGGCAGCCGCGCGACTTCCTGGGTGGAGCGGTTCCGGCCCACGTCTACGAGGACGATTTCGTGGAAGGCGTGGAGAAGATCGACACCACCCGCTACCGGCTGGGGCCGCGCAAGCCGAAGTCGGGAGGTTTCCTCCCGCCCGACGTGCCCGAGCCGATCCCGCCGAAACCTGAAGACCAATTCCTGACACCGGACGATTTCTACTGATGCGGACGGGCTTGGATCCGCGGGCAATCCTGCGTTGGAGCTGGCCGCTCCTCCTCTGCTCCTGCGCCGCGAATTTTCCCGTGCGCACCGGGTACGACCGGGCCATCGGAACCTGGAGGACCTCGCGCTCCGCGGGGTCTTCGGACACCTCCGGGAGGGAGCCGGCCGGGACCGTCCTGACGGGACAAGCGAGCTTCTACGGGGCGGAGCTCTCCGGTCACCCCACGTCCAGCGGCGAGAACTTCGATCCATCCGACCACACGTGCGCGCACCGGACATTGCCTTTCGGCACCCGGCTGAAGGTGACCTACACGAAGAAAGGAACCTCGACCGTGGTCCGGGTGAACGACCGGGGACCGCATGTTCCGGATCGGATCCTGGATCTTTCCCGGGCCGCCGCGGACGATTTGGGACTGACGGTCGACGGAGTGGGGACGGTGCAGGCCGAGGTCCTGCCCTGAAGGAAGCGCATCCCCTCGACGGAGTGCCGGGGATGACCCCTCGGCGTCGCAAGGCCCTCGTGGAATCCGGGCTCGGGACGCCCCTTTCCCTGGCGGAACACCTGCCGAGGCGCTACATCGACCGCACCGTGGTGCGGAGCATCTCCGAGATACTGGATGGAGAAGAGGTGCTCCTGGACGTGCGTCTCGTTTCCGTGCGTCTGCTGCACGGGCGCCGCGAGCGGCTGACGGCCACGGCCCGCGACTCCACCGGTGGGATCGAACTCCTGTGGTTCGGGGGCGCGCGTTGGATCGCCAAACGCCTGGAATCGGGAATGCGGCTCCTGGTGTCGGGAACCGTCACGCGTTTCCGGACCCTGCAGATCGTGCATCCCGAGTTCGAAGTCCTAGCGGAGGGCGAAGAGGCGAAGGGATCGGTGATTCCGGTCTACCGGCTGACCCAGGCGCTGCGGGAGGCGAAAATCGACCACAGGGCGATGCAGCAGCTCGCGTTGGCCTCCCTCGCCCGAGCCGACATCGACGAGATCCTTCCCGACTGCCTCCGTTCGGGCGCCTCCCTCCCGCGCCGCGAACGGGTCCTGCGCATCCATCGGCCCGAGAACCTCGCGCAATCCCAGGCGTTGCTTCTCCACGAGCAGGCCGCCCAGTGGTTTCCGGTCCTGGTCCGGCTCCGCAAGCGGAGGCGGGATCTTTCCGGACGTGGTCGACGGTTCCCGGCATCCGCTCGGCTGCGGCCGGCCGTCGAGTCCGAGCTGCCTTTCCGACTGCACCAGAGCCAGGCGACGGCCGTGGACGTCCTGGAGGACAGGTTTTCGGGCGGAGACCAGGCCCATGTCCTGCTTCAAGGCGACGTGGGCTCGGGCAAGACCCTGGTCTGCCTGCTCGCCGCGTGTCCGGTGCTGGAAGGTGGCGCCCAGGTGGCCGTGCTGGCGCCCACCGAGGTGCTTGCCAGACAGCATCTGTCCACGTTCCGCAGGTGGCTGTCTCCCCTGGACGTTCCCGTCCTCTACTTCGCCGCCGCGCAGTCCCGGGAGGAACGGGTCCAGGCGCTTTCCCGTCTGGCGCACGGACGGGCCGCGGTGGCCGTGGGAACGCACGCGCTGCTTTCCGACGAGGTCGTCTTCCGGGACCTCGCTCTCGTGGTCTTCGACGAACAGCACCGGTTCGGTGTCGCGCAGAGACAAAAATTGGTGTCCAAGGGAGCGTTCCCCCACGTGGTCGCGGCGAGCGCGACTCCCATTCCCCGGACCCTCCTTCTGGGCGCCCACGGCGACATGGAGGTCCTGGAGGTGCGGGGTCGTCCCGGCAACAGGCTGCCCGTTCGTTGCCGGGTGGTTTCTCCGGAAAAGCATGCCGACATGCTCTCCTGGATCCGTGGGGAACTGGCTGGCGGACAGAAGCTGTTCTGGGTGGTCCCGCGGGTGGACGAGAGCGAAGAAGGGGCTTCGGTGGCCAGCGCCGCCGAACGCCTGCGTCTGTTCCTCGGGGAGGAACACGTCGGCGTCCTTCACGGTCGCATGGATGGACCCGAGCAGGTGGCGGCCATCGACGCCCTGCGCGACGGATCCATCCGCGCCCTGGTATGCACCACCGTGGTGGAGGTGGGGGTCGACATCCCCGACTGCGACCTGATGGTCATCGAGCATCCCGAATTCTTCGGACTGGCGCAACTCCACCAACTCAGGGGACGGGTGGGGCGAGGCGGCGGCCAGGGCTGGTGCTTCCTCCTGCCCGCGGACGAGGAGAAGGTGGAGAGGCTCAAGCGCTTCGCCGCCACGGAGGACGGATTCGAGATCGCGGACATCGATCTGGAAGAACGAGGAGCCGGAGATCTGGAGGGATCGGTGCAATCGGGGGGAGGTCTTGGACGCGCAGGTCTGCTCCAGGAGCACATCGGGCTCCTGGAGCGCTGGAGGGACGGGGTGGACCGGATTCTCTCCGGAAGTCTCCCCTTGGACGACGCGGAGAAGAAGCGGATGGACATCTGGCTTTCGGACGAGAAACTGGGGGAGGCGCTGACCGGTTGAGGGGCGTGCGCGTTCGTTTCCTGTACCTTGCACTCCCCGTCCCCACGAACCCATGAACGAGGAGTTCCGGAATGGACAAGGCCACGGTGCTGGACGAAACCCAAATCGCGGATCTGCTGTCGGAAATGCCCCACTGGAGGGTGGTGGACGGCGCGCTGCGGCGGGAACTCCGCTACGAGAACTTCTCGCAGGCCTTCGGGTTCATGACCCGCGTGGCGCTGGCGTCGGAAACCCTGGGCCACCATCCCGACTGGTCCAATTCCTGGAACCACGTCACGATCTCCATCCTGCACCACGATGTCGGTCGCCTCTCCAGCTTGGACGCCAAGCTGGCCCGCGAAGTGGAACGAATTCGCGCCGAATCCGGGCACCGCGACGCGGCCGCGGATTCCCGCGCCGTGGCGAGCTAGATTCCCCGAGGATGGACCCGCGAGGACCCATTCTGCTGGCCAGCCC
>DATNIW010000085.1:0-8110 GCA_035604215.1 Fibrobacteria bacterium
CCGTGCGGGGTCTGGGCGTACTTCTCGTTGGTCACGCGGCTCACGGTGGAGATGTGCATCTTCACCTTGTCGGCGATGTCCTGGAGCACCAGGGGCTTCAGGTGCCCGGGGCCCTCCTCGAAGAACTCGATCTGCGCTTCCAGGATGGCGTACATCACCTTCAGCATGGTGGACTTCCGCTGCTCGATGGAGCGCAGAAGCCAGGTCGCGGAATTGAGCTTCTCGCGGACGTACTTCTTCTCGTCCACCGAGGCCCGCGAGCCTCGCCGCACCATCTCCTGGTAGCTGCGGCTGATGCGCAGCGACGGAACCGTGCGGTCGTTGAAGCCGACCAGCCAATTTCCGTCCATTCCCCGCTCCACCACCAGGTCGGGCACCACGGCGGGGGACTGGGGCGCGTTGAGCTGGCGTCCCGGTCGCGGTTCCAGCTGCCCGATCTCCTTGATGGCGGCCTGGACCTCCTCCGGGGTGCAGTCCAGGCGCCGTGCGATGGTGGGGATCTTGAGCTTCTGCAGAAGCCCGAAGCAATCGTGGACGACCTTCCACGGCGGGGTGTCGCGTAGCCCCAGGCGCGAAAGCTGGATCAAGAGGCATTCGCGCAGGTCGCGGGCCCCGATTCCGGCCGGATCCAGCCTCTGGAGCACCGAGAGGGCCTCCTCCCAGGTCGGTTCGTCGATCCCGAGCTTGGCTTGCGCCTCCTCCTTGCCACCTTCCAGGAAACCGTTTTCGTTGAGGTTCCCGATCAGCCATTGCACGACGGGCTTGAGAGCCGGATCGAACCGCTTCTCGTCGAGCTGGCCCAGGAGGCTCTCCTCCATGCTTTGCAGGTGGACCGGGACCCTCTCGAAGTGCTCGTCGGGGTCGGACCTTTCTTCGGTCATGCGCCCACCCGGATCGAAGCCGTCGTCGAAGTACGCCTCCCAGTCGATCTCGGCGTGCTCCTCCTGGGAGCTGGCCACCACGGGTTCCTCGGGGCGTTCGTCCTCTTCGAGGGGATCGGCCGTCCGTTCCTCCTGCTCCTGCTCGCGCTCCTCCTCCACCAGCTCCGGTTCCGGGCCGTCGTCGATCTCCAGGACCGGATTGATCTCCATCTCCTGCTTGACCAGCATCTCCAGCTCCAAGGCCGAGACCTGCAGGAGCTTGAGGGACTGGATCATCTGCGGAGAGAGCTTCTGCTCCATCCGCATGTCCATCGAGAGGCCGAAACCGAGGTTCATTGCGTTTCCCGAAGGAGACGGAGCGCGAGCTCCGGATGGAAGCGGAACACGTCGGCGGGATGGTCCAAGGACCAGCGCAACAGGAAGGAACCGGTGGCGATCTCCACGGTCCGGCTCCACTTGCCGTGACGGAAGAACGACAGCGCGTCGACGAACCCGTCCTGGTCCGGTTCGATCTCGATCCGGGACCCGCCCTGCCGCACTTCGTGCAGGATGCCCGCCGCGCATTGCCAGAGATCGGTGGCGCTCTCGCCTTCGCGGAAGAGGATGCGGGACTGGAGGACCATTTCGCGCACCACTGGAGGGTCCAGTTGCTGGACCAGTTCCTTGAGTCGGGCGTTGGCGTCCCGCAACCGTTCCACGAGTTTCAGGTTGAGCACCCGTGCCAGGTCCGGGAAGTCCCGGAAGATGGATTCGAAGGCACCGCCTTCCATCCGCACGATCACGCTGGCACCGGACGATCGGATGGAAGCCGATCGCTTCCCGTCCAGTTGGTGGCTCATTTCCCCGAAGGGAACCATCTGCTCGGCGTCTTCGGTGTTGGACAGCACCTTCAGCACGTGACGGGAGCCACCGGAGACCTCCTGCTCCACCACCAGGGACCCCTCCTCCAGGAAATAGACGGAGTCGTCGGGGTCGCCCTCGTGGAGCACCACTTCCCCGTCCTGGCATCGCATGCGCCGGATCCAGTCGGGGTAGGCCTCGGCGAGCTTCGCGAGCGCCGCGTGGCGCGGCAAAGGGTCTTCGTGCGTCTGTGGCATCTGAGGCACAACGATAACTCCAGACATCTCCTGCGGGCCACCCAGTCGCGTCGGCCCGGATTTTGTTCGGGTCCCTCTTCCGGCTCGAATCCGCGACGCCCGGGCGGGATTCAGCCCAGGCGCACTCCGCAGGCCGTTCGGAGCGTCTCGCCCGGACGCAGCACCACCAGGCCCATGCCGTTGTTGAAGGCGTCCGGGGCGCAGGTCATGGGTTCGATGGCCAGGCAGTTGCGGCGAGGATGGGTGAACACCTGCACGTAGCCGTAGCGGCCCGGTCCCACCCCCTGCCAGAGGTCCAGGGAAAGACCCGAGGCTGGATCCGTCAGACGGGTGGTGGCGACGCCCTTCTTCGCGGCGATCTCCAGGCAGGCGTCCAGGAAGTCGGATCCGATGGCGGTGGGACGCGAGAATTTCGCCCACGCCGACTTCGCTCCGGTGGGCACCGCGCGCGCCGACATCTCCAGCCGCTTCCCCGCGGGCAGCGACAGCTGGCAGGGCAGGACGGAATCCGACAGCCGGAAATAGGGGTGCCAGCCGTGTCCCGCCGGAAGGTCCTTCTTCCCGATGTTCTCGAAGGTCGTTTCCATCCGGAATCCATCCCGAGGATCCAATCCGAACCGGAACGACATCCGGATGGGGTAGGGGTATCCCTGCCATCCCCGGGAGCCCAGCGACAGTTCGAACCAGCCCGCCTCCAGATCCTTCGCCGCAAGCTTGGCAGTCTCGAACATCGCCAGTCCGTGGATGGCGTGTCCGCCCTGGGGCTTGAAGTTCTTGACGAGACGGTGCTCGCGCCCCTGGAACCCGTAGCGGGCGTCCTGGATCCGGTTGGGCCAAGGGGCGAGCTGGGCTCCTTTCGCCCAGCGATGCCGCTCCACTTCGACTTCGGTGCGCATGGGCTGCAGCACCTGGTGGATCGCGCCGTCGGGGCCCGGCAGTCCCAGGCGATGGACCGTGGCGCCGCGGGTGGGGAGCACGGAGACGAAGGCTCCGGAATCGGGATCCGCGAGGGTGAGGATCGGGAATTTTCCGAGGGCAGTCGGAGAGAGGATCATCCGGAAATGATAGCCACGGCGATCCGTCTCTTTGCGACGGAATCGGGCTGCGCGCACCGGTGGTATCTTTCTCGCCCTTCCGTTGCCGCCCAACTCGGCGCGGAGGACCGGAAACCACTTCCCGGAGCCGTCCATGGACTACGCAGCCCTCATCGCCAAGGAACTGAACCTGCAGGTGTGGCAGGTCGCCAACACCCTCGCGCTCCTGGCGGAGGGGGCGACAATTCCTTTCATCGCGCGCTACCGCAAGGAACGCACCGGAGAAATGGACGAGACCGTGCTGCGCGAGGTGGACCACCGGTTCACCTACCTCAAGGAGCTGGACGAGCGCCGCGCCGCGATCCTCAAGTCCATCGAGGAACAGGGCAAGCTCACTCCGGAGCTCAAGGCCCGCATCGAGGCCTGCGGCCAGAAGACCGAGCTGGAGGACGTCTACCTCCCCTACAAGCCAAAGCGCCGCACCCGCGCCACCATCGCCCGCGAGGCCGGGCTGGAGCCGCTTGCGAGGCTTCTCGTGGAACGCCAGGGCGAAGGTTCGTTGACGCCGGAAGAACTCGCTCCGGAATACGTCTCCGAGGAGAAGGGCGTTCCGGACGTCGCCACCGCGGTGCGCATGGCCTGCGACATCCTGGCCGAAGAGCTCTCGGAGGTCCTGGAGATCCGCCAAGGCTTGCGCAACCAGGCGGAGCGCGAAGGCATCCTCCGCTGCGAGGCGCGCAAGGAATGGGTGGGCAAGCG
This sequence comes from Fibrobacteria bacterium, assembly GCA_035604215.1. Classification (GTDB taxonomy): domain Bacteria; phylum Fibrobacterota; class Fibrobacteria; order UBA5070; family UBA5070; genus UBA5070. The sequence continues at coordinate 3,772 of DATNIW010000085.1, forward strand.
AACCAAGTTCGAGATGTACTACGACTTCAGCGAGAAGGTCTCCACCCTCCCCTCCCACCGCATCCTGGCCATCCGCCGCGGCGAGAAGGAGGAGGTCCTCCGCTCCCAGGTGGAGGTGGACGTGGAACCGGCGGTCGGATTCGTGGCCTCCAAGCTGGTGACCCACCCCGCCACCATGGTGGGGATGGTCCTTTCCGCCACCGCCCGCGACGCCTACGAGCGGCTCCTGGCCCCCTCCATCGAGACCGACATCCGGCTCCTGCTCAAGGAACACGCCGAGGCGGAGGCCTACAAGGTCTTCGGCAAGAACCTCCACGACCTGCTCATGTACCCCCCGGCGGGCGCGAAGACCGTCATCGGGGTGGATCCCGGATTCCGCACCGGCCAGAAACTGGCGGTGGTGGACGAGACCGGCAAGTTCCTGGAGCACGCCACGGTCCACGCCCTGGAACCCGCCAACCAGTTCGACGAAGCGATGCTGGTCTTCCTGGCGCTCTGCCACCGGCACAAGCCGGTCCTCGTGGCCGTCGGCCACGGCACGGGCGGCAGGGAGATGGAATCGTTCCTGCGCAAGGTGATCAAGGAAATCCCCGAGGAGGCGGGACGGCCCCACATCGTGATGGTCTCCGAAGCCGGGGCCTCCGTCTACTCGGCGTCCCCCTTGGCCGTCAAGGAATTCCCGGAACTCGACGTGACCATCCGCGGCGCCATCTCCATCGCGCGACGCCTCCAGGACCCCTTGGCGGAACTGGTCAAGATCGACCCCAAGTCCATCGGGGTCGGACAGTACCAGCACGACGTCAACCAGAACGAACTGAAGAAGAACCTGGAAGAGACCGTCGAATCCTGCGTGAACCGCGTCGGGGTGAATCTCAACCAGGCCTCCGAGGCGCTGCTTTCGTACGTGTCGGGAATCACCAGGAACACGGCCAAGGAAATCGTCCAGCACCGCGACAAGGAAGGGGCTTTCGCGAGCCGCGAGGACCTGCGCCGGATCAAGGGCTTCGGACCCAAGTCCTTCGAGCAGGCGGCCGGCTTCCTGCGCCTGGCCGACGCCGCCAATCCCCTCGATCGCTCGGCGGTCCATCCCGAGCGCTACGCGCTGGTGGAGACCATGGCCGCCGACCTGGGCGTGTCGGTGTCCGATCTTCTCGGAAACGAAGACAAGATCCGTCAGATCGACCCCTCGAAATACGTGTCCGACGAGGTGGGCCTGCCCACCCTCAAGGACATCCTCTCCGAACTGGAAAAGCCCGCGAGGGATCCGCGCGCCGAATTCACCTACGCGAACTTCGACGAAAAGGTCTCCAAGCTCGGAGACCTCCAGCCGGGCATGGCCCTCGAGGGCGTGGTCACCAACGTGACGAACTTCGGGGCGTTCATCGACATCGGGGTCCACCAGGACGGATTGGTGCACATCTCGCAGATTTCCGACCGCTTCGTGAAGGACGCGAAGGAAGTGCTTTCCGTGGGCCAGGTCGTGAAGGTCCGGGTCCTGGAAGTGGACGCGCAGCAGAAGCGGATCGCGCTCACCATGAAGTCCGACATGGAAGCCGCCCGGGTGGCGCGCGGCAGCTCCACGGAAAAGCCGGAGCGTCGCGAGCCCCGCGAGCCGAGGGAAGGCGATCGCCCGCGCGCGCCGCGTCCCGCAGGCGAATTCGCCCCGCGTGGGGACCGTCCTCCCCGCGCCGATGGACCTCGTCCCGAAGGTCGGCCCGACCGCGGACCGCGCCCGGAGGGCCAGGCCCAAAGCCAGGATCGCGGACCCCGCCCGCCCATGCAGGGAGACCGCGGCCCGCGTCCCCAAGGCCCGGGTGGAGACCGTCGCGAAGGGGGACGTCCCAACTTCGATCCCGCGCGCCGCGAGCAAGGCCGTCCCGGCCAAGCCCAGCCGCAGCACGCGGCGGGTCCCCGCGGCGACAGCCGTGGGGATGTAGGCCATCGCGGCGACAGCCGTGGGGATGTAGGCCATCGCGGCGACAGCCGTGGGGATGCAGGCCATCGCGGCGAGGGGCGTCCGGATCGCGGACCACGCGAGGACCGCGGACCTCGGGAATGGATCGACCGTCCCCAAGGGCAGGACCGCGGACCGCGTCAGCCGGCCACCCTGGAAGGTCTTCTGGAAAAATTCGGTGGCCCAGCCGAAAAGAAGCAGAACAACACCAAGCTCGCCATCTCGGTGAAGTCGCTCATGCGCGGGGGCCGCTAGGACCCCACGCCCTGCTCAGATTGGAACGCGGGGTTCGCATCGGCTTCGCGGCCATGATAAGATGGGCGCCATGAGCATCATGGATCCAAAAGTCTGCTTTTGCGGTCTTCTGCTGGGACTGGGGATCATGGCGCCGGGCTCGGCCCATGCGTCCGCCTACCCGTCCACCGTCCTGGTTCGGCATGGGTTCGACGGGACCGCTCCCAACGACACCTGTTGCGAATCGCGGCTGGTCGGGTGGGGCCCCAAGGCATCCCCCGTCGTCCTCTCCTCGGGATGGGTGGAGGCCGAGGGCGCCTTCCGCTTCGCCTTGGAGCTCCACGACCCCTCCGGCGCCAATCCCGTCGAGCTCTACTCCCTGCGGATGTTCCGCGAAGACGACAGTTTCCCCGGAGCGTGTCCCGATTCCACGGATCTGCTTCGCTGCGTCTGGACGGCCCAAGCTTCGCGGATCCAGCGCGCGCTTTCGCGCGCCAAGGTGAAGCTCGTGGGAACCGCGCCGCTTCTGGCCCTTCCGCCCTACACAGTGGACTGGACGTCCGACACCGTCGCCAACGTCAGCACGCCCTTCTCCTTCGACGACTCCGCGGGCCGACTGGTCTTCCGGATTCCGGACACCTCGAGCCCCGGCTTGCACCTCCTGCCGGTGGGGCTCCTGAGGACCACGACTCCGCATGGGCGGCTCCTGGTCCTGCGGCTCGCCCACAACGACGGCTGGGACGACCCCTTGCTGGATGTCGGCGTTCGCTTCCTTCCCCTCCCGGAAGCCGCGGCACCGGGGGGAATCCGGGTAAAACCCCACGGCAAGGGGAAGAAATGACGCACGTTTCCGCCGTTGCCCGAGTGGCGGCCCGCCCTTCGATACAGCCGACCCATGGTCGGCTACTCAGGGAACGGGCCGTTGTATCGAAGGCAACGCCGTAGCAGGCAGCTTTTACGCCGCCAAGCGCAACGCCGCCTGTTCGCGGAGGCGGCTCAACGCCTTCTCCTTGATCTGGCGGACGCGTTCCTTGGAAAGGCCCACGATCTTCCCGATCTCCTGCAGGTTGAAGGCGTCTCCGAATCCGATCCCGAAGTACATGCAGAGCACCTTGCGCTCGGTCTCCGGCAGGGATCCGATGAGGGCCTTGATCCCCTCCAGCTCGTCGGATGCCTCGGCGTCGGCGTCGGGAAGGCTGGCCGTCTCGTCGCGGATCATGTCCAGCAGGCTGGTGTCGCCGTCGTCGTCCAGCTTGGAATCGAGGCTGGCGCTTCTCTGGCCCATCTCGATGACCTTCTCCACGGCCTCCGACGACATCTCCATGCGACGGCCCAGCTCGACGGAATCCGTCACCCAGGCCCCGCCGATGGCCTGCGCCACCGGATGGTTCATCTTGGAGAATCGCCGCAGGACCAGTTCCTTCTCCGCCGAGATGCGGACCGTGCGGGCCTTCTCCGCGATGGCGCGGGTGATGGACTGGCGGATCCACCAGACAGCGTAGCTGATGAACTTGAGATCCCGGCTGGTGTCGAAGCGGTTCGCCGCCTCCACCAAGCCGATGTTCCCCTCGTTGATGAGCTCGGGCAGCGCCAGACCCTGGTTGCGGTACAGGAACGCCACGTTCACCACGAAGCGGAGGTTGGACAGGATCAGCTTCTGCTTGGCCCGGTCGTCTCCCTTGGCGAGCTTGTCCAGCACGGCCCGTTCCTCGGCGCGGGTCATCAAGGGATAGCGCTGGATGTCCTTGATGTACATGTTGTAGAGGGCGGCTCCATCCCAGTTTTCCTTCATCGGACTCGACATCGGTTCTCCTCGGTTCAAGTGCTTCCGTTGCTTCCGCCTTCCAAAGGTGGGCTGTCGGAGGAGGGGGAGTGTCACTGCCCGGTCATGGGACCGTCGGGACATCGCCCCAGTCGTCGGAGAAGCGGCTCCGGGATCGGAAAATGACCGAGCGCAGACGTGGCGAGGGGGCGAAAATATGCCCCTAAGTCCTTGACAGCAACGGATCCAGCGCCTACATTCCGTGGCTCGAATTCCGAGTGTGCCAGCGTAGCTCAGTTGGTAGAGCTACTGATTTGTAATCAGTCGGTCGCAGGTTCGATTCCTGTCGCTGGCTTCGCTGGGGGGAACGGGAAGGGTCGGTGCCCGAG
>DATNIW010000086.1:0-16657 GCA_035604215.1 Fibrobacteria bacterium
ACCCTTGCCGTCGTACAGGAGATCGCCCGCGATCGGAAATCCCCCCGCCTCGCAGTGCACGCGGATCTGGTGGGTGCGTCCTTCGCGCGGGCTGGCCACGATCCAGGTGCCGCGACCACCGGGGTCCTCGCCGATCGGAACCAGGAGCGTTGTGGCGTCCTTCCCGCCCCTTCCCGCCTGCCGCCGAAGCGGGATCCGGGGGTCGCCCGCGAGCGAGATGGGCAGGTCGATGGAGACGGATTCCGTCAAATTCCCGAGCACCAGCGCCAGGTATTCCTTCTTCGCCGCGTTCCTGGAAAAGGCCCGTCCCAGCCAGCGCGGGAGCCGGTTTCCGCGGCTGAACACCACCAGGCCCGAGGTGTCCCGATCCAGGCGGTGGGCCGGTGTCCAGCCCTCTCCCCACAACCTGCGCACCTGCCAGACCAGGGTCTGACGGTAGATCCGCGGCGTGGAATGGACGGGCATCCCCGAGGGTTTGCCCACCGCCATCCAATCCTCCCCCATCGCGACGATGCGCCAATCCGTGGGGACGGGAGGTTCCAGGTAGTCCCGGTGCACGCAGGCCAGGCTCTCCCCCGCCGCCAGGACCCGTTCCGGGTCGCGATTCTCCTCGCCACCCAGGGAAACATCGCCGGCTTGAATCCGTTCGCGCCAGGCCCCGCCGTCGCGGTAGGTGAACCGTCCGCTCAGGTACCCCAGCAGGGTCTTTCCCGCCGCGTCCGGAGGGACCGGGCTCTCGAAGACATAGGGTCCGTCGTCGCCGGGAAGCAGTGCCATCAAGGGCCGCCCGCGGCGGCCAGCCAGGCCGCGGCCTTGTGGCGCGTCTCGGCCGCTTCGCGCAGCGGGTCGGAATCCCACACGATCCCAGCACCGGCATGGAAACCGAGCTCGCCGTCCCGCGCGGTGGCGGAACGGATCAGGACGTTCCATTCGGCGTCCCCATCCTCCGCGATCCATCCCAGGCTTCCGGTGTAGAGTCCGCGCGGCGTCGGCTCCAGGGCGTCGATCAGTTCCATGCAGCGGATCCGTGGCGCCCCGGTGATGGTCCCGCAAGGAAACACGGAGGCCAGCGCGTTTGCGGCGGTCTGTCCGTCCGCGAGTTCGGACTGGACCGTGGAGACGATGTGCCAGACGTGGGAATAGCCTTCCAAGCCCATGAAGCGTGGAACCCGGACGGAACCGGGTGCCGATACCCGCCCCAGGTCGTTGCGGGCGAGATCCACCAGCATGAGGTGTTCCGCGCGTTCCTTGGGGGAGGATTCCAGGCTCGAGCGCAGCGAAAGATCCAGGGCGTCGCGACCCCGCGGGTGCGTCCCCGCGATGGGCCTCGTCTCCAGGGACCGGCCACGGACGCGAAGGAGCAGTTCGGGGCTGTTCGAAAGCAGGGTCCAGTCCGCGCAGAGGTGGACCCCTCCCCACGGGCTGGGGTTGATCGCGCGCACCCGCTCGTAGAAGACCAAGGGATCGCCCTCGAAACGGCACCCCCAGCGCCGCGCCACATTGCATTGGAAGACGTCGCCGGTTCCGATGGCCGATCGGACCTCCTCCACCATCTTGGCATAGGCGGCGTCGGAAAGGCCCGTGACCGGCACGGACTCGACACGGACGGAAGGAACCTTGAAGGAGGTGGCGAGCCTCCGGTCCCAATCCCGGGTCCGTTCGAGGTCGCCGAATGCCCAGACCGTGCCCGTTTCGAAGTGGTGGGCCGCCACGGCGGGATAGCGCGAGAGCCGCGCGTGGGGGCCTTCCCACGACGCCCCGAGACGATCGGGAAGGTGTTCGATGGCGAGCCTGGTTCCGTAACCCAAGGTCCCCGCCCACCCGCCGCGAAAGGGCGGTGGTTCGCCGAGTTCCGCGGGCCAGCCGGAAAGGCCGGAACGCGGCCCCCCTCCGATTCCCAGTTCGGAGAGGAAGGGATGCCTGCGAAATTGCGGCCGGGAACCGACGCCCGATGGGAACCGCCAGGCGCGCGATTCCACGGGATCCACCGCGACGATGGACCATCGACCGTCCCAGAGATCGAAGAAGACCGACTCCGACGAGTCCCGCGACAGGCGCGAAAACACCTCCCAGGCACGGAGCCCGGAGGCGGAGAGGCGGCGGAACGAGGTGCCGGTATCTGTCAGGAGTAGTTCTGGACCGCGTCCACGAGCCCGTATTCCAGGGCCTCGCCGGACGTCATGATGTTGTCGCGGTCGGTGTCGGCGTCCAACTGCTCCAGGGTCTTGCCCGCGGCGTCGGCCAAAAGCTGGTTCAGCTCCTTGCGGATGCGGAGCATCTCCTCGGCCTGGATCTGGATGTCCGAAGCGGGCCCGTACATGGTCCCCGAGATCAGGGGCTGGTGGATCATGATGCGCGAACGCTTCCAGGCGTAGCGCTTGCCCTTCTTCCCGTACGCCGCGATCACGGCGCCCATGGAGGCGGCCTGTCCGATCACGACCGTGACCACTTCGGACTTCACCGCGTCCATGGCGTCCAGGATCGCGGTCCCTGCGGTGATCACGCCACCGGGGCTGTTGACCAGGAGCACGATGTCGTCGTGGCTCTGCGTGTCCAGGTAGAGCAGGCGGGCCACCACTTCCTTGGCGGACTTGTCGTCGACCTGGCCCCAGAGGAAGACGCGCCGATTCTTCAGGAAGCTTTCCTGGAGCTTCTTCTCCAGGCTCTCCTCCTTCTTGCCCTCCTCCTTCCCCTCGCAATCGGGGCAGTCGGATTCGTCGTCGTCGTCGTCGTCGAGTTTCCAGGGATGTGTGTTCATGCGGTCGTTCTCCTCGTTGGCGTGGACCAATGTCCAAGCTACTAACCTCCCGGTCTTCCTCGGAAGGGTGCACGGCACCGCCGGACCGATGCCGCCACACCGCGTCCCGATCAGGTTCGTTCCGCTCCGCGGGCCATCAGGATCTTGCCCGAGCGCACCAGGTCAACGATCCCGAACGGCCGGAGCAGTCCCAGCACATGGTCGATCTTCTCGGATCCGCCCGAGATCTGGAGGATCAGGGACTCGTGGCCGAAATCCACGGTGGTCCCCTTGAAGTGCTCGGCGACCTGGAGGATGGGGGTGCGGTTCTCCAGCGGGCACCGGACCTTGATGAGGGCCATCTCCTTCTCGATCACGGCTTCGCCGGTGTGGTCCACGGCCCGCACCACGTCGATCAGCTTCACGAGCTGCTTGATGATCTGGTCCAGCGTGGCCAGGTCCCCGGAGCAGGTGATGGTCATGCGGCTGAACTCCGTGTCCAACACGGGGCTCACCACCAGGCTGTCGATGTTGTACCCGCGGCGCGCGAACACCAGGGCCACGCGCACCAGCACGCCGGGCTTGTTGAGCACCAGCACGGAAATGGTATGGGTCGGCGTGGTCATCTCAGGTGCTCCCCGTGGGTTTGGCCATCTTCGCGCGCGGCCGTTCGATCAGCATTTCCTTGTACGGCGCGCCGGCGGGGATCATGGGATAGACGTTGTCCTCCTTGACCACCTCGGCCTCGATCACGCAGGGCCCGTCGTTGTATTCGGACGCCTGCTTGAGGATGCGCCGCACGTCTCCGGGCCGCCGGATGCGGAAGGCCTTCACCCCGTAGGCTTCGGCGAGCTTGACGAAATCCGGATTCCCCGCCATGTCCACGCCGGAGTACCGGTTCTCGAAGAACAGTTCCTGCCATTGCCGCACCATGCCCAGGTAGTTGTTGTTGATGATGAGGACCTTCACGGGCACCTTCTGCAGCGCGGCCGTGGCCAGCTCGCACAGCGTCATCTGGAAGCCGCCGTCGCCCACGATGGCCCACACGGGCTTGTCCGGCACGCCCAACTGCGCCCCGATGGCCGCCGGGAATCCGAAGCCCATGGTGCCCGCACCGCCGGAGCTGATCCAGGAGCGGTGGAAGGTGCTGCGGCAGAACTGCGCCGCCCACATCTGGTGCTGGCCCACGTCCGTGGTCACCACGGCCTTCCCGCGGGTCAGCCGGTCCATCTCGTCCAGCACATGCTGCGCCTTCAGGCCGCCCTGCTTCCCGTATTTCAAGGGGTACTGCTTGCGCCAGGCCGCGCACTGCTTCACCCAGTCGCCGGTGTCCAGCTTGCGCACCAGCGGAAGCAACGCTTCCACGCCGCGACGCGCGTCTCCCACCATGGAAACGTCCGGTTGGACGATCTTCCCGAACTCGGCGGGGTCGATGTCCAGGTGGAGCTTGGGCGCGCCGGGACAGAATTCGGAAAGCTTCCCCACGATGCGGTCGTCCCACCGCGCCCCGATCGAGAAGATCAGGTCGCAGTTCATCACCGCCTTGTTGGCGTAGGCGGTGCCGTGCATCCCGAGCATGCCCAGGTGGAGCGGGTGGTCCTCGCTCATCGCCCCCTTGCCCAGGAGCGTGTTCACCACCGGGGCCTGCAGCTTGTCGGCGAGCTGGGTGATGGCCTTCCCGGCCCCGGAAATCACGGCGCCTTGTCCGATGTAGAGGACCGGCTTGCGCGAGCGCGAGAGGTACTCCGCCGCCTTGACGAGCGAGGCCTGTTCGGGCACTCCCGGAATTTCGTATCCGGGAAGTTCGACCGAGTCCACGAAGGGCGCGGTGCAGGGCGCGGAGGTCACGTCCTTGGGCAGGTCCAGGAGCACCGGACCCGGACGGCCCGTGGTGGCGATGTGGAAGGCCTCCTTCATGATCCGGGGCAGGTCGTTCACCTGCTTCACCAGATAGGAGTGCTTGACCACGGGATAGGTGATTCCGGTCACGTCCGCTTCCTGGAAGGCGTCCTTGCCGAGCATGGGCGAAATGGTCTGACCGCACAGGACCAGGATGGGCGACGAATCCATCTGGGCGGTGAGGATGCCCGTCACGGTGTTGGTCGCCCCTGGTCCGGAGGTCACGAGCACCACGCCGGGCTTGCCGGTGGCGCGGGCGTAGCCGTCGGCCATGTGGGTGGCGCCCTGTTCGTGGCGCACGAGGACCAGTTTGATCTGCGGATGGTCGACAAGCGCATCGAACAACGGGATGGCAGCCCCTCCCGGGTATCCGAAGACATATTCCACGCCTTCGCGGATGAGGCTCTGGATGATCACGTCCGCCCCAGTGGGGATCTTCTTGTCCATTGTCTACGTTCCTCCAAAACAAGCCCGTCGGCGGCGAAGATTTCCGTTCATGAACGCCATTCGCCGAGCGCCCTATTTTGAAGATCATCAAAAAATGCTGGAAAATCAAGTAGATCGACAGAACAGGCCGGAAAAATGCCAGATCTGGAGTATAAAATGAGCAACGAACCAATTGAGCCTCCGAAAAGTGAGAGAACTACCAGTGGATTTTGGGAGTTCCTCGAAGAAGGCCCGCGAACATCGACCATTTTGTTCGCCATTTCCGTGATCATCCTCTTTTGGATCTTGAAGAGTGTGCTCGTCCCCTTCCTGATCGCCTGTATTTTGGCGGGTTTGACTTGGCCATTTCGGAACAAACTGCTGAAATGGACCGGTGGCCGCGCGAATTTGACTTCGGGGATCCTGGTTTTTGGCTTGATGCTGCTTGTAGCAGTACCTGTTGCAAGCGTATTGGTCCTGGCCACCATCCAAGCGCGTGAATTGTTGGTCGCTTTCAGGCCGTCCGCCGTATGGGTTTGGATCCAGACACAACAACAGCACTTGGAACAGAGTCCCATCGCCCTCCAATTGGGGCTGAAGCCGGAATCTTTCACCCCCAAGATCCAGGAAACCCTATCGGATTTCACCAACTGGGGCCTGGGCCGTGTCTTCACCGTGGGAGGTTCGCTGGTCAATCTGCTGATCCTTTCGGGAATCGCGTTGATGAGCCTGTTCTACCTGTACCTCACCGGAGACAAGATGGTCGACAAGGTCCGGTATCTGGTTCCTCTCCCGTCCGACCAGGTCGGCGAGCTCTTGACAGTGTTCCGCAAGACCTCGAGGGCCATCTTCAAGGGAAATTTCGTGATCGGCGGAATCCAGGGCGTGCTGACGGGGACTCTGTTCTGGGGAGCCGGCCTCCCCTCCCCGGCGTTCTTCGGCGTTGCCGCCGCCCTTTGCAGCCTGATCCCGGCAGTGGGTACCGGCTTGATTTGGGGACCTGCCGGCATTCTTCTCCTGATTTCCGGAGAATTGGGTCGCGCCTTCCTGGTCCTCGGAGTCGGTGTGGGAGTCATCGCCTTGATCGACAGCATCCTGCGTCCGATCCTGGTGGGCCGCGACGCCGGCATGCACGACCTGATGGTGTTCCTCACCACCATCGGGGGACTGTCCTTCTTCGGTCCGGTGGGCATCCTGTTCGGGCCGCTGGTGGGTGCCGGAGTGACGGCCATGATGCGCGTCCAGGAGGTCGCGAAGGAACACGGCTGAAGGGCCACCAGGAAAAGAGCCCACCCGGCTTTCGCCAAATGGGCTCTCGACCACGGGAAGGAGGCGTCCGGACAAGCGGGGAATTGCCGGCCCGATGTGATTCCGACCGACGCCGTGTCCTTCCGTGGCGGTCGTTCAGGTCAGGACGTGTTGCTCCGCGACGGTGCCTTCTTCCATGGCCGTGAGGATGCCGTCGATGGCTTCCTCGTTCACCTTGCCGTACCACACGTTGTCGGGGTGGACGATCATCACCGGCCCGCGGTCGCAGGCCTTGAGGCACGCGGTGCTGGACACCGTCACGCCCGTCATGCCGCGGTCGGCCAGTTCGCTCTCCAGGTAGCCCAGGAGATCGACCGCACCCTTCTTGCGGCAGGCCCCCTGCGCATCCCCGCTGACGCGGAAGCTCGCGCACACGAAGATCTGCTTCTCCGGCTTTTCCATGTGTTCTCCCTTCGTTCGTTGTTTTGCGCAGTGACTCAAGTCGCAAAACGGCGAGATGGTGGATGCAGTCGCCGCGACGAGCCCACCCGACGGCGACCAAGGCGTACGCGTCGGTACGCTGCGGGAGCCGGAGGGTGGGTCGGAGCAAGAATGCGCCGCCAGATCGTCGTTTTTACATTTGGAGTTCGAGTTTGTGTTCTTCGACGTCCCGATCGATGCGGTCCATGATCAGGGTCAGGATCTGTTCGACCAGGCGGATGCCGCCCATGTACCCCACGGTGGGGAAGTGCTGGTGTCCTTGGCGGTCCAGGATGGGGAACCCGGAGCGCAGGAAGGGCACGTCCTCGTCGCGGGCCATGTACTTGCCGTAGGTGTTCCCGATGAGCAGGTCCACCGGCTCGTTCTTCATCAGCTGGTGCAGGTGGAACATGTCCCCTCCGACCTTGATGTTGGCCTCCGGGTTGACTTCCTTGAGCCGCGCCTCGATGTACTTGCTCTCGGTGCCCGTCACGATGTGGCGCACGACCATGCCCATGGTCCCCAGGAACTCCGTGAGGGCGATGAGCTGGTCGGGATCGCCGAAGATCGCGACCTTCCTGCCCCACAGGTACTGCTCCATGTCCGAGAGCAGGTCCACCAGCTTGCCGCGCTCGTCGTTGAGCGATTCGGGAACTTCGAATCCGTAGACCGCTCGCATGGCCTCGATGAACCGGTCCGTCGCGGCGATCCCGATGGGAAGGTCCACCACGGTGCCGGGCACCTTGTGCAGCTTGGTCAGCTCCTCCGAGGCCGCCGTCGTGGCCACGTGGCCCAGCGCGAAGCTGTGCTTGGCGTCGCCGCCGCGGGCGATGTCCTCGAGCTTCGCTCCGCCCTTGGGGTAGAAGACGTGCTTTCCGGTCATGGGTGCGTCGAAGACGCCGTCGGTGTCGGGGAACATCACGTACTCGACGCCCAGGAGGGACACGATGCGCTTGATCTCGCGCATGTCCGACGGCTCCACCCATCCCGGGAGGATGGCGGCGTGCTCGGAGGTCTCGTCGGTGGACTGCGTCAAGTACTTCACCATGGACTGCACCATGTTGGCGTAGCCCGTCACGTGCGTTCCCGTGTAGCTGGGGGTGTTCGCGTGGAACACGACCTTGCCCTCCGGCACCTTGCCTTCCTCCTTCGCCTTCTTGGCGATCTGGGGGACGTCGTCGCCGATGGTCTCGGAGAGGCACGTGGTGTGGATGGCCACCACCTTGGGGTCGTACACGCTGAAGATGGTCTGCAGCGCGGTGAGCAGGTTGGCCTGCCCGCCGAACACCGCCGTGCCTTCGGTGAACGAGGAGGTGGACGCCATCACCGGGTCCTTGTAGTGCCGGGTCAGGGTGGAACGGTGGTAGGAGCAGCAACCCTGCGAACCGTGGCTGTGGGGCAGGCACCCGTGGATGCCCAGCGCCGCGTACATGGCCCCGATGGGTTGGCAGGTCTTGGCGGGATTGATCACCAGAGCGCTGCGCTCCTGGATCTCGCCCTTCGGAGTGTGTCTGAGAATGGTCATTTCCTGTCTCCAGTCTTGAGATGTGTGCGGGTCAGGCCACCGACGCTTCGAGCGCCGGTTCCGCGGATTCCTGCCAAGGCGCCAGGGTCAGCTTCCAGACCGGACTGTTGACCATGCGGTCGATGTCCCGGTAGAAGTTCACGGCGCCGCGGAAGGCGTTGTAGGGCCCTCCCACGTCGTAGTTGTGCAACTGCTTGCAGGGAACGCCCATCTTCTGGACCACGAACTTCTCCTTGATGCCCGCGCAGAACACGTCGGGCTTCCACATCTCGATGAGCTTCTCGGTGTCGCGCGCCGAGATGTCGTCGATGATCAGCGTGTTCGGGTCCATCTCGGGCATCATCCCGTTGTAGTCCTTGAACTTGAATCCCCTGGCGGCAAGGCGAGCCTCCGCCTCCGAGTCGACCCTCGCCCGGAACTTCTCCGGATCGGCCTCCACGTGGAGCTCCTCGATGTTGCGGCTGTCGGCGTCGATCTTGATGGTCCCCAGCACGCGCCGTCCCTCGTAGTCGTCGCGGTGGGCGAACTCGTAGCCGGCGGCCAGGACCTTCATCTCGAGTTCCTTGAACAGCTCCTGGTAGTGGTGGGCGCGGCTTCCGCCCACGAACAGCATGGCGGTCTTGCCGCGGGTGCGCGCCGCGTACTTCCGGCGCTGGACCTCCACCTTGGCCATCTCCTCCTCGATCACCGCTTCCACACGGTCCATCAGGTCCTGGTCCTCGAAGTAGGCAGCCATCTTCCGCAGCGACTTGGCCGTTCCCGAGGCCGAGACGAAGTTGACCTTGATCCAGGGGATGCCGTACTTCTTCTCCATCATCTCGGCCACGTAGTTGATGGAGCGGTGGCACATGACCATGTTCAGGTCGGCGGTGTGGGAGTTGGCGAAGGATCCGTAGGTGGAATTCCCCGAGAAGGTGGCCACCAGCTCGAAGCCGCAGCGCTTGAAGATCTCGTCGATCTCGAACGCGTCGCCGCCGATGTTGTATTCGCCCAGCAGGTTCACCCGGAACTTCCTGGATCCCCGGATCTCGTCGTCCAGGCCCACCACGTGCTTGAACAGCTGGTTGTTGGCGATGTGGTGGCCCGCGCTCTGCGAAACGCCCTTGTAGCCTTCGCAGGAGAACGCGAAGACGTTGATGCCCAGCTTCTCCTTCATCCGCTTGGCCGAGGCGTGGATGTCGTCGCCGATCAGACCCACCGGACAGGTGCTGAACACGGAGATGGCCTTGGGGTGGAAGAGGTCGTAGGCCTCCTGGATCGCGGCGTCGAGCTTCTTCTCGCCGCCGAACACGATGTTCTCCTCCTTGAGGTCGGTGGAGAAGGCGTACATCATGAAGTTCTCGCTCTGGGGGGTCGGGGGGAGCGTCATGTTGCGCCGCGTGAGCCATGCGTAGAACGAACACCCGATGGGGCCGTGCACGATGTTGACGATGTCGCGGGTGGGGCCCATGATGACGCCCTTGCATCCCGCGTAGGTGCAGCCGCGCTGGCTGATGATGCCCGGCGCGGTGCGCGAGTTCACCAGGATCTCGGGGACGATGCCCGATTCGGGGACGTCGTTCACCACCACCTGGGTGGCCCTCTTCTTGGCCAGTTTGGCCGGATACATCGAGACGAGCTCCTGCTTGGCCGTCTGTGCGTCTGGTCTTTGCTCGATCATGTCTTCACCTCCGGTTTGGGAACGGTCAGGCGGCGAGCCCGTACTCCATCAGCAGGGTTTCGAGCTCCTCGATGGCCAACGGCTTGGGGATGACGAACATCTGGTTCTCGTCGATCTTCCTCGCCAGGGTCCGGTACTCCTCGGCCTGCTCGCACTTGTCGTTCCAGTCGATCACGGTCTTCTTGTTGATCTCCGCGCGCTGGACGTCGTTGTGTCGAGGGATGAAGTGGATCATCTGGGTACCGAGCTTCGCCGCCAGGGCCTCGATGAGCTCGTCTTCCCGGTCCGTCTTGCGGCTGTTGCAGATGAGCCCGCCCAGGCGGACGCCGCCGGCTTCGGCGTACTTCACGATGCCCTTGCAGATGTTGTTGGCCGCGTACATGGCCATCATCTCGCCGGAGACCACGATGTAGATCTCCTGCGCCTTGCCTTCGCGGATGGGCATGGCGAATCCGCCGCACACCACGTCGCCCAGCACGTCGTAGAAGGTGTAGTCCAGGTCCTTCTCGTAGGCGCCGAGCTGCTCCAGCAGGTTGATGCTGGTGATGATGCCGCGACCGGCGCAACCCACGCCGGGCTCCGGGCCTCCCGATTCGGTGCACAGGGTGCCCAGGAATCCGGGCTTCAGGATGTCGTCCAGTTCGACGTCCTCCCCCTCTTCCCGCAGCGTGTCGAGAACTGTCTTCTGGGCCAGTCCGTTGAGCAGCAACCTGGTGGAGTCGGCCTTGGGGTCGCATCCGACCACCATGACGGACTTCCCGACTTCCGCCAACGCCGCGACGGTGTTCTGCGTGGTGGTGCTCTTCCCGATGCCGCCTTTTCCGTAGATGGCGATCTTGCGCATGTTCGGTCCTTCCTGTTTCGGCGCGACCGGCGCCGCTTGATGCCGGGACAGGAGATCAAGGAACGTGCCACTACATCATCCACCATTCAATCAATCAAAGGATCCATTTATCCCGTGTTTCGAGAGGCCGAGCATCCAATCAATGTCAGATTGCGTCGCTTGTGGCATTTGTGGCGATGACAGACGAACGTCGGCGAGAAACCATTCGTGAACCTGGATGCTCCGTCATGCGCTCGGGCTGAAGCCCTTCGCTCCATCAACCTCGCCAAAAAAGGCTCGGATGGGAACTTCTCCCGCCCGTAGGGCGGTTGGCCCAGCGATGGACTTCAGTCCGAGCGGAGTTTGGGCGGTTCGGGGAAGATCTCTCAGCGCGGCGTGGAGGCCAGCCGCACCAGCTCGCGCGCATCGAGAGGGCGACCCAGACGTTCGGCCACGCGCCGGATGCGCGTCACCAGCCCGGGCGCCGGTGGAGCCTGCTGGTCCATGGCCGACAAAATCTTGGCGACCGCCGCCGCACCGGACTTCCCCCCCAGTCGCAGCTCCCTGCGAGCGCCCACCAGTTCGGGGTCGTAGGGCTCGTACAGAGCGGGGTGCTCGGCCAACGCCGAAACGTGCAGGCCCGTTTCCGACCGGAAGATCGCATCGCCGATCACGGGCGAGTTGGGGGGGATTTCGACCCCGCACCGCACCGCCAGGTCGCGGGCGGCGCGACAGAGGCGTTCGATGTCCAACTCCCAGCCGCGTCGGACCGAGAGGAAGGCCCCCAGGCGTTCCGTGGAGGCGATGCCGGCGCGTTCTCCCCACCCGAGGAGGGTGGCGTCCACCGCCGAAGCTCCCGCCTCCAGGGCGGACAGGGCGTTGGCGGTGGCCATCCCGAAATCGTCGTGTCCATGGAATCCCGCCTGCCCTCCCAGGGACACTAGCGCGAGGACGCGCTCGGTGGTCTCGGCGGGCGAGAGCACCCCCACCGTGTCGGCCAGCCGCACGCGCACGGCTCCCGCTTCGATGGCGGCGCGGGCCGCGGAGAGGATCCCCTCCGTGGAGGCGCGGGAGGCGTCCTCCAGCCCGACGGAGACCTCCATCCCCAGTTGGGACCCCATGGCGACGAGCCGACGGATCTTGTCGTGGAGTTCGCCCACCGTCCAGCCCATCCTGAGTTCCAGATGTTCCGTGGAAACGGGGGCGCACATGGCGATGTGGCGGGCCCCCATCTGGTGCGCCTCCTCCACGTCGGACTGCCGCAACCGCGACCAGACCCAGAAGCGCCGGTCGGGATGCCTGGACTGGAGGCCCGCGAGGAGGCTGGGCAGGAAGCCGTCGCGCCCCACCACGCCGATCTCCAGCTCGGGAATGCCCGAGGCCACCAATTCCTCGGCCAGCGCCCGCCTCTGCCTGGGTTCCAGGTAGGCCCCCACGCGTTGGAGCCCCTCGCGCAAGGTGGTGTCGAGGATCACGGTCTCAACCCAGCATCCAGGCGAGCTCGGGCTTCAGCCTTCCGTTGAGATCCACGATCCATTTCTGGTGTTCGCGGGATGCCCTGGAGTAGAGTTCCAGGATCTGTTCGCCCAACGGGGTCAAGGTGGTGCTCCCCCCCCGGCTCCCGCCCTGTTGCGAGGCGACCAGGGGCCGCCCCGCGGACTCGTTGATGGCGCGAACGTGCTCGATCGCCTGCCGATAGCCCATGCCGGCGATGCTCGCCGCGCACTGCAACGAACCGTTCAGACGCACCTGGGACAGGAGGACGGAATCCTTCTTGCCGAGGAAGGTGTCCAGTCCCCCGACCAGTCGAAGCTCGGCCGCGGCTTCCAGCCTTGGTGGCGTCTGCATGGCCGTACCTCCCTCCTGCCTTCCCGGTGGCGCAATTCGTATGCCTAGGGGTCCAAAAGCGGCATTCGCGGTGGCCATACGAGGTGAACCGAACAATCCCTGACAGTCCGATTGACAGATGGAGCCATTTGACGCTCCCGGATCAGGAAGGAGCGGATGGATCCTCGAAGCGACCGTCCGCGTGCATCGCGCCCTTGCTTGCGGTGGGCGATTGGAGCCAGCCGATCTTCACGTCGGGGTGGCTGTCGTAGGCGGGAACGTAGGGCTTGATGTCCAGCAGGGGACTCCCGTCCAAAGCGTCCAGTTCCGCCACATGGACGAACCGGCCGCGCACGCCCAGGAGCCGCACGCAAGAAAGACCGATGGGGTTGGGCCGCGCGGGCGCCCGCGTGGAGAACAATCCCCGTTCCACGGTGTCTCGGTAGGGCCGCACCCGCGCCCGTGCCATGGCTCCGCGGTGGCACCAGAAGAAGATCCAGATCCGGCTGAACCCCTCCAGGTCGGCGAGGGCCTCCAGCCAACGGGCTTCGACCTCAAGGGTTCCCCTGCCCCCCGATTCCTGCACGAAGGGCGCTTCAGGGAGGGCTTCCGCGATCGGATCCCACCCTCCCAGATGGGTGCGCGCGGCAAAGGGCTGGACCGGTGTTCCCGAGGCTTGCCGGAAAGGGCTGTGGACGGTCCCGATCGCCTCCCAGGTCCCGGCCCTGGCGAGTTCGATCTCCATTCCACCGGTGTCGCGCGACTTGGCCAATGATCGCCTCTTCGGTATGCGACGCATGGAAGGGAGCCACTCGAGTCCGCTCCCTCCGCTGTTCCGCCAAATAGAAAACCCGCCCTTCGCTGGGAAGGACGGGTTCGAGAAGGATCCGTTCAGGTCCGCCGAAGCTGGACTAGGGAAGGATCACGCTCTTGGTGACGGCGACATCGCCGCGCGTGACCTCGACCGCGTACATCCCCGAGCGCAGGCCGGGAAGCGGAACTTCCGAGCGCCCGGAGAGGATGCTCGCCGAAGCGATTTCACGACCCGACAGGTCCAGAACCCGGACCTGTCCGGGCTGTTCGGCCGGTCCGATCGATAGGACCGTCTGGGGACCGTTGCGCGCGATCTGCACGTCTTCCACGCGGGTGGCCCCAGCTTCCTGGCGTTCGAGGGAGGTTGACTTCATGTAGACCACGATCGTGGTGACCGAGGTTCCGCCCAAGCTGTAGGTGAAGGCGGAGTTGGTCACCGACACCGAACTCTGCTTTTTCAGGCTGTTGTTGGCGTCCGTGATCCAGGGGACGGCGCTGTCCGCCGACACACCGGTCAGGGAAAACGCCTGGTTGTCCGTGGATCCCGAGTTGATGGCGACCACCACGATCTGACGCGGCGAAACGGTTGTGGGGGAAATGAAGGCGGTGAGGGTCACGCCGGAGGCGGGCTTCTCGGTGGCGGAAATGCGGACGAACCCGGGGCGGATGAACTTGGCGTAGTTGCCCTCGATGTACATGCGCTTCGCCGGGTTCGACCCGACCAGCAGCCCTTCGTTGTCGCCCGCGGTGAGCCACCAGTAGTGCCAAGCGCTGACCCCGCCGTTCACCAGCGCATCGTGGATCCAGCCGGCGACCTTGAGACCGTTGGTCATGCTGAGGTCCGCCGTTTCGAAGGAACTGACCTCGGTTTCCCAGATGGGCCGACCGGCGTTGGGGACGGCCACGGCACTCCCCCCATAATCGTGGGTGGCGAAGATGTCCACTCCCGAATTCGCCGTGGCATTGCCCTTGATGGCGTTGACGAAGCCGTTCAGATTGCCCCATTGGAAACTCTCTGGCGCGATCAGTTTCACAGGGGGAGTGAGCGAGTGGAGCTTTGGCCCGAGCACCGCGCACCAAGCCGCCATCTGCGCGTCGCTGTAGACGCAACCGTCGTAGGTGACCTGGGAGGAGTAGTCGGGTTCGTTCTGTGCGGAAATGCCGTAGAGATCCACTCCGGTGTTGGTCTTGGTGGCGGCCGCGAAGGTCGCGAGCGTGCTGGCCCAAGCATCGTAGGACGCGGGCAGGAGGTAGCCGCCCGTGTTGCCGGTGGTGGTACCTCCGGATTTTTCGTTGCCTGGAGGCGACCAAGGTGCCCCCCAAAGCTTCGCGCCCTGTCCGGCAGCGAACTTCGCGGTGGCCCAGCTACCGCCGTTGGCGCCGTTCCCACCCGAGCTGGTGATCCCCATGCGGAGAATGGAAAGTCCGATGCCGGTGTCCTTGTTGAAGAACGTGCCGAGCTGGGCGTTGGTGAACGGTCCGTTCCAGTTGTCGCTGGCACCGAACCCATCCATGGACTGGTAGGTGGTGGATGGATCGATGGTCACGGTCGCGGCCATCGAAGTTCCCGCCAAAGTGAAGGCGATCAGCGATCCCCTGGCGATCTGCCATCGGGCGGTTTTGGGGTTCATGCGGATCTCCCGGTTGGATGGTGCTGGTCGCGCTTGGAACACACGAAGACAATACTTCGGCCAGGCCTCTCCATCATCATCGATTTCGCAAAATCTGGTGACTCGATGTCACCAGGAATGCCGCCCGGGACGCGAAACAGGGGGCCCCTTGTTAGCCGAAGGCCCGTGGAATCCTGGGCGACCAGCGCAGGGAGCCCGGCGCCGAAGTCAGATTGAAACCCGAACTCAAAGTTGCGTGAACTTGGTGGATCCGAGATGGTCCCCTTGCCGGATTTCCACCAGGTAGGCGCCCTGGGATCTTGCTCCCAAGCGAATTTCCGATGCCCCCGTCGTCACCGGCCGGGATTCCAGAACCCGTCCATCCAGGCTCATGACGCGCATCTGTCCGGGTTCGGCGTAGGGCACTTGGACCCACGCCGCTCCATCGCGCTGGGTGATCTTCAGTTCCGAAGCGCTCGTGTTTTGGATCTGGTTGATCGCAGTCGTGGCCAGATTCACCACGAAGGTGGTCACGCTCTGGGAGGGCAGGGAGTAGGTGAAGGCGTTGCCCGTGGGGGTGATGACCGACTGGGCGGCCAGACTGCGGGTCCCGTCGGTGACCACCGGGGTCACGCTATTCCCGGTCACGCCGGTCAGCGTGAATGCCTGACTGGTGGCCGAGGTGTTGGAGTTGATGGCCACGATGATCAAACTGTCGACGGCCGCCTTGTAGAACGCGGTGACACTGACGCCGGAAGTCGGAGATGCCGTGGCTCCCACCCGATAGTAGCCCGGCCGGACGTAGCGGCTGTAGTTCCCCATGATCCAGAGGCGCTTGGTGGGATTGCCGGGGCTGGTGAAGAGGTCCTGGTTGGTCCCTCCGTAGACCCACCAGTAGTGCCAGGCGTTGACGTTGGACACCGTGAGCGCCGCGTGGATCATTGCCGCGATCTTCAAGGCGCTGCCCATGCCGGGGTCCGTCGTGTTGCCGGTGTCGTAGATCTCGGTTTCCCAGAATTCCAAACCGGCGGCCTGGATGTCCGGGTAGGCGGAGGGACTCCCACCGTACTCGTGGACGCCGATGATGTTCAGGTACTTCATGGAGTTCGCGTCCGCCTTCAGCGCGTTCCAATAGCCCGGCAGACCCGTCCAGTCCTCGGATTCCGGTGCCATGATCTTGATCCCGCTGCCGGCGAACGCCGGTCCCAGGGTACCTCCCACCCAGGTGGCCATCTGGGCGTCGGAGTAGACGCAGGACTCGTAGCTGACGTTGGCGTTGGGCTCGTTCTGGGCCGAGATGGCGTAGATGGGCACGCCGTTGGACTTCATGGTCGCCACGAAACCCTTGAGGTAGGTCGCGAAGGCGCTTGGATTGGTGAGGGTGCCCATGATGGTGCTGTTGTTGGACTTGTCGGCCGCCGGGGGTGTCCAGGGGGTCGCCCAGACGGTCACTCCGTGGGCCACCGCCAGCTTGGCGATGGCGAGTTCGCTGGTGCTTCCGTTGGCGTCGTCGATGTGGATCCGATGGAGGGTGAGTCCGGCTCCGGTGGTGGTGGACCAGAGGTAGTCGGCATCGGCCGCGCTCATGGTGGAGCTCCAGGCCGTGGAG
>DATNIW010000087.1:0-13016 GCA_035604215.1 Fibrobacteria bacterium
CGCACCGCCGCCGGTGAAGGGCGCGTCGGGCTGGACGTCCGTGCGCGCCCAGAGCCCCAGGAGCATCCCCTCCCGCAGCGGGAACATGGCGAAGCTCGGGGAGGATTCCACCGGGGGGCGCCCCAACAGCTTCTGGTAGAACGCGGCGCTGTTGGCGGGTGAATCGACGTAGAGGAGGATGAAGTTGGGATCGAGCATGGTCATCGGGTCCTTTCGAACGGTGTGGAGTCGCGCCGCGCCAAAGGCGGAGCGCAGAAGGAAGATGCAGGGAACCTGCTGCCAAACCATGTCAGCAGCGTAAAAGGCTCACCTGTTCAGCGAGGCCTTCCAACGACCGAGGAGCGAAGTCCGGGAGCCAGGGTAGCGGCTTTCCAACGGGGTCCACGATTCGATGCGGTCCAGCCGGAAATGGCGGAAGTCCTGTCGCGCCTCGCACCACGCCGCCAGGATCCGCGCCGGATCGAAGAACGCGAGCGCCACCGGCCAAACCACGCGGTCCGTGGTTTCCCCCTTCGCGTCGCGGTAGGCGAGCCGCACCTTGCGTCGTTCGCGGATGCACGCGCGGGCCACGGAAAGGTCGAGGACCGGGCCGGGGATTTCGGGGGACGGCCCCACCAGCAGCGCGGAATGTTCCAGGATGTCCCGGGCTTGGGGCGGGAGCACGGCCTCGATCTTGGAGAGCGCCTCGCGGGCGGCGGCGCCCAGGGCCGCATCCGTGCGCATGGCGACCCACCGCGACCCCAGCACGATGGCTTCGATCTCGTCTTCCGAGAACATCAGCGGCGGAAGGAGAAATCCAGGTTGCATTCGGAATCCCACACCCGCCTCACCGGCGATGTCCGCTCCCTGTTCCTGGAGGCTCGCGATGTCGCGGTACAGGGTCCGCAAGCTGATGCCGAGCTCCTTCGCGAGCGCGGCCCCCGTCACTGTTGTGCGGTGGCGTCGCAGGATCTGGAGAAGCTGGAGCAGCCGGGTGGCGCGCTGCATCTTGAAGAGGATCAGTGTCCTTCCAGGTGGTCGATCACGTCGTTGAAGTGGTCCACGGATTCGTGGTGGGCCCTCGCCGCGTCCCGGGCCGCGTGGGCCTGGTCCTCCAGGGAGTGCGCGAGGTTCTCGCGCTGGTTCGCGAAGTCGTTGTCGCGCTGCGCGAACTGGCGGAGGTCGTCGGCGAGCCTCTGCAGCTCCCGGCGGCCGTGGCGGCCTTCGTCGAACTGGGAGACGGAAGCGGAGTAGTCGTTGGCCCGGTCGTTCATCCATTGCGCGTGGCGTCGGGCATCGGCGGCCTGGCGGTGCAGCGTTCGCGCCGTCTCGTCGTCCCATCGCGCCACGTTCTCCAGTTCGTGCGCGCGGCCATCCTGGATCCGGACATCCTGCCGCAGACGATCGACGGCGTCTTCTCGGTCGGCGAAAGCGTTGGTGAGGGCGAGGCCCAGAAGGAAGAATGTGGCGATGGAGAGTGTATTCCGCATTGTGGGTGGCTCCGTGGTTGGTGGTGGAGGTGACGGCGAATGACCGATGTGTGGAATGCAACACTCAATCTTCGTGCCGAAGCGCAGCAATCTCTCCAGCGACTTCGGGTGTTCGCAAAAAGCGGGGGGAATCCTTCCGGTCCAACTGGCTTCCCCCGACTCGGGCCCCGTCTCCAGCCGGAACCGATGGGGGTCTGGCGCTTGGCATGGGCCTTGATGTAAGATCGCGTCCAGCGCCCGACGTTCTTCGGCGTCACAACCACAGGAGCAACGAACATGAACACCAAGATTCTTTCCACCGCACTTTCCCTGACCGCCTTCCTCGCCATCGGGTCCTATGCACAGGACAGCGCCGCCCTGAAGACCGACCACCAGGAGCTGAAGGCCGACCACCAGGAAGTCAAGGGAGACAAGGACAAGCTGAAGGCCGACCGCGAAGCCCGCCACGACGAGATCAAAGGGGACAACACAGCCATCAAGGGCGACAAGGAGAAGCTCCAGGAAGATCGCAAGGCCCACGACACCTCCGGGGTGAAGTCGGATCGCACGGCGATCAAGCAGGAGAAGGCGAAGCGCCACGAGGACCGCAAGTCCGGCGACAGCACGGTCCACAAGGACAAGAAGCAGCTTCACAAGGACAAGAAGGCCGCCCACCAGGAGAAGAAGGAAATCAAGGCCGACAAGAAGTAGGCTGGAGGATCTTCCGCCCGGCGGGCGGACTTCAGCGCGCCCGGTTCAACGCAAGCCTCCGCCCAGCGCCTTGTACAGGTCCACGACGTAGGTCAGCCGTTCGAGCCGGTCGTCCACCTGGCTGAGCCGCGCCGCGAGAAGTCCCTGCTGGGCGGAGAGCACTTCGATGTAGTCGACCTCTCCGGCGTTGAGCAGGAGATCCGTCGCCTCGACCGCCTTCTCCAGGGAGGCGATCTGCTTCTGACGGATTTCGTCCTTGCTCAGCGACTGCCCCCAGCCGTAGAGGATGTCGGAGACCTCTTGGCCGGCGACGAGCACCGACTGGCGGAACGCGAGCAGGGATTCCTCCTGCGCCCCCTTGGCGATCTCGACGTTCGCCTTCAGGGCGCCGCGATCGAAGATCGGCTGGGTGAGGCTCGCGGTTAGGCTCGCAACCAGGTTCGCCGGGCTGAAGAACCCGTCGAATCCGCCCACGAGCCCCACGAAGGTGCTGCTGGAGCCGCCCGAGGTGATGGCGAGCGTCGGATATAGGGCCGCGCGGGCCGCGTCGGTGGTGGCGTAGGCAGACTCCACCGCGAACTCGGCCTGGCGCACGTCGGGGCGGTGGGACAGGGCCGCCACCGGCACGCCGGTGCGGAATCCGTCGGGCAGGTTCTCATGATCCAGGAGGGAGCGATCGATGGGACCGGGCTTCCTTCCCAGGAGCACGCAGAGGGCGTTCTCCTGTTCGCGGACTTGCTGTTCCAGCGAAATGAGCGAGAGCCGGGTGCCGTAGAGGGTGGCGTCGGTCTGCTCCACGGCCACCTCCGTCTGGCTTCCCGCCTGCTTCAACGCCGCCATGGTCTGCGCGCTCTTGGTCAAAAGAGCGAAGCTTTCGTTGGTGACCTCCACCTCCTTGTCCAGCGCCAGCAGCCGGTCGTAGTCGATGGCGATGTTCGCCACCAGCTGGGTGCGCACGAGGTTCGCGTACTCGCGGCTTCCGAGCAGCGCCGCGTACCTGGCCTTGGAGGCGCTGGAGAGCCGTCCCCACAGGTCCAGCTCCCAGGTGGCGGAAAAGCCCAGGCTCGCCCCTTGGCTCGCGTAGCCCAGCACGTCGCGGCCGTGGTTCCCAGAGCTGGTGCGCACGTGGTCGGCGCCCAACCCGGCGACGACGGTCGGCGCTTGGCCGGCCCGCGCCGCTCCCAGCGAGGCTTCTGCCTGGTCGATGCGCACGAGCGCGGTGCGCAGGTCGGAGTTGCTGTCCAGCCCCTCGGCGACCAGCGCTTGGAGCTTCGGGTCCGCGAAATAGGTTTTCCAGGGGATGTCCCCGACCGAAGCGGTGTCCGCGCCGGAGTCCTTCGCGTCGCGCAGAAGACCCGTGGCGTCCATCGGAGTCGGAGCCGACAGGGTCTTGTAGGAGGCGCACGAGGAAAGCAGGCCCGCGGCCAGCGCTCCTCCCAGAGCGGTCTTGGGGGCGTTCATCGCGCGGCCTCCGTCGGTTCGGCGATGGGTCTTTTTCCTTGCAACCGCTCCTGCAAGCTCTGGAAGAGCACGAAGAGGACGGGGATGACCACGAGGCCGAAGATGGTGCCCACCAGCATGCCCCCGATGGCGCTGACCCCGATGGACCGGTTGCCCACGGCACCCGCGCCCTGGGCCAGGGCCAGGGGCAGCAGTCCGAAGATGAAGGCGAACGACGTCATCAGGATGGGACGCAGACGGGCGGTGGCGCCCTCGATGGCGGCCTGGACCAGGTCCATGCCCGAGCGGCGGCGCTGCAGCGCGAACTCCACGATCAGGATGGCGTTCTTGGCCAGAAGCCCGATCAGCATGACCAGCGAGATCTGCACGTAGATGTTGTTGGTGATCCCGCTTCCCGACTTCATGGAGGCGAAGACGAAGAGGAACACGCCCGAGAGCCCGATGGGGAGCGAGAACATCACCGCCAGCGGCAAGATGTAGCTCTCGTAGAGGGCCGAGAGCAGCAGGTAGACGAAGATCCCGCACAGCAGGAAGATGACGGTCGTCTGGTTCTTGCTGTTGGCCTCCTCGCGGCTCATCCCCGAGAACTCGTAGGTGTAGCCCGGCGGCAGCGGGGTTTGGGCGATGGCGTTGATCACGTCGCCGGAGGTGGCTCCCTTGGCGAAGTTGGGGATCACCGTGACGGCCATCGACGAATAGAGGTTGAAGCGCGTGAGCGACTGCGGACCTGTGACGTCGTGGATGGTGAGGAACTCCGTGATCGGGGCCATCTCGCCGCTCGAGGTCCGGACGGTGAGGTTGCGCAGGTCCTCCAGCCGCGCGCGGTATTCCGGGGCGGCCTGGACGATCACCCGGTACTGCTTGCCGTAGGCGTTGAAGTTCGAGACGTAGTCGCTCCCGACATAGGTCTGGAGAGCGCCCATCACCTGGCCCAGGGTGAGGCCGGCCTGCTTGATCCTGGACATGTCCGCCTCCACGAGCTTCTGCGGATAGTTGGGGTTGAAGGAGGTCATGGCCGTCATGACCTCGGGGTGCATCCTCAGTCGCTTCAGGTAGTCCAGGGTGACCTGGTAGAACTTCCCGACATCGCCTCCGGTGCGGTCCTGCAACTTGAGCTCCACGCCGTTGCTGATGCCGAATCCGCGCAGGGTGGGGGCGCCGAAGAACATGAACGAAGCGCCGGGGATCGTGTCCGTCTCCCGCTTCAGCACGGCGGCGATCTGGTTCAGGGTGAGCTTCCGCTTGTCCCACGGATCCAACGAGAAGATGAGGGCCCCGGCCGAGTTGTCCAAGCCGCTCAGGAAGCTCCGTCCCGTCATGGAGGCCGCGTTGTGCACGCCCGGGATCGACTTGGCGATCCGCACGACCCTTCCGACCATGCTGTCGGTGACGTCCAGCGAGGTGCCCGGAGACATGGCGACGTTGCCCATCACCGTGCCGCTGTCCTCCTGCGGCACGAAGCCGGTCGGGAGAATCCTGGAGATGGCCGCGAGCAGGAGCACGAAGGTGGCGACGATGGCCAGGGCGACCCAGCGCCGACTCGGCTTTCCGAGGTAGGCGACGAGCCGCCGGTACCGGTCCGTGAGCGCCGAGAAGATGGCGTTGAACCAGTAGAAGAACCGTCCCGCGAAGCCCTCCCCCTCGTATCCGGCGGCGTGCTCGGGGCGCAGGAACAGGGCGCACAGGGCCGGACTCAAGGTGAGCGCGTTGATCGCCGAGAGCACGATGGCCACCGCGAGCGTCAGTCCGAACTGCTTGAAGAAGACGCCGCTGGTGCCGCCGATGAAGCTGACCGGCACGAAGACCGAAGCCATCACCAGCGTGATGGAGACGATGGCCGGCGCGATCTCGCCGATCGCCGATGTCGCGGCGGCGCGGGGATCTGTCTCGCCGCCTTCCAGCTTGGCGTGGACGGCCTCCACGACCACGATGGCGTCGTCCACCACGATGCCGATGGCCAGCACCAGCGCGAAGAGGGTGAGCAGGTTGATGGAGAAGCCCATGAGCTGCAGGAAGAAGAAGGTTCCCACGATGGCCACCGGCACGGCGATGGCCGGGATCAGGGTGGCCCGGAAGTTCTGCAGGAACAGGAACACCACCAGGAAGACCAGGATGAAGGCTTCGATCAGGGTGTGGACCACCTTCTCGATGGAGGCGTCCAGGAAATCGCTCGCGTCCATCTGGTAGGTGAAGGCGACGCCCGGGGGGAAGTTCTTGGCGGCGTCCTGGACCACCGCCTTCGCGTCCCCGATGACCTGCTGGGCGTTGGAGCCCGCCGCCTGGCTGATGTAGACGAAGACGCCCGGCAGTCCGCCGGCGCGGACGCGGATGGTGTAGTCCTGGCCGCCCAGTTCGAGCCGCGCCACGTCCTTGAGAAGGAGTTGCTGGGTCCCGTCGGAACGCAGGACGATGTTTCCGAACTGCTCGGGACTGGTGAATTTCCCGGTGTACCTGAGGTTGTACTGGAAGGACTGCTTGCCCTGCTCGCCCAGTTGACCGGGAGCCGCCTCGATGTTCTGGTCCTGGATGGCCGCGACCACCTGGTCGGCGGTGATGCCGTGGGCCTTCATGGCGTCGGGCTCCAGCCACACACGCATCGAGTAGTCGAGGGTGGAGAAGGTTCCCGCCGTCCCGACGCCCTTGATGCGCTGGAGCTGCGGAACCAGGTTGATCTTCGCGTAGTTGTAGAGGAACTTGTCGTCGTAGGCGGGATTCGTCGAGGTGAGCATCACGAAGAGGATGTAGCCGGTCTGCTGCTTGCGGACCGTGACGCCGTTGGTGGTCACTTCCGCGGGGAGGAACGCCGCCGCCTGCGCGACGCGGTTCTGCACGTTCACCGTGGCCATGTCGGGGTCCGCGCCCTGCTTGAAGAACACATCGACCTCGGCCGCGCCGCCGTTGGTGGCCGTGGAGGTCATGTAGGTCATGTTGTCCACGCCGTTGATCTGCTCCTCCAGGGGCACGATCACGCTCTTGAGGACGGCGTCGGCGTTGGCGCCGCTGTAGGTGGTGGTCACGCTCACGGTGGGAGGCGCGATGTCCGGGTACTGCTCGATGGGCAGCAGCTTGATGCCGATGATCCCGAGGACCACCAGCAGGATGGAGATGACGGTGGCGAGGACGGGCCGTTGGATGAAGAGCTTGAGCATGCGGGGGTCCCCCTACCGGAACTTGATCTTCTGTCCGTTGGACAGGTTGACGATGCCGTCGGTCGCGATGCGTTCCCCGGCCACCAGACCGCTGTCGACCAGGTCGTTCCGGCCGTCGGCGAGCGCCTCGACCACGATGTTGCGCTGCATCGCGCTGTCGCCCTCCACCGCGTAGACCAGCACCTTGTCCTGCAACGAGAACGTCGCCTTCTGGGGGATCACGAGAGCGGCGTTCCGGTGGTCGGGAAGCACCACCTGGCCGCTGGTGCCGCTGAAGAGCAGCCCCTGCCGGTTGGGGAAGATGGCCCGCACGCTGACGCTTCCGGTGGAGGGGTCGATCTTGCCGGAGATGGTCTCGATGCGTCCGGGGAGCGGGTAGGTGGTGCCGTCGGAAAGCACGAAGCGCAACGGCGGGACGCTGCGCAGCTTCTCGGCCTTGCTCGATCCCTTCCACTGTCCCAGCATCCGGTACAGGTCCTTTTCGTCCAGGGAGAAGTAGGCGACGATGTCCGTGGTGTTGGAGACCGTGGTCAAGGTGGTCGCGGTGGTCACCAGGTTCCCCACCCTGTCGCCGATGGTTCCCACCAGGCCGTCCACCGGGCTGGTCACGGTCACCCATCCCATCGAGGCCTTGGCGTCCTGGAGGGCAGCCTTGGCCGAAGCCAGCGCGTTCTCGTAGGCGGAGAGCGAGACCTTGCTCACGATGCCCTTCTCCGCCAGCGGTCGGGTCCTCTCGACATCGAGGGTCGCGGTGGCGTATTGGGCCTGGGCCTGCTGGAGGGCCTTGGTCGACGAAGGGGAGTTGATGCGGAACAGCCGCTGCCCCTTGCGGACGTGCGCGCCCTCTTCCACGTAGACGGCCTCGATGGTACCCTCCACGCGCGGCTTGACCTCCACCTCGTCCTTGCCCATCAGGGTCGCGGGGAAGGTCGACTGGAGGTCGATCGGCCGCAAGGTCAGCACCTCGGTGGGAAAGATCTGGGACTTGCCCTGCGAGGGACCTCCGGCCTTGCCTCCGGATGCGCCCTGTTGGCAGGCGGCCAGGCCGCAGATCGCCGTCAAAAGGAGGATGTTCTTCGCGATGTCCGTTTTCATTTCCATTCCTTCTCCTCGCAGATGAGAAGGAGATCTACAAAGTTTCGCTTCCTATATTTTGACGAGAACCGCGACAATGAGATGGGCGGCCCAGGCTCCGCGTCGCCCCACGACGGAGCTACTTTGGAACCTGCTTCGACCACCGTTCGATCCGCTCTCGAGCGGGTCGGCGGGTCGGGCGGGTCGGCTCGCGTAGCTCAGTTGGATAGAGCGACGGTTTCCTAAACCGTAGGCCACAGGTTCAATCCCTGTCGCGGGTACTGAGGAGAGGATCGGGATTTGGAGGATTTTCGAACCCGGCTGGAACGGACGCTGGACTGGCTCCGGGTTCTTTCGTAGAGGTCGGCTCCCCGGCCATCCACTCTCCGCATGCGACCCATGCCGAACCGGCATTTCCCTTCGCTCCTGCGCGGACCGATCTTCTGAGGAGTCGGCCCGATGGCCACCGAAGGGGGCGTTGCGATGGAATCGGTCGATTGGCATGCAGAAGCCTATGCCGGAAATTCATCGGCCCAGGAACGCTGGGGCGAAGAGTTGCACGGAAAACTGCACCTGCGCGGGAACGAGACCGTGGTGGACATCGGATGCGGCGACGGACGCCTGACGGAGCGATTGGCCCGGCGGGTTCCGCGGGGGCGTGTGGTCGGGATCGACGCGTCGGAAACCATGGTGCGGCACGCTGGTGGCACCTGGGGACATGTCCCGGGATTGGAATTCCGACAGGCCGACGCAAGGTCCTTCCGATTGGAGTTCACGGCTGATGTGCTGGTCTCCAACGCCGTGCTGCACTGGGTGCCGGATCTGTTGCCCGTGTTCCAGGCGTGCAGACGGGCCTTGAAACCGGGTGGACGGAGTCTGTTCCAGATGGGCGGCGTGGGGAACGTGGCTCGTCTGGAGAATGCGGCAGGGCAGGTGATGGGCCGCGAGCCCTGGAAGGAATGGTTCCCCCAGGGGATGCCCCCGGTCTGGACCATGCACTCGCCCGAGGAGGCGAAGCGCGACCTGGAGGCGGCTGGCTTGATGCCCGTTCGCGCCGAACTCCTGGAGCGGGACATGGCGCACGCGGATTCCGATGCGATGTTGGGATGGATGCGCACCACTTGGTTCTCGGCGGTGGCGCCAGCCCCCGAGGTGCTGCGGGAAGACCTGCTGGTGGAGATCCGGGACGCCTACCTGGAGGAGTGCCCGCCCGATACCGATGGCAGAACTCATGTGCGGATGGTGCGGCTGGAGGTGGAGGGGGTTCTGGTCCCAAATACGACCAGCGGGACCGCGACGGCGTAGACGGCCACCACCGAGAGCCAGACGGCTCCGGGCCATCTCGTCTGCACGAAGAAGTAGAAGGTGGAAAACGCCAGGGGGCCGACGATGGACGCCAGGCTCATGGCCGACGCGAGCACACCTTGGAGCTGGCCTTGGTGGGCGGGATCGACCTGCCTGGTGGCCAGGGCCTGGAACGCGGGGGTGCCGATGTCGGACAAGGCGAAGATCGGCATGATGGCGAACACGATCCAACCTTGGCGGGCGAAGGCCATCATGATCAGCGCGATGCAGGCGAAGGCGATCCCGGCGAGAACGGCCTTGCGCACGCCCAGCCATCGGGTGGCGGGTCCGGGCAGCGATGCCTGCACCAGGGCATGGCAGACCCCGAACGTTCCCAGCGAGAGTCCGATCCAAAGGCCGTTCCAGTGGAACGAATCCCAGCCCCACAGCGCCCAGCAGGTGCCGTAGGCCTCGCCCGTCGCGCCCATGATGAAGAACACGAGGAGGATGGGCAGAAGTCCCTTCGTGGAGACCACCCAACGCAGGGGACGGAGCGGATTCATCGTGGCGAGATCGATCTTCCCCGGAGTCGGGCTGTGCGATTCCGGGAGGATGAAGAAGGCCAACAGCAGGTTGCCTCCGTTCAGGACCGCGGCGGCGAGGAACGGGAGGCGCAGCCACCAGTCGCCGAGCACTCCGCCAAGAATTGGCCCCACGATGAATCCGATGCCGAACATGGCGTTGAAGAGGCCGAAGCGGCGCACGCGCTTGTCCTGGGGCGAGATGTCCGTGAGGTAGGCCGTGGCCACGGAGACGTTGGCGCTGGTCAGGCCGGCGACCGCTCGAGCGAGGACGAGCATCCAAAGACATGGCGCGAACGCCAGGACCAGGTAGTTGAGCATGGCTCCGGCCAGGGAAACGAGCAGCACCGGACGCCTTCCGAAGCGATCGCTCATCGCGCCCAGCACGGGAGCGAACAGAAACTGCATGGTGGCGTAGAGCGCGGCCAGGATCCCGATCCAGGGCGCGACGTGGGACGTGTGCGCCACCTGGGCGAGCAGTCGCGGAAGGATGGGGAAGATGATCCCGATGCCCACGGCGTCCAATCCGATGGCGGCGTAGAGGACGATCAGGGGTCTGTTTTGGGAGGAGATCAAGGGATGGTGACCACGAGCTTGCCCCTGGTGTGTCCCGCGGCGCAGAGTTCGTAGGCCTGGGCGGCGCGTTCGAGCGGAAAGGTTCCGGCCACGGTCAGGCGAAAGGCTCCTTCCGCGTGGAGCCGCACCGCCTCCAGCAGGACGCCGCGGACGTCCTTCTGCGCCACCAGGGAGAGTTGGGCGCCGTATTTTGTCGCGGTGGGATCGGCGACGGAGAGCACGCGGGACGGATCTCCCACGAGCTCGATCAGATCGGGGATCACGCCCGAACCGGCGATGTCCAGGGCGGCGTCCACGCCCCGGGGCGCGAGTGCCCGGACCCGTTCCACCAGACCCGGACCGTAGGTGGTGGGGAGGGCACCCAACCCGCGCAAGTAGTCGTGGTTGGGCGCGCTCGCGGTCCCGATCACCGCGATGCCGCGGTGCCGCGCGAACTGGACCACCGCGGAACCGATCCCTCCGGACGCCCCACTCACCAGAAGGGTCTGCCCGGCCTTGGCGCCCACCTGTGCCAGGATCCGCGTTGCGGTCTCGACGACCACGGAGAGTCCCCCCGCCTCCTCGAAGGACAGGGTGTCGGGCTTGGGGGACCAGACCCCGGGGCGCAGCACGGCATGCTCGGCCAACATGTCGAAGCCGCAACCGAAGAGGGCATCGCCCAGGGAAACGTCCGCGACGCCTTGGCCGATCTCATCCACGATGCCAGTGCCTTCCACCCCGACGCCCGAGGGAAGGGGAACGGGAACGCCCTTCCAGCTCCCCGCCCGGATCTTCAGAAGATCGGAGAGGTTGACCCCGGCCGCTCGGACCGCGATCCGCACCTGGCCGGGACCGGCATGGGGCTCGGCGGTGTCCACCAGACGCAGGACCTCGGGACCGCCGTAAGCATTGGATTGGATGGCTTTCATGGGAGACCTTTCATACTGATCGTTCGGTATGTTAGTGGGGTAAAAAAAGGGTGGCTTCTAGGGGAGCAGGGACAGGTAGAGGGACTCCCAGAGGTCCAGGATCTCCGCGGTCCTGGAGGCGGGACCGCCCTTCAGCAGGGAGGTGATGCCCACGCCGTCGGGGATGGCCGCGAAGATCTTGGCGAGTTTGTGGGCGTCCAGCCCGTCGCGGATCTCCCCGCGATCGATGGCCGCCTGGATCGCCTCGGTCCAAGCCGCGCGCTCGAGGTTGTGGAACGTTTCCACGGTGGCCCGAAAGCCCGGCAGGATGCGGACCGCGTCCCAAAGCAGGTTGTGGAAGTTGATGTCGGGTTCCAGGTCGCTGGACGGATGGGCTGGGGTCGTATTCCCCTCCCGGGTCCGGAAATTCGCGACCAGGGCGGTGTAGAAGCCACGGAGCGAGCCCGTGGGCAGCAGGGAAAAATCGGTCCGATAGCCCGCCAAGAGGCCGCTCGCCACCTCCTCGAAGAGCGCTTCCTTGCTGGGGAAGTGGTGGTACAGCGCGCCTTTGGTCATGCCCACGGCCTGGGTGATGTCGTGGATGGACACGCCGTCGTAGTTCCGCTGGAGGAAGAGCCTCCCCGCCACCTGGATGATGTGTTCGCGTGTGTCGTCCATTCAATACCAACCGTTCAGTATGTAAGGTGATGTCAACGGAACGGGAAGTCAAGTGGGTAGACGCCGCAGGCGGAGCTGGGGGGGGACGCATTTCATCAAGAGAAGCAGATCCAAGGCTGGAGCCGTGAGAAAAAGGAAGCGCTGATTGGAGGGGTCGAACCCAATCTGCCAGAACTTGCCAGAAAGGTATTTCGGCGAGAACGGCCATGACCATCGGTCCCCCGCCGATGCCTTCGATACAATGGCCTTCGGCCATCACTCAGGCAACGGCAGGCTCACCGCACCGATCAGGGAACGGCGGGAGGATAGCTCCGTTGGCTGAGTGGCGGCCCCTTGGGCCGTTGTATCGAAGCCAACGATGGAGTCGGCGGATGTTCAGCCACCACCGCCACCTTTGCCAATCCCCGCGAACAAGCCATTTTTCGTTCTCCGGCGAATTCCTGACCCACCGGAAAATCGTCCCAATGGAGGTGTTTCGATGAAGCGGATTCCCTCGATCCTGCTCGTGCTTTCGGTGGCCGCCGCTTCCTGCTGGGCGGGGAGCAATGCCTGCTCCGGCGCCGAACTGTATTCCCGGGACTCGGTGAAGTACGGGCGCTGGGAGGTCCGCATGCGCGCAGGCGCCAAGTCCGGCACGGTCTCGAGTTTCTTCCTCTACTACAACCACTCCCACGAGGGCGGGGGCGAGCCCTGGCGGGAGCTCGACATCGAGATCATCGGCAAGAACCCCAAGGGTTTCCAGTCGAACCCCATCACGGGCACCTCCCAGAAGCGCGCGACCGCCGAGAAGTTCCACGACACCCAGGACGATCTGTCCAAGACCTTCCACACCTACGCGCTGGAGTGGACGCCCGATTCCATCGTGTGGGAGCTCGACGGCGTGCAGTTGCGCAAGGTCCAGAACGACTCCCAGGTGGTGGGGTTGCGCTCCAAGTCCATGACCTGGCGAATGAACCTGTGGGCGTCCGTCTGGCCCGACTGGAGCGGCCCGTTCGACACCAAGGACCTGCCCACCTGCCAATTCATCAACTGGATCCGTTTCCTCAAGTACACGCCCGGCAAGGGGCCCAAGGGTTCGGACTGGACCCAGGACTGGGTCGACGACTTCGATTCGCTGGACCAGTCCCGTTGGGGCCAAGGGACCTGGGGCTTCGACGGCAACTACGC
>DATNIW010000088.1:0-9584 GCA_035604215.1 Fibrobacteria bacterium
AGGCCGCGACCCGTGAAGCGGGGTCCATCACATTCCGGTAGAAGCGGAGCGTGGAGTCCGCGATCGCATCCCAGTCGTACTTGACCAGGAGGGCCGAGTGGTCCACCCGATGGGGCCCCTCCGCGATCTGGCGCAACCTCGCTGAGATCGCATCCGCGTCGCCGACGGGGAAATAGGTTTCCGGCGCAAGCCCCACCTCCAGATTGGGTAAAATGGAACTGGCCCCCAGGGGCAGTCCCCAGGACATGGCCTCCAGCAGCGAGATGGGCAGGCCTTCGTGGTAGGAGGGCAACACGAACCCGCGCGCGTGACCGTACAGCGCTCCCAGGTCTTCCTTGGCCACCACCCCGGTGAGCACGGCCCCGGATTCGGCGGCGAGTTTCCGGATGCTCTCGCCGTAGGGCGAGGGGTGATCTTCCCCGCCCGCGATCGCCAGTCCGCAGCGGTCCGACAACCCCGAGGCCACCCAACCTCGGATCAGGTCGGGAATCCCCTTCTCGCGAACGAACCGCGAAGTCAGAAGGAAATAGGCCCCCGCGCGCAGGTTCCACTTGTCCAGCAATCCGGCGGGTGGAGTCTCGGCGGGCCTTTCCACGCCATTGGGAATCTTTTCCACGATTCCCTTCGGCTTCGCTCCCCGGACATAATCCAGGATCTCCTTGGAAATGCAGACGATCCCGTCCGCGTAGCGGATCGCGTTGGATTCACCCAGACGCAACGCCCTCTTGGCGTTGGTCCCCCATTTCTGCCGGTTGTAGTCGAATCCATGGTGGGTCACCACCACCTTCATGCCCAGCCGTGTCGCCAACGGGGTCCAGATCGCGGGTCCGATCCCGTGGATGTGGAGCAGTTTGGCTCCCATGCTCTTGGCGCGGAGGACGGCCAGTCCGGTGTGGGCCAGCGCTTCCACGCTCGTGGAACGGGCCACCCTCAAGGGCATGACCCTCACGCCCTGGAAATCGAAGGCCGCGCCGGGCACGTAGCCGGAACGCGCGAAAACCGTCACCTTGCCCCCGGCCCGTACCAGCCGCGGATAGAGGCTCTGGCAATGCCTTTCCACCCCCCCCTGGATGTCGGGGATTCCACGGAGTCCGGCGACGAAGACGTTCAGACCGGTTTCCGCGACCCGTCCTTTGCCAAGAAGTTCGGCCAGAGGTCGAATTCTGGATGGATTGGATGCTGCCGGATCGGCGAGAAT
This sequence comes from Fibrobacteria bacterium, assembly GCA_035604215.1. Classification (GTDB taxonomy): domain Bacteria; phylum Fibrobacterota; class Fibrobacteria; order UBA5070; family UBA5070; genus UBA5070. Next base: position 1,199 of record DATNIW010000088.1, read on the forward strand.
CAGGATGACTCCGGGTGGTGAGGTGGTTTGCGCGCAGACGATGCCTGAAAAACGTTCCATCCGATCCACTGTCCATGATCCGCGAACGTCGGCAGGGTTGGATCCGGCAGGAACTTGTCAGTTCCCAAGAACTGGGAATATACCTCGGCGGCGCCGATTCGGAACCAGGCGAATGTGCTCGAAATAATGGAAGGCATCGTGTACGAGATAGATTCTACAATCCCGGAAACCAAGACGCTTCCCCGTTCGCGCCGCGAGGCTTCGCGGGAACCGGGAATTCCCACCGGGATCGGATCCGGGCAGTGCCGTCGCCGCGCCTTCCCATCTTCCGCCTTTCCATCGCCGGGATCTGGGGCTATGATGGGGCCATGGGCGCCCGGCGGATACTGGTGGTGGACGACGAGAAGAGTCTCTGCGACTACCTCGCCATCCTGTTGCGTCGCGAGGGGTACCTGGCCGACGTGACGGTTTCCGTCGACGATGCGATCTCCTGCCTGTCCCGCGTCCGGTACGACGGCGTGCTTTCCGACCTCATGATCGGGCAGCGAAGCGGGATGGAGATCGTGAACGCCCTGCGCGGATCGCACGTCCCGGTGGTGCTCATGACCGCCTACGGCACCGTCGAGAAGGCCGTGGAGGCCCTGCGCCAAGGGGCTTCCGACTTCATCCTGAAGCCGTTCCAGAACGAGGTCCTGGTCAAATCGCTCCGCGACGTGGTGGAACGGGCGTCGGGCGGCGGGGGCCCCGATTCCGCCGACTCCAGGGCCAGCACGGCGACCAACCGGCTGGACCAGGACCTTTCCGGGGTGTCGCCCGTGGTCGACGGCCTGCGCACGCTGGTCACCAAGATCGGGCCCACGGAAAGCACCGTGCTCATCACCGGGGAATCGGGCACGGGCAAGGAAGTCGTGGCCCGGGCGCTGCACAGGCTTTCGCCCCGGGCGGCCCGCCCCTTCCTCCCCATCCATTGCGCCGCCCTCAGCGAGGGGCTCCTGGAAAGCGAGCTGTTCGGCCATGTCAAGGGGTCGTACACCGGCGCCGTGGCGGATTCGGCCGGACTTTTCGTGGCCGCCAAGGGGGGAACGGTATTCCTGGACGAGGTCGGGGAAATCCCCCTTTCCACCCAGGTGAAGCTCCTGCGGGTGCTCCAGGAACGCGAAGTGACTCCGGTGGGGGGGCTGCAGCCCGTGTCCATCGACGTGCGCATCGTCTCGGCGACCAACGCCGATCTCGAAGTCCTGGTGTCCCGGGGTCGGTTCCGGGAAGACCTGTTCTACCGATTGAACGTCATCCGCATCCGGACTCCCTCGCTGCGCGACCGGTCCACCGACCTCCCCGACCTGTCCCGCGCCCTGCTCCAGCGCATCGGGAAGCGCCTGGGAAGACCCGCCCCCGAGCTTTCTCCGGAGGCGGCCCGGAAGTTGACGGAACACCACTGGCCGGGCAACATCCGGGAATTGGAAAACGTCCTCGAGCGCGCCTTGGTGCTCTGCGCCGGAACCCGGCTGGAGGAATCGGACATCGCCCTGGGCTCCCGGTCCAACGAGGTCCCCCCCGCCCTGGCCAGCATCCCTCCGGCACTCGAAGAAGTGCAGAAGGCCTATATTTTTTGGATACTTACACAAACAGGGTGGCGCGTTCCGCAGGCCGCGAAGATCCTGGGAATCGAGCCCGAGCGACTCCAGCGGATGACCCAACACTATGGCATCAACGATCCTAGGATTTTCCAGGCCTGACCTGCGATGGTCGAGTCTCTGGCTCGCGGCCTTGGCTGCGGCGTCCTTTTCGGCCACCCTGCCTCCGACCCCTCTCCAGGATGGTTTCATCCGCGCGGAAGCCCGGTTGGACGCGTTCCGAACCGGTTCCCCCAACCTCGCCGCCGTCCTCTCGGGGAAGCCCGCCCAGGCCGACCGGGTGGAACCCGAGCTGTTCGCCTTGCCGGTGGGCGACAAGACCGCCCTGGCCTTCGGCAACGCCGCCGCCGGCATGTGGAGCGAAAAGTCCGTTCCCGGCAGCGGCAACGCCCGCATCGCCCAATCCTCGGTCCTCGCCGAAGACGACCTGGGTCTCCAATGGCTCCTGGTGCTCCTGCAACTCCAGAACGGCACCCGCCAGGGATTCCAGCTCCAGGCCCAAGGTTTCGAAGCCTCCATGCTTTCCCAGGGTTGGAACCGCCTCCCGGAAGCCTCCTCGTGGTTGCTGGCCACGGCTTCCGACCTCCAATCCGCTGGCGATCCGGACAAGGCCGAGGAAGCGAGAGCCCTGGCCGGAAGGTTGGATCCCGTCTCGCCGGTCCCGGAGATCTCCCAAGCCGGCACAGCGGTGCGTTCCTTCCACCTGGCCCAGGCCTACTACCACCTCGAGAACGCCTACGACCGGATCCAGGCCTTCCCGCTGAACCAGCAGGTGCTGGCCTTCAACGCCCTCCGGCTCCTCCGCTACGTCCTCGCCCTGTCGTGCCTTCTCCTGCTGCTTTCCTGGGTGGTCCGGTACTGGCCCTACATCGTGCACGGCCTGGCGGAACGGCTCCCCCGCGACACCAACCTCTACCTGCGCTACGCCGTCCTGGCGCTCATTCCCGTGGCCCTCCTGGTGGCCGGCCTGGGTCTGCTTTCCATGTGCTATCTGGCCTCCCTGGCCATCTGGCGCCGGGCCCGCCGCTACGAACGGCTCCTCATCGGCGCCATCGTGTTGTTCGTGGGTCTGCAGCCTTGGCTCGCCGGACTGGAGGCCACGTTGTCGTCGCGCTTCGACTTGGCGGGTCCCGAATCCCTCTACCAGCGCGCCGTCGACGAGGGCTGGTCCCAGGACCTGGACGAGCGCATCCAGAAGGCGAACTCCCGTGCGACATCCACCGAAAGACCGCTGCTGCTCGCCGCGAACTCCATCGAGGACCGGAAGAGGGGCAACTACGATTCGGCGATGATCCTGGCCAGGTCCGCGAAGCGCCTGGGCACCGACGATCCCCGCATCCTGGTGAACTTCGGCAACGCCCAGTTCCTGGTGGGGCACTACGACAGCGCCACCCTGGCCTACGAATCGGCCCGGCAGGGTCGTTGGGGCAACGGTCCGCTGCTCTACGACCTGGGCCAGTCCATCGCCTACCGGGGTCGCACCGACAGCATGGGCCTCCTGATCGGGAACGCGTCCCCCGTGGCGCGCTACCGGATCAACCTGGTGGGCGACCAGAACACCCGCGCCTTCCAGACCCTTCCGCCCAACCGCACCGTGATGGATCCGGAGCTGGGCACGCACCGCATGTGGCTCCACGTCCTGGACGACTACCGGAACCGCCGCTGGACCGTGGACCGATGGGACCTGCAGACGGGACTGCTGGACCTGCCTCCCATGATGCTCCTGCCGTTTTCCGTCCTCTTCCTGGCGTTCCTGATGTGGTGGGGCGGTCGCCAGGAACGGCGCAAGGTGCTGTTCGAGTGCCGCACCTGCGGTCGGGTGATGTGCCGCCACTGCCGCAAGGGCATCCACTGCGCCCAGTGTTTCCGGAGGCTCTCCGGGATCGAGGAGGTGGACCTGCGCAACCAGCTCCTGGAGAGGATCGAGCGGGAGGCCATGAGTCGGCGACGACTGCTCCAGCTCGCGATGGACCTGGGTCTGCCCGGAACCGGACGGCTGATGGCGAAGCCGACGTTCGGAACCTTCTTCCAGGTCTTCCTGCTGGGGGCCTGCTTGGCCTACAGCCTGAACCTGCCGAATTTCCTCACCCTCTACCCGGATTCCGAGACCCTGATCGGCCAGGACATCACGCTGGGGATCCTGGTGGTACTCTATGCGTTGGGGGCCATTCAACTGGTGCGCGGACTTGGCCGCGACGCCACAACCGCCCTGAAGGAGACCTGAGGTGGCACAGGCCCTGAACGGACAGCTCCGGGACTTTTCCCTCCCCGACGTCCTGCAGTTCATCCTGCAGCAGCGCAAGAGCGGGCGACTGTCCCTGACCTACCACCACCAGCGCGCCGAGGTGGGGATCTCGCGCGGGAACATCAGCCACATCGACGTGGACGGCCGCAACGTGGAGACGGTGATCCGCGACTGGCTCCTGTCCTGCGGCCGGATGAGCCCCGACGAACTCTCCGGCGTCGAGTCCGTGTCCAGGTCCATGGACAGGAGCATCCTGGAAACCCTGGTCGCCAAGAAGTTCATTTCGCCGGAGGAGAGGGCCGACTGGATCCAGATCGTGGCCGAAGACCTGGTCTGCGACCTCTTCCAGTGGTCGGAAGGCGCCTACGAGTTCAACACCGAGCTTCCCGCGACCATCCTCCGCGGCGTCGGACTCAACCTCTCCACCGAGATGATCACCATGGAGGGCATGCGGCGGCTGGACGAATGGCCTCGCCTGCGCGACCGGCTGGGATCGCCCGGCGTCCAGGTCTCCATCTCCCAGATGCCGGCCTCCATCGCGGAGCTGGGGCCCGAAGCCATCATCCTGCGGCAACTGGAGCTTTCGTCCTCCTCCTTGACCCTGGAAGACCTGGAGAAGAAGGTCCCCTTCGGGCGCTTCCGGCTCTACGACACCTTGGTCGCCTACGCCGACGAAGGCTACGTGACGTTGCGCCAGGACGGGAAGGCGTTCGACTCGCACCTGGAGATCCACGAGGACTTCGAGCCCGTCCGCGCGAGTTCCTCCGCGGTACTGCTCCTGGGAGGCGCCGTCCTCCTGATCGCCGCCCTCCTCCTGAACTGGATGGTGGGCACGGCCATCGGCCACCTCGCCTCGGTTCCCGAACACGGGTTCATCGGGGCCGAATCGCGGTTCGAAGGCCTCAAGCTCAACACCGCCGTGGAGCGGTACCGCTTCCTCACCGGTGCCTGGCCCACCTCGCTGGACAGGGTGTCCGCGGAATTCTCGCTCAGCCGCGCGGAACGCGAATCCAGCCTGGGCGTGGATTACGGGTACCGTGCCGGGCCGAACGGCTACAGCCTGTGGCTGAGGGACGAAACCCCGGAACCCGGAAAGGCAGAACCGTGACCGAGGAATCGCCCACCCAGGTCCAGCCCCTGGCCGACCTGCTCGATTCCCGCCAGGACCTGCGGGAGATCCTCGCCAACAACCTGAGCCTGGCGCACGCCTGCCTGCTCCTGCGGCGCGGCGAATCCGACGCGGTGGAAAAGGCCCTGGACCTGGCGCTGCGGCAGACCGATCCGGACTCCGCCGTGGTCGCCGAGTGCATCCGCGTGGAGCTCCTACGCTTGGCCGGAGAGATCCCGCAGGCGCTGGTGCGGGCCGAGGCCTTGGCTCGAGCCCAGCGGTTCCACCCCGCCGCCGTCCTGTACCTGCGGAACCTCTTCCCCTTGGTGGAACCGGGGCACCACCTGACGGATTCCGTCGTACACGAGGCAGGGCCCGACACCTTGGGCGCGGAGGAGATTCCCGAAGCCTCCGCGGGCGATTCGCAGGCCATGGAGGCGCGACCGGAATCCGTCCACGAGGACGACATCCCGCCCGCCTGGTCGCCCATCGCCGCCGACCCCGGCGTCGTCCTGCTCCGGTTGCGTTCCGCCGACGGCGTGCGCGAGCGCCGCCGGGAAGACGTGGCCATCGGGGCTCTGGAGGACATCGCCTTCTCCCGCGCGGGACTGGTGCTCGGAGGCCTCGGATTCGGCGAGCTGCGCCACGCGGCCTTCGAAGGCTCGGTGCGCGGCGTCCACGCCTGGAACCACGGCGATCGCAGCGCGTTGATCGTGATCGACGCGGGAGGTTCCGCGTCGCTCCTCGCCGCCCGGGGCACCAAAGCCTTCCAGGAGCCCTCGTGAACGCGCCCAACGCAGGCACCATGCCCTGGACCGCGGATCTCGACCAGATCTGCTCGTACCTCACTTCCGTCCGGATGGACCCCATCGGTTCGGGTGGCAAGGGCATCAAGGGAGCGGTCATCCTGGACCGCGAGGGACTCGCCTGGGGGCAGGGAGCGAATTCCACCCGCGCCTTCCTGGACACCGCGCCGCTCGCTCTGGGTGGACTCCAGGAATGCGAATGGCAGTCCCGGAGGGATGCCCGACCCGATCCCGACTTCCTCCTGGTCCAGGACCCGGAGGATTTCGTCTTCTGCAAGAAATTCCTCGGTGTCTACTACGTTGTGGTCTCGGGCTCGCGGGGGAGCTTCGAGCTCTTCCAGGGGCGGATCGACCGCTGCGTCCAGATGGCCGAGGCCGCCCTCAAGGAACGGATACAACCATGATGCACAAGGCTCTGGAAAACATCAACCGCACGCGCGGAGTCCTGGGGAGCGCCCTGGTCGGCACCGACGGCATCCTCATCGCCGCCGAGATGGCCGACCCCCAGACGGCCGACCTGGTGTCGGCCCTGGCGGCCTCGCTGTCCGACATGGGCGGCAAGCTCTCCGAAGCCTGCGGCGCGGGTACCGTCGGACAGATCCTGCTGGAAGGGGAGACCGGGAAGGTCCTGGTGCTGTCCGTCTCCCTCGGTTGGCTGGTGGTGCTCACCTCCCCCGACGTCAACATCGGGTTGGTGCGGGTCGAGATGCGCCAGGCTTCCAAGGCCATCGGCTAGGGATCGGGCATGGCTTCCATCAACTACGCGACGCGCGAGATCTCCTGCAAGATCGTCTACTACGGTCCCGGACTTTCCGGCAAGACCACCAATCTCCAGATCATCCACCGGAAGATCCCCGCCGAGACAAAGTCGGAGATGGTGAGCCTCGCGACGGAAACCGACAGGACCCTGTTCTTCGACTTCCTCCCCCTGGACCTGGGCTCCATCAAGGGGTTCGCCACCAAGTTCCAGCTCTACACCGTGCCCGGCCAGGTGTACTACAACGCCACCCGCAAGCTTGTGCTGCGCGGCGTGGACGGCGTGGTGTTCGTGGCCGACAGCCAGCGCGACAAGATGCAGGAGAACCTGGACAGCCTCAAGAACCTCCAGGAGAACCTCAAGGAGTACGGCATCGACCTTGGCTCGGTGCCGTTCGTGCTCCAGTACAACAAGCGCGACCTGCCGGGCGTCGCCACCGTGGCGGAACTCGACCAGCAGATCAACTGGTTCAAGGTTCCCTGCTACGAGGCCCAGGCCCACCAGGGGATCGGGGTGTTCACCACCTTGAAGGCCATCGGCAAGATCGTGATCGACACCTTCAACGCGAAGTACACCGCGCGCCAGAGCAGCCGTCGTCCCTCCTCGCTTCCCGACACGCAGTCCACCGTTCCGCATCCGGCGGCCGTCGCGGGTTCGATGGCCCCGGCGCCACCTCCGAGGCCCACCCCCGCCCCGCCGCCCCCGGCCGCTGCTCCGGCTCCACGTCCGGTTTCCGCCCCGCCGCCGGCGATGCCGCCGCCGCCGCCCATGCCGCCGCCGCGGCCCCAGCAACCGCCGCCGCCGAGCATCATCCAGCCGACCCTACCCAGGCCGCAGCCTTCCGCACCCGTCGGGGCACCCCAGTTCACGGGATTTTCACCGCCACCTCCGGCTCCACCTTCCCCGTCGCTTCCGGGATTGCAGCCTGGATTCTTCCCCGGTCCCGGAGCACCCACGCACGCTCCGATCCCGCCTTCGCCCGGATTGCTGGATCCTCTTGCACCGCCCCCACCGGTGCCCATGGCCCCTCTGCCCGGGCTCACCGGATTCGATCCGCCCGCGCCCCCGTCGCGGGGATCCGGTCCCGGTTCCGCGGCGGCCGCCACGGGAGCCGTCCCCATGGGTTCGGACACCACCTCGAAGAAGAAGAGTCGGCTCGACGGCACCCTGGATCCGTCCGACCTGGACGCCGAGATCGCCCGCTACGAACGCGAACTGTCCGAACAGAAGACGGCACCGCCTCCGCCGCCTCCGCAAGTGGACACCGGTCGGGTGGTGGCCAACCCCAACGTGAATCCCAACATGGAGGGCAACGATCCCCTCGCCTCCGCCTTCCTGACTCCGGAAGAGCTCTCCCGGCTGCAGAGCCCGGATTCGTACCCCACGCGCCGGATGCCTCTGGGCCCCGGACAACAGTGAGACCCCGATGGCCAACTACATCCTCTACAAAGAAGACATCGACAGGCTGAACAAGGTCTTGGGACATCTCCTGTCGTCGGCCAGCGCCACCTTCGTGCTCCTGGTGCACAAGGACGGCAACCTGCTGGCGAACCAGGGGTACACCAAGGCCTTCGACACCACCGCCCTGGCGGCCCTGGCCGCGGGATCCTACGCCGCCACGCGCGCCATCGCCCAGATGATCGGCGAGAACGAGTTCACGGTGCTCTTCCACAAGGGACACACCGACAACATCCACATCAGCCTGGTGGACGAGGACTGCATCCTGGTCCTGGTCTTCGACGACCGCACCAATCCCGGGCTGGTGCGTCTGGAGAGCGAAAAGGCGATCAAGGGGGTCAACGTGATCCTCGAGGACATCCGCCACAACGAGTTCAC
>DATNIW010000089.1:0-7278 GCA_035604215.1 Fibrobacteria bacterium
ACCACCGCGTACGTCCAAAGTCAACTCCTGTCACCGGCCGACCTTCCCGCCACCGACTGGTCGCTGGCCACCGACTATCCGATCCCCGGGATGCTGGCCCCGGTGGAGGGAAAGACCTTCGATCTGTCGGGATTGCTGCCCCTCGCGGACAATTCGCCTGTCGGGGTGTCCGGAAAGCGGGTGCGCATCGCCTCCACCATCGCCCTGGACGGAACCAACGGCGGATTCACACCCGCCGGCGCCACCGGCGCGCTCCGGGCGAGCATCGGCCAACCTTTCCTGGTGGACGCCTTCCCTCCACCCGTCGATCCGTCCACGGGAAACCTCCTCTGGAGCGTCCTCGCCACGACGGGCCAAGCCGGGACATTCTCCGTTCCATCCAGCGCCTTCAACCTGCAACCGTCCATCGCCGCCGATCCCGTCGCCGGGGAATCCGCCCTCGTCGCGAAGGCGACCGTCGAGGGATCCACCACGAACCTGGCCCTGGTCTCGGCCCTGGAACGCATCTACGACGCCCCCACGGTGGCGGTGAACGCCAACGCCGTGATCGCCACGCACGGCGAGACCGTGCAGGAGATCCTGGGCTCCGGCGATGCGACCAACGCCGCGCTCACCTTCCAGCTCAAGCAGTCCCCGCTGACCTACACCTCTGCGGCGACGGCATCGGGAGCCCAGTCCACCCTCCAGGTCCGGGTGAACAACCTGCTGTGGAGCGAAGTGGACAATTTCCTGGATTCCGCCGCGCGCGACCGCGCCTTCCTGACGCGGCCGAACTCGGGAGCGGGACCCACCATCCAGTTCGGGAACGGCATCCAGGGCTCGCGCACGCCCACCGGCCAATCCAACATCCGGGCCCAGTACCGCAGGGGGATCGGGCTCGCGGGCATGGTGGCCTCCGGGCAACTGACCCAGCCCATCGACCGTCCCCAGGGACTCCAGGCGGTGACGAATCCAGGTCCCGCCACGGGAGGAGCGGATCCCGCCACCCCGGACCAGGCGCGCCAATCCGCGCCGCTTCCCACCCTCACGCTGGGAAGGATCGTTTCGCTGGAGGACTACCAGAACTTCGCTCTCGGGTTCGCGGGGATCTCCCTGGCCCTGGCCACCTGGACCTGGTTCGGGAACACCCGCGGCATCTTCCTGACCTTGGCGGGAGCCGGAGGCTCCACGCTCGATGCGTCGGATTCCGTCGTCCAGAATCTGCTGCTCGCGTACCAGGACCTGGGCTTGCCCCACGTGCAGGTGGCGGCGGCGTCCTACGTCCCGGTCCTCTTCGAGATCGGGCTGCAGGTGCAGGTGGACGTCCCCACCTGGGACCCCGACCAGGTGGTGGCGCAGGTCTGGCAGGATCTGTCCACCGCGTTCTCCTTCGGGCCCATGCGCCCCGCGCAGGGCGTGGCCGCGAGCGAGGTCGTCCGGATCGCGCAGCAGGTGCCCGGCGTGGTGGCCGTGGACCTCACCTCCCTGGGTCGCAGCGGAGGCGGGGGCGGCACGGCGACGCTCCTGTGCGCGGCCGGACCGCAACCCACCGCGGATCCTCCCGTCGGCGCGGAAGTGCTTCTCTTGGATCCCGCCAGCCGCGGCAACGTGGGAGTCTGGTCATGAGCGTCGAACCCGGTTCCATCTACTCCCTCCTGCCCGCGGTCTTCCGCACCCGGGACGCCGTCCAGGGAGGATCGTTGGAAGCGCTGTTCCAGGTCCTGGAGGAACAGTTCGGGATCGTGCGCGAGAACCTCGCGCAACTCCGCGACGACCAGTTCATCGAGACCTGCGCGCCCTGGGTCATTCCCTACATCGGGGATCTGATCGGATTCGACGCGGTGTACACCGCGCCCACGGCGAGCCCCGACAGCCGCGCCGAAGTCGCCAACACCATCGGGTACCGGCGGCGCAAGGGAACCCTGGTGGCCATGGAGCAGCTCACCCGGGATGTCTCCGGACGCGCCACCATCGCGGTGGAGGAGTTCCGGCGCCTGATCCAGAACCTGAGCCTGCGCGATGTCCGACCGCACCACGACGCCACCGCGAACCTTCGCCGCGGGAGGGATTGGGAGGACATCCCCGGCCCCTTCACGCGCCTCAACCGCACCGTGGAGGTGCGGCGCGTCGCACCCCGCAATCGACAGATTTCGGCTCCGGATCCGACTCCCCTGGACGTCGCCCTGCACGGCGGCGGCCGGTTCAGCATCCCCGACGTCGCGGTGTGGATGTGGCGATGGAAGAACTGGACGATCTCTCGCGCCCCGGCCTTCGACCTGGGCGGAGGAGGGTGGTACTTCAGCGGTCTGGGCGGCCCCCAGAGGCTGTTCCAGGCGCCGGTCGGCGAATCCGCCGCTTTTTTCGCCCGGCTGACGACGGAAATCGACGTTCCGGAGCCCATCCGCCGCCGCCGGTTCCACGACGATATCGCTGCCTTCTATCCGTCCAGCATGCAGCTGTTCGAGGACGGAAATCCCGTGGATGCGTGCAGGATCGTGTGCGCGAACCTGGAAGCCGGGGAGAACGGAAGGGTCTGCGAGGTGCCCTCCGGCAAGATCGGCATCGACCCCCACCTGGGACGCATCCAGTACGCCGCCGACCTGGCGAGGCCCCGGCAACTCGGGGTGAGCTACAACTACGGCGCACCGGCCGCCATGGGCGGAGGTCCGTACGACCGCTCGTCGAGCATCGTGGCCCCCGGGAGCGGTACCGCGGGGTCTTCTGCTGGCTCTTGGGCAGGTTTTTTTGCGGTGGTGGGATCGGCCACGTACCCGACCCTGGAATCGGCGGTGGCGGCGTGGAACCTTCTGCCGCCCGGTTCGTCCGGCACGATCATTCTCCCGGATTTCGAGTCGCACGCCATCGATCTGACCGGACCGCAGGCGATCCAGATCCCCTGCCAGAGCAGTCTGTTGCTCGCCGCGGCGGAAGTGCCCGCCGATGGTTCCTCCGTGCTCTGGACCAATTCCTGGCCCGTTCTCCGTGGAGACGTCGAGATCCTGGCTCCACCCTCGCCACCCGGCCCGGACGGGCTCGCCCTCCCTGCGGGGCAGCTGCAGATCAGCGGCATCCGACTCTGTGGTCAGATGCGGATCCTGGGCGACACAGTGGGCGTCCAGGTCGCCGATTCGACGCTGGTTCCCGGCCTCTCGCTGGACCGCGACGGAAACGCCGCCCACCACGGCGAGGCCAGCATCGCGGGCACGGCCAGCGGAGCCTCGCTGTGCCTGACGCGCGTCGCAACCGGTCCCGTCACCTTGCCCGCCAGCGCATCCCTGCGCGCCTGCGCGAGCGTGGTGGACGCGGGATCTCCCTACTGCCCGGCGTGCGCGGGACCCGATTTCGCGGGACCTGGACCATCGCTCCACATCGAGGATTCCACCGTGGTCGGCAGGGTCTGGGTGCAGACGATGCCGCTCGCGTCCAACACCATCTTCCTTGCCCGCCTGGGGACGCGCGACCCGTGGAAGGCCCCCGTGTGGACCCAGCGCGTGCAGACCGGATGCGTGCGGTTCTGCTGGCTTCCCTGGAACTCCATCGTTCCGCGCCGCTACGAATGCATCCCGCCGGACACCCAAAGCCAACCGGCGTTGGAGCCCAAGTTCATCACGACGCGATTCGGCGAGCCCAGCTACTGCCTCCTGAGCGGAGACGCGCCGCTGGCCGTCTGGAAAGGCGCCGACAACGGATCCCAGATGGGCGTCTTCCTGCAGATCCAGGAGACGGAAGCCGTGGCGAACATCCAGATCCGTTCGCTGGAGTACCTCCCCGCGAACCTGGAGCGCGGCGTGTTCCTGGTCCCATCCAGGCCTCTTCTCGAAAAGGCCCCGGACGCGTTCCGCTACGGCTACGGAGCCTCCTCACGGCGCTGCCGGGGCGGGATCGTCGAGGACGATCTCCCGGCCGGCATCGGCATCGGATTGATCTAGACGCGAATGGCAAAAACAACTCACATCGGCAGGTAATGGCTATGAAAGGTGATTTCAGTCGGATTCGATTCAATCCCGCGAAGCAGTACACGGCGGTGCTGCAGCAGCAGGGCCGCGTTTCCTTGGACGCCGACTCCAACGAGGAGGTCGCGATCGAGGCCCATCTGCGCGAGACGACCAACGTCGACGTCATCGGTCCCTATGGCGGACCCATCGGCGACGCCGGCTTCGAGTTGGCGATCGTCGGAGCGGAGATCTTCATCCAACCGGGCCGCTACTACGTGGACGGTCTCCTGGTGGAGAACCCGAGGGTCCAGAGCTACGACCAGCAGCCGCATCTGGACAACCCCGCTCTCTCGGCCAGGGACATCCTGACCGCCGTCCTGCAGGGTTCGACCGCGCAATTCCGCCTCGAAGTCTGGCAGAGGTTGGTGACGGAACTCGACGACCGCTGCCTGCAGGAACCCGCCTTGGGACAAGCCGACACCACGGTGCGGCTGCAGACCGTCTGGCGCGTGGTGGGGTCCATTCAGACGACCGGCACCACCGGAAACATCGGGACCCTCACCCACTTGGAACTGTCCACCGCCAACATCGCCAGGGGATCCTCGTACGAGGATCCCGTCTCCCGCCTCGCTCCCTGCTGCCAAACCATGTACGGACGACCGCGGCTGCTCCGGACCGGCTCGATGGGCGCCGACACGAGCGCCGCCGGCGACGACTGCGGTTGCGACCCGGTTCCCGCCGCGGGCTACCAGGGACTGGAGAACCAGCTCTACCGCGTGGAAATCCACCAACCGGGCGATCTGTCCACCGCGACGTTCAAGTGGTCGCGCGAGAACGGTTCCGTGGTGGCGCAGGTCCTCCAGGCGAGCGGTCCCGTGGTGACCGTGTCCAGCCTCGGTCCCGACGCCAACCTGGGGTTCCTGCCCGGGCAGTGGGTGGAGTTGAGCGACGACACCGACCTTTTCGGCGAGACGCCGAACCAACCCGGAACGCTTTACCAGATTTTGTCTACAACCCCCGCCACGCTCCAGGTGACCTTGACCGCATCCGTGGTGGGATTGGACACCTCGCGCAACGCGCGGATGCGGCGCTGGGAGCAGAACGGATCCACCGCCACATCCACCGGGGTTCCCCTGTCCTCCACCGCCGTGGCCTTGGAGAACGGGATCGAAGTGACCTTCCAGAAGGGGAGCTACGAATCCGGCGACTACTGGACGATCCCAGCACGCACCGCCAACGGACAGATCGAGTGGCCGCCTTGCGGCGCGGACCGCTCCTTCTTCCAGCCCGCCAAATTCGCCGAGATCCACGCCGCCCCCCTGGCCTGCCTGCACGGGCGCACCAAAGGGCGCTACACGGACCTCCTCGCCGCCAAGCAGGCCGCGAACCGGCTCTTCGCCATCGACGATTGCCGCCTGCTCTTCCCTCCTCTCACGGCGTTGCAGTCCAACGCATCGGACGCCATCCACGTGACGGCCACCAGTTGGACCAACGACGACGTGATGACCGTGGACGCCCTCCTGGAGAACGGCCTCGCCGTGACCTTCGACCAGGCACCCGTCTGCCCCTGGGGTGGCGGAAACTTCCGCGTGACGCTGGAACGGCCACTGGTGAAGGAACCGGGGTTCGAATTCGACGCGGCCTCGCTTCCGGCGCCGGACGGAACGGACATCTTCCTGCGTTCCGAACTGGTCCTCGATCCACCCGACGGCATCGACGTCTCGGGAAATCAGGTGAATTGGCTCCTCCCCGTCGGGAAGACGCAATCCAGCCTGTGGCTCTACAAGATCCTGAACATCTTGGCCGCGGGAACGGGCGGGAACGGATATTCGCGGGTTCGGGTGAAGCTTCCGGGAAGTTGCGTCTTCGCGGACGGCACCGACGGGAACAGCATCTACCTGGACGGGGCCGGTCTCGGAAAGACGGCGACCAGGGCGAGCGACGGCAATCCGTCGGTGGGCCTCGTCCTGCCCTCCGGACTCTCCGCCAAAGCGAGCGACTTCGAGAGCTGGTTCTACCTGGCCCCCTCCGCCCTGATCGCGGACGTCGCCATCCAGGCCGTCGAGTCCAAGGGACCGGTGGCGGCCAACTCGGTCACGGTCCTGGCGAACACGAAGGGCAGGATGACCGGCCTGCAGACGGGTACGGGAACATCCGCGATCGCGGTCAAGTCGATGCAGGCGGTGATCACCATGACCTACGCACCCATCGCGGACACCACCCTCGCCCTCACCTTGTCCGGCACCGGAGTCGGGAGCGTCGTGTCCATCCAGTCGACGGTCGTCGTCCCGAAGGGACAGATTTCGACCACGGTTCCGATCCGCATCGCGTCGAGCCCGGGCAGGACCGCCGACAAGGTGACCCTGGAGGCCTCCGTGCAGACCGCTCTGGGCAATTTCCCGTGGAGCAAGCCGCCGAGTCTGGCCATCAAGGGCGCCGTTTCGGGCAGGGTGATCGGGAAGTAGCCGTGCGCGCCGTCTGGTCCTTCTGGTCCAAGCCCTTCCACGCCTTCAAAGGCAGGATCTGGCACGAACCCAAGCACCACCTCTTCGCCTGGGGCCTATCCCTCCGGTTGGCACGGAAGCATTTCGAACGAACCCAGCTGGTGACGGATTCGGCGGGCAAGGCGCTTCTGGTGGACGATCTGGGACTGGAGTTCGACGAAGTCTCCATCGAACTCGACTCGCTCCAGGACGCCGACCCTGGTTGGTGGGCCTTGGGGAAGCTCGCGGCGTACGCCCTCCAGACCGAACCATTCCTCCACCTGGACACCGACGTGTTCCTCTGGAAGGCTCCGCCCCCTTGGCTCCTATCGGCACCCGTCTTCGCCCAGTGTCCCGAGCGCCATTCCAGGCAGCACGCCTGGTGCGGGCCCCGGGAAGTGGAAGACCTCTTCTCTCGCCACGGCCTCTCGCTTCCCGTGGAATGGGAATGGTCGTCTTCCCGCGAATCCACCTGGTTCCGCGAGGACAATTGCGGGATCGTCGGCGGGAACCGGGTCGATTTCCTGGGGCATTGGGCCCGCACCGGCATCATCCTGGCCACCGATCCCGCGAACCAGGCCGCGTGGAAGGACTTGCCGGAGAAAAGCGGCTTCAACATGCTGATCGAGCAGTACCTGTTGGCGGCCTGCCTGGATTACCACCGGATCGATCCCGAATCCCCTTACAAGGGAATCGACATCCGATACCTCTTCCCCACCTGGGGGGAGGCGTTCGACCCCGAGGCCGCCGCACGGGTGGGATACACGCATCTGCTGGGGGACGCCAAGACGAATCCCGTCGTGGCGTCCCGGTTGGAGGATCGCATCGCGCGCATGGACCCCGGCTTCCACAGGCACGCCCGGCGCGTGGCGGCGGGGGCC
>DATNIW010000090.1:0-2704 GCA_035604215.1 Fibrobacteria bacterium
GGCGGAGGCTTGCGCGAAGTGGGAAATCGCCCCCCCGATCCATGGATGGGATTCGTAGACACCCGCCAACAAGTCGGTGGACCCGGTGCCCGGCTGGAGTCCCGCGTCCAGGGGAGTGCCCGCTTGCGGACCGCTGTTGAAATCCACGCCGGTTTCGCCGGTGGGCAGCTTCACCCCCAGTTGGAATCCCAGTTCGTGGTTGGGGAGGAGGCCCTGCCAGCGTCCCTGCAGGCGAACATCTCCGATGGCGTCGCTGTGCGAACCGGAGATGTCGGAGTCGCCCGGAGCCAGGGTGGAGTGGGTGCGGTAGCTCCAAGGCAGGCTCAGGGACACCCCCCAATCCGGTTCGGGAACCCAGTCGAGCCCCAAGGTGATGGTGTTGGTGGTCGTGCGCCGCTGGTACTCGGTGGAGGTGTCGAAGGAAGTGGGTCCGGTGTATTTGCCGGTTCCGGACCACAACTGGTCCTGGACGATCCCGTCCCAACGCAGGTCGGCACTGAAGCCGGAGCGGACCGAATAGCCCTGGCTCGCCCAGTCGGTGTTGAGGAAACAGCCGCAACTGGAGCATGCACAAGCGGTGCCGGAGAACGAGACCACGCCGGGAAGCACCAGTGCCAGTGCCAGGGTGGCGGAATTTGACCGTTGTCGCATGGCCCTGGGAAATTAGAATTCGATCTGGAATCAATCTCGGAGGCACCCATGACCCTCGACCCCTTCGCCGCTTCCAAGCAGCCCCGTCCCGTCCGCGAGGTCTGGGACCCGGACCACGCCAGCCAGGATCTTGCCGTCATCGCCGCCTTGCCCGGCCGCTTGTCTCGCTTGCTGGAGGGCGTCCAGGCTTCGGGGCTTGGATCCCGGTACCGGGAAGGCGGATGGACCGTCGCGGAAATCGTCCACCACCTGGTGGACAGCCATCTCCACAGCTACCTGCGCTGCAAGTACGCCCTGTGCGAAAACCACCCTTCCATCGTTCCCTACGACGAGAACGTGTGGGTGGGCACTCCCGAATGCTCCACGGAAGCCGTTGGGGAGGCGGTGGAGTTTCTTGCACGGCTGCATGCGCGTTGGATCCGCATGATGACCGGGCTGGACGAGGTTGGCTGGCGCCGCACTTTCCACCACCCCGAGCGCAACCGGGACTTCGCCCTGTTCCAGCAGGCCGGACTCTACGGCTGGCACGGGGAACACCACCTGGCCCAGGCGGCCATGGCCCTTGGCAAAGCGATGCCCTCATGACGCCTTTCCACTCTCTCATATTCATATGTGCTTGCGTCACCAACACAAAGGTTTAAATTCACCGTTTTCTGCTTATTTAGGTGAATATATTCACTTATTATGAGTCATAATAGTGTCTTCCGGGAGCTTGCCACTCACATTGACAAGCATCTCTTCCAAGGGAAGGTGATCGTCCTGTACGGTGCCCGCCAAGTGGGGAAGACGACTCTCGCTCGGGAACTTTTGGCAAAACACCCCGAGGATTCCCTGTACTTGACCTGCGACGAGCCCGATGTCCGCGAGGCCTTCGCCAACAAGTCTTTGGCGCAGATCCGGCGATTCCTCGGGCCTATCCGTTTCCTGGTCCTGGACGAGGCGCAACGGGTGGACGGAATCGGCATCTCCCTGAAACTCGTCGCCGACGGGTGGCCCGAACTCCAGGTCCTTGCGACGGGATCGTCGTCCTTCGAATTGGGTTCGAGACTTCGCGAACCGCTGACGGGGCGCAAGTTCGAGTTCTGGCTGCCACCGCTGACCATGAGGGAACTGGCGAGGAGCAACGGCGTCCTGGAAACGCGCCGACTGCTGGAACACCGCATCCTCCATGGCATGTACCCGGAAGTCACCACCCTGGGCGGGGCCCAGGGGAGGGAACGCCTGGTGGAAGTCGCGCAGAGCTACCTGCATAGGGACCTGTTGACCTTCCGCAACATCCGCAATCCGACGATGCTGGAGAAGTTGATCCAGGCCTTGGCGCTCCAGATCGGGCAGGAAGTGTCCACGACGGAATTGGGTGGCCTGGTGGGCATCGACAAGAACACGGTGGCCGACTACCTGCGGATCCTGCAGCAGGCGTTCGTGGTGTTCGTGCTTCCGCCGTTCTCCCGCAACCGGCGCAACGAACTGAAGAAGATGAGCAAGGTCTACTTCTGGGACACGGGAATGCGAAACGCCGTGCTGGGAAGTTTCCAATCCCTGGAACTGCGCACGGACAAAGGTGCTTTGTGGGAGAATTTCCTCCTGTCCGAACGGCTCAAGAACCACGCGAACGGCCAACGCGACGTGCGCGCCCATTTCTGGCGAACCACGAGCCAGCAGGAGATCGATTTCCTCGAGGAGGAAAACGGCAAATTGCGAGCATTCGAGTTCAAGTCGTCACCGGTGCGGTGGAGGCCACCTCCGTCCTTCCTGGAATCCTACCCGGGAACGCCCTGTCTGCAGGTGAACCGCGACAATTGGGAGGAATTCCTGCTGGAAACGGAGCCGTCCGCCGCGAAGGGATCGGAGGCGATTTCCACCCCAGCCTCCCCAGGATCACCGATCCCACCTCTTGACCCGATCGGGGGGGGAGTGTAAATTTCGGCCCTTCCTATTTTCAGAAGGTCCATCATGAGCACCCTCACGCTACCGGAGAAGGACGTCCCGCGCAAGTGGCTGGTCGTCGACGCCAAGGGCGTCGTCCTGGGTCGGCTCGCCTCGCGCGTCGCCC
>DATNIW010000091.1:0-4386 GCA_035604215.1 Fibrobacteria bacterium
CCTCAAGGAGTCGGGATCCCAGCCCTTGTCGTGGGCGGTGTTCCAGACGAAGGTCTCCAGAATCTGGGGATCGATCTTGCGCACCCTGGCCACGCGCGGTGCTTGCAACAGCGCATCCTCCACCGTGATGTCGGGATCCAATCCCGAACCGGAGGCCGTCGCCGCGTCGGCTGGAACGGGCCTGTCTGGGGCCAGGCCGTTGTCGGCGCGGTAGGCGGCCACCCGGCCGGGAACCGCTGTGTCCACGAAGGACCGGTTCAAGGGACCGGCGTTGGAGCCGGAGGAGGTGTCGCCCACGTATCCGGAGGCTGCCGCGGAGGGACGCGGCCGGAAGGAGCCGGAATCCGTCACCCCTTGCGCGATGAGGTAGGATCCCACGGGGTTGCCGTTGTGGATGGCGATGGACCCGTTTGCCTGGTCGGGAAAGAGGACGTGCGCCGGAATCCACACCAGGGCGGGATAGACCAGACCCGTGGCGACGGTGACGACGGCCACGGCAACCAGGGCGGGACGAAGATTGGTTTTCCAGACGGACATGTCACACCACCTTGAGAGCGTTGAGGAGGATGTCGATGGCCTTGATCCCGATGAAGGGGGCGATCACGCCGCCCAGACCGTAGATCAGGAGGTTGCGCAACAGGAGGTCTCCCGCGGACAGGGCGCGGAACTTGACGCCGCGCAGCGCCAGCGGGACCAGGGCGATGATGACCAAGGCGTTGAACACCACGGCCGAGAGGATCGCGCTGTGCGGACTTCCAAGGTGCATGATGTCCAACGGGGCCACCTGCGGGAAGGTCCCCACCAGCATGGCGGGAAGGATGGCGAAGTACTTGGCCACGTCGTTGGCGATGGAGAACGTGGTGAGCGCACCGCGCGTGAGGAGCATCTGCTTGCCCACCTCCACGACCTCGATGAGCTTGCCGGGGTTGGAGTCCAGGTCCACCATGTTCCCTGCTTCCTTCGCCGCCTGGGTGCCGGTGTTCATGGCGATGCCCACATCGGCTTGGGCCAGGGCGGGCGCGTCGTTGGTGCCGTCGCCGGTCATCGCCACCATGTGGCCTTCGGCTTGCTCCTTGCGGATGAGCGCGAGCTTGTCCTCGGGCTTCGCCTCCGACAGGAAGCTGTCGACTCCCGCTTCCTTGGCGATGGCCGCCGCGGTGAGGGGATTGTCTCCGGTGATCATCACGGTGCGGATGCCCATGGCGCGGAAGAGCTTGAATTTCTCCGGCAACCCCTGCTTCACGATGTCCTTGAGGTACACCGTTCCGAGCACCTTCGATTCGTCCGCGACCACCAGCGGAGTGCCGCCCAGGCGCGACACGCGATCCACATCGGCGGCCACTTCGGCGGGGAGTCCTCCGCCCGCGAACGCCGAGACGGACTTGGCCGCGCCCTTGCGCAGCCTGCGCCCGCCCGCCAGGTCCACCCCGCTCATGCGGGTCTGGGCCTCGAATGGAACGAAAACGGATTCCGTCAATGCGGACTTGGGAACCTCGAAGCCCCGTCCGTTCGCCAGGGCCACGATGCTTCGGCCTTCCGGGGTTTCGTCGGAGAGGGAGGAGAGCAGGGCGCCCAGGGCCAGTTCGGCGTCGTCCACGCCGGGGGCGGGGTAGAACTCCACCGCTTGGCGGTCGCCCATGGTGATGGTGCCCGTCTTGTCCAGGAGCAGCACGTCCACGTCTCCCGCGGCTTCCACGGCACGGCCCGAAGTCGCCAGCACGTTGCGCTGGGTGAGCCGATCGATGCCCGCGATCCCGATGGCGGAGAGAAGACCGCCGATGGTCGTGGGAATCAGGCACACCAGCAGGCTAACAAGAATCGTCACCGAGACGTCCACTCCGATCCAATGCGCGAAGGGCTGCATGGTGCCGCACACCAGCAGGAAGATGAGGGTCAGCGCCGAGAGCAGGATGGACAGGGCGATCTCGTTGGGCGTCTTCTGGCGCTTGGCGCCTTCGATCAGGGCGATCATGCGGTCCATGAAGCCTTCACCGGGATTGGCGGTGATGCGGATCACGAGCCGGTCGGAGAGCACCGTGGTGCCCCCCGTGACGGCCGAACGGTCTCCTCCCGCCTCGCGGATCACCGGTGCGGATTCCCCGGTGATGGCCGATTCGTTCACCGAGGCGGCGCCTTCCACGACCTCCCCGTCCATGGGGATGGTCTGGTTGGCTTCGCACACCACCAGATCCCCTTTGCGGAGCTGTTCGGCTGGTGTCGCCGTCTCGTGGCCTTTTCCGTCGATCTTGCGGGCGACGATGGACCGGCGCGACTTGCGCAAGGTCTCGGCTTGAGCCTTGCCGCGGCCTTCCGCCATGGCTTCGGCGAAGTTCGCGAACAGCACCGTGAACCAGAGCCAGATGCTGATCTGCACCACGAATCCCGGTGATTCGTGGCGGGACAGGGCGAACCCGATCCCGATGGTCGTGAGCACCGCTCCAACCCCGGTGGTGAACATCACCGGGTTGCGCCAGAGGGTGGTGGGCTTGAGCTTGACGATGCTCTGCCAGAGAGCTGGAACCACGATGGCTCCGTCGAACAAGGGGCGATCCGTCTTCTTCATTGGGTTCGACCTTTCAGTAGAGGATGTTGGAGCCGGTCATCAGGAAGTGCTCGACCACGGGTCCCAGCACCAGGGCGGGGAAGTAGGTGAGCGCACCCACCACCACCACGGTGCCCAGGAGCAGGGCCGCGAAGGTGGGCCCGTGGATGGGGAAGGTGCCAGGACCGGGAGGAGCGGGAATCTTCTTGCAGAAGTTGCCCGCGATGGCGAGCACCGGCAGGATCACGGCGTAGCGCCCGATCAGCATCGCGATGGCGAGGGTGGTGTCGTACCAGGGAGTGTTCCCGGTGAGCCCCGCGAAGGCGGACCCGTTGTTGGCCACCGCCGAACTGAAGGCATACAGGATTTCCGTGAATCCGTGGGGGCCGTTGTTGGCCACACCTGCCGCGCCCCAGACCGTCGCGGTCGCGATGGCGGTGAAGATCAGGGTCCCGAAGGCCTGGAAGAGGACCACGATGGAAGCCATCTTCACGTCGAAGGACTGGATCTTGCGCCCCAGGTACTCCGGCGTTCGGCCCACCATGAGCCCTGCCAGGAAGATGCCCAGGAAGATGAACACGATCATGCCGTAGAGTCCCGCCCCAACGCCTCCGAACACCACTTCGCCCAGGTGCAGGTTGAACAGCGGCACGAACCCGCCCATGGGGGTGAAGGAGTCGTGCATGGAGTTCACCGCGCCGCAGGAGGCGTCCGTGGTCACGGTTGCGAACAGCGAGCTCTCGAAGATCCCGAAGCGGGTTTCCTTGCCTTCCCAGTTTCCCTGCGAGGCCACGCCATGGGCGATCACATGGGGATTGCCTGCCGCCTCGAAGTGCCAGCAGGTGAGAACTCCGGCCAGGAACAGGGCGAACATCACGGCCCACACGGTCCAGCCGTGGCGACGGTTGCCCACCTTGTCTCCCATCCACCAGACCAGCCCCGCGGGGATGACGAAGATGGACAGGATCTGCAGGAAGTTGGATAGGGCGGTGGGATTCTCGAAGGGGTGGGCGGCATTGGTGTTGAAGAATCCACCGCCGTTGGTGCCCAGCATCTTGATGGAAAGCTGCGATGCGGCCGGGCCCATGGGCAGGTGCTGGACCACGCCGGCCAGGGTCTTGACCTCCTGGTAGGGGTGGAAGTTCATGATGGCTCCCTGCGACACCAGGAACAGGGCGAACACGAAGGCCAACGGAACCAGCAACCGGGTATGGATCCGGACGATGTCCACCCAGAAGTTGCCCAGGACCGTCTCGCCCCTGCCGCAGATCCCGCGCACCAAGGCTGCCGCCACCACGATGCCGGTCCCGGCCGAGGTGAAGTTGTGCACCGCCAGCCCCACCATCTGCGAGAAGTACGACATGGTGTTCTCCCCGCCGTAGTTCTGCCAGTTGGTGTTGGTCGCGAAGCTGACCGCGGTGTCGAACGCCAGGTGCCAGGGGAGACCGGAGAATCCCTGCGGATTCAGCGGAAGATGCCCTTGGAACACCAGGACCAGATAGGTGAGGACGATCCCCGCCAGGTTGAACAGGACCACCGAAGCGATCCAGCCTTTCCAGTCCTGGCCTTTGGAGGGGTCGATCCCCAGGAGCCGGTAGATCCCCTTTTCCAAGGGAAGGCAGAGCGGATCCATCCAGGACTTCCGGGAGGAATCGAGAACGGATTTGAGCCAGAGCCCGAAGGGCTTGGTCAGCGCCAGAAGCAGCGCGCAGAAGACGAAGAGTTGTATCCAGCCGTGCATTTCCATGTTCAGAAGTCCTCCGGACGCAGGAGCGTCCAAAACAGGTAGATGGAGAGGAGGCCCGCCGTGACGGCGGAGATCGCGATTTCCATGTCAGTTCCTT
>DATNIW010000092.1:0-19671 GCA_035604215.1 Fibrobacteria bacterium
GTGGTGGACCAGGAAGGTCGGTCCACAGGGATCGAATCCGCGCTGTTTCCCCGTACCCCGTAGGGACGCAAGATTTTGCGTCCTTACGGGGTCAGGTCGCGGGGTACCGGGTCGTGGCGAGGATCTACCTCCCGACCAACACCCTTCCCGCCCAAGCGACGGCACCGCCTTGGAGCAGGCGTGCGATGTAGAGGCCCGTGGGCGCTTTGGATGCGTCCCAGGCGATCTGGTGGGCTCCCGGCCCGACCTCTCCGTTGGCGATCCAGGCGATTCGCTTGCCCTGGAGATCCATGATCTCCAGATCCGTCCTGCCGGTCGCGTTCGTATTGTACTCCACCACCACGCGCGAATTCGAAGCGGAGAAGAGGAGACGCGTACCGTTCCGGTCGACCGTTCCGGAACGGATCGAGGATGTCGAGCTCCCGTAACCCGCCGCGACGATGTTCGCCTGGATCTTGTCGTCGACGGAATCCGGCGGATTGCCGATGGTCATCGCACCCTCGAAGAACGTTCCGGTCCCGCCGGGGCTGCCGTCGCCGCCCGTGCCCAGGAAGATGGCGCCTTGAAGCTTCTTCGGGGAGTAGTTGGGCGTCGGTCGAAGTCCGTTCCACATGGTCACGAGCTTTCCGGTTTGGGCGTCGCCGGCCTTGAGTCCGAAGGTGTCGGAGGAGGGGCCCTTCACGAACAGACTCGCGAAGGTGGCGCTCACGGTCTTGTCGTTCGAGAGCAGCAGCGAACCCGTACCGCTGCCGCCCTGGTTGGCCTTGAACATGCCGTTCTCCAGGTCGGCAGCGATCCAAGGGCCGGATCCATCGCCTTTTCCGCCCCAGGAGGTGTTCGTGCCCCAGTAAATCGCCTCCATGGTTCCGTTGCCGTCGTCGTGGCCGGAGGTCTCGCCGTTCCCGTAGTCGAAGCAGCACTGGTCGCTGTAGCGCTTTCCGTCGACCACGGCGTACATGGATTCGGCCTGGTTGCCCGTCGCGACGCTCCCGGTCTTGGGATTGTTGTTCCGATAGGCCACGCCGGGCGCACCGTTGGGTACCCAGCTGTTGGCGGCCGCTCCGGTGACGTAGATGCCCAGGACCGCGTGACCGTCCAACATCGTCAGTCCCTTGGATGCGTCGGATTCGAGACCGGCCGACAGATAGGTGCATTTCGGCGACTTCGGAAGGTCGTTCTTCTGGGGAGACTGGTCGTAGATGAGGGCGATCGTTCCGGCCTTCCCATTGAGGAAGGAATCCTGCGTGGCCATGTTCGCGACACCGCCAGGCGCGATGGGATAAATGTCCTTGAGCTGGTTGTCCGAAGTCCGGCGGACCTGGTAGAGCGGCCCGTCGTAGGCCGCGTACAGCGCACGCGTGGTGCTGTGCGCCGCTACGCAGGGTGTGCCGGCCGCCGCATAGATGTCGCAGGGCCCCTGGAGGGCCTGGGCACCGGAGACAAGAAGAAGGCCAGCCACCAGGAAAAGTCCGCTGCGAGGTGTGGTGAAACCGCCGTGATTGGTTCGGCTGCAATGGTTGGGCATGGACATTCCCCCGCTTGATTCAATGGACATTCACGTCCAGCACGCAGAACACGCGGCTCGACGCGAAACAGGTGGCATGAGGAATATACCGGGGCACCCGCCGTTTCGACCCATTGTTTTTTCGACAACCCGCCGCCCCCGTAGGGACGCAAGATTTCGCGTCCCTACGGGGGCGGAACCGGTCAATCCACCCGGATCGGCAGCACCATGAAAGGCAAGCCCCGCACGTAGAGGCGTCGTTGGATGGCGAACACGATGTTGTTGTGCAGGAGGCGGGTCCACAACCCTTCCTTGCGGAACACCATCTGGCCTCCGAAGAACACCGATTGCGGATAGTCCTTGGCGGTCTCCCGGGCCAGGTCCTCCAGCGAATTCACGACATCAGAGCCCACGCTCCACCTGCCCTCCGCGGATTTCCCGTTTCGCCTCAGATAATCGACGTACTTGTCGGTGTGCACCTTCGTGTGCTCCTTGAGGGAGTCCACTTCGTCCGCGCCCTTGAAGCTTCCGGCATCCAGAACCCCCACGTGGAGGATCACGAAATTCCTGTAGAAGTCGCCGTAGAGCCGCAGGATCGCGAAAAGGCTGTGGAGGCCCAATCCGTTCCATCCGTTCACCAGGAGCACCGCCGTGCGGGCCTTGCGGTCCGGTTCGCGGATCTCGGGAGGGGCGCCGGGCACGGACAGTTCGGCGGCCTTCACGAGGGAGTCCAGGCGTGACAGCGTCTGGGAGGTGGCCGCGTAGTGGCGCTTCATCAGGACCGCGGCTCCGGAGAGGCCCAGCGTGATCACCATGGTCACCCAGCCGCCCTCCGCGAACTTGACCACCACCACGAAGCACAGGATGAATCCGGTGAGGCCGCAACCGATTCCGGAGACCAGGATGTGCTTGATCCATCGCGGGTCGGCATGCCGCTCCTTCCACCAGTGGATCACCATGCCCAGTTGGGAAAGGGTGAAGGTGATGAAGACGTTGATGGAGTAGAGGACCACCAGGAAATCGACGCTTCCGTGGCTTCCGAACAGCGCGAGCAGCGACGCCGCCCCCATGACCACGATGCCGTTCTGCGTCACCAGCCGGTCGGAGAGGTGCGCGAACCGCGACGGCAGCCACCGGTCGATGGCCATGTTGGAGAGCACTCGAGGTCCATCCAGGAAGCCGGCTTGGGCGGCCACGAACAGGAGGGCTCCTTCGGAGAGCAGTGTCACCATCACCAGGATGGTCCCCGACATGCCCCAACCGGTGGTCAGCTTTTCGAAGAGCACCGCGTTCAGGGTCTTGCCGTCGGTGGGGACCACGGCGTAGAGGAGGTAGGCCAGCATGAGGCCGAAGGCCGTGAACGAGAGGGACGTGGCCATGTAGGTCATCGTGCGCTTGCCGGTCTTGACCTTGGGCTCCCGGAGGATGGGCAGGCCGTTGGAGACCGCTTCGATGCCGGTGAAGGTGCCCGCTCCCATGGAATAGGCGCGCAGGATCAGGAAGAGCATGGGCAGCAGTCCCATCTCGTGGATGGCCCCGTGGATGTCGTACCCGGTGTGGGCGGCCACCTCTCCCAGGTGCGGGAGTCGGATCCCCACCGCCCAGACGATGGCGGCGATGTGGGTGACCACGAAGACCAGGAAGATGGGAACCAGGGCGGTGACCGACTCCTTCGCCCCGCGCATGTTCATCGCGGTGAGCAGCAGGAGACCCGCCACCTCGCAGGGGAACTTCAGCCACAGGAGGTGCTGTGGCAGGAAGCTGAAGACCGCGTCGGCGCTGGAGGCGATGGAGATCGTGATGGTCAGCACGTAGTCGATCAGGAGCGCGCAGCCGGAGAACATGCCCCAGCCGGGAGAGAGCAGCTTGGAGGCCACCAGGTAGCCGCCGCCGCCGGAGGGGAAGGTTTCGATGATCTGCCCGTAGCTCGCGGAAATGATGAAGACCGTGAGCGCCGACCCGAGCGCCACGAACAGGGCAAGCGCCGGGTGGCTTCCCAGGGCCCGGAAGGCTTCGTCGGGTCCGTAGCAGGAGCTGGAAAGTCCGTCCGCCCCCAGGCCCACCCAGGCGAAGAAGGGCAGGAGCGAGATCTGGTGGAAGATGGAATGGTCGAACGGGTCGCGCGGGTTCCCCAGGATCCTGTGGCGGAGCCTCCGCAGGATCCCATCGGATCCAGCGGACAGATCCTGGCTTCCTGGCAGCGGCGTGGGCGTTTCGGTCATCGTTCCTCCAGATGGGGGATGTCGGCTTTTTCCGCCAGGCAGCGGCATCCGACCCCGGTTTCGGTGAGCAGGTAGGCCGGACGGGTGGGGTCGTCCTCCAGCTTCTTGCGAAGGTGCGCCATGTAGATGCGCAGATAGTGCGTCTGGTCGCAGTGGCCCGGCCCCCAGACCTCCTGCAGGAGCTGGCGCTGGGTCACGACCTTCCCCTCGGACCGCACCAGCTGCACCAGCAGACGGAATTCGACGGAGGTCAGGCGGACCAGCTCACCCGCGCGGTGCACGGTGTGGCCGGGGATGTCGACCACCACCTGGCCGAACCGGTAGAACGGTCCGCGCGAACCACGCCCGTCGTGGCGGCGGAGCAGGGCCCGCAACCGCGCGAGAAGCTCGGGGACCCCGAAGGGCTTCACCAGGAAATCGTCGGCGCCGGCGTCCAGCGCCAGGACCTTCTCCTCCTCGGCGCCTCGCGCGGAGAGCACCAGGACGGGGATGTCCGACCACTGGCGCAGGTCGCGGAGGAACTCCTTGCCGTCCAGGTCGGGCAACCCCAGGTCCAGCACGATGAAGTCGGGTCGGCGCGATCCGGCCTCCACCATGCCGTCGCGGCCGGTGAGTGCGGTCCGCACCTGGAACCCTTCCTTGAGGAAGACGTCCCGCAGGATGCGCTGGATGGAGCGGTCGTCCTCCACCACCAGGACCAGGCGTTCGTTCATTCCGGATCCTCCGGAAGCTCGGGAGGCGTCCTGTCCTGGGGAAGCACCAGCACGGCACGGGCGCCTCCTCCGGGAGTCGCTCCGGTCTCGAGCCTTCCCCTGTGCACCTCGGCGATGGAGCGGCACAGGGACAGACCGATTCCCGTCGAACGGCCTTCGGATCCGGACCCCTCCTCGGGAAATCCCCGTCCGCCGTCATCCAACCCGATGCGGACGACGCCATCCCCGCCTTCCGCCCAGAGGTGCACCGGGGACTCCCCGGGGGTGTGTCGCGCGACATTGTCCAAGAGGTTCACGAGCACCCGTTCCACCAGCACGCCGTCGCACCAAACCAGGGGAACCTCCTCGGAAACCTCGATCCGGATCTCCCGCCCGTTCAGCAGGGCTTCCCGCTGGCGCAGCGCGCCGTCGATGAGTTCGACCACGGAATTCCAGTCCTGCCGCAGCACCACGCCACCGGACTGCAGCCTGGAAAGCTCCAGCAGGTTGCCGACCAGGTCCGCCATGCGGCGCACCTCCGTGGCCACCATGCGGATCTTCCCGCGGACCGATTCGTCCACGACCTCGAGTTCGGCGCCCAAGGACTCGACCCCGGCGAGAATCCCGGTGAGAGGCGTCCGGAGATCGTGGGACAGGGTGGACAGGATCCGGCTGCGGAGCCGCTCCCCTTCCATGCGCAGGAGCGCGTCGCGGGCCACCTCCACGAAGTGGATGCGCTCGATGGCGAGTCCGGTGAGCGAGGCCAGGGTTTCCAGGAATTCCCTGTCGTCGCCGACCAGGTTCTCCGAGGGGACCAGCAACGTCCCCCGTGTCTTGCGCGGAGCCCGAAGCGGAATGCTCGACCAGCCGCGCGGGGCTTCCAGGTTCGGGTCCAGGGAGATCCGCGGTTCGAAGCCGAAGGTGCCGCCGATCCCCGCCAAGGCGATGGCCGAGACGTTCTCGACGGAGAACGCCCCGGACAGATCGCGGGACATGCGCGCCGTGGCCTGCGCCCGCTCCTGTCCCCTGCGCGCCGATTCCGCCTGCCTGCGAAGCCTCTCGGCGAGCTGGCCGATGGAGAGCGCGATGGCGAGGAGGAGAATCAGCGAGACGAAATCCGAGCCCGAGACGTGGAAGGAGCCGTGAGGAGGGAGGAAGAAGAA
Source organism: Fibrobacteria bacterium (assembly GCA_035604215.1). Lineage (GTDB taxonomy): Bacteria > Fibrobacterota > Fibrobacteria > UBA5070 > UBA5070 > UBA5070. Next base: position 5,582 of record DATNIW010000092.1, read on the forward strand.
ATCCAGACCCAGGACGGCCAGCACCGAGGCCATGATTCCGGGCCCGAGCCCGCAGAAGGCCGAGGCGACGACCGCCGCGGCCAGGAACAGGAGGGAGAGATGGGATGCGCCGACGATCCCTTCGACAAGAAAAGACAGACCGGTGGCGGCGACGCAGATGGCGATGGCCTGCAACCAAGGCCCAGCGGATTTCCAGGGTCGGTCGTCCACGGGGCTGAAGGTATTTCTCCGACACCGCCGAGGCGGCATAAATCCTGGGGGCATTCGCGTAAACGCCCCGTAAACGCCGCCGCCAGCTCGGAAGGATTCCCCCACTGTCGCTGCGGGCCGATCCGGGGATTCCTATTTTTACGCGCCTCATTCCTTCTCCACGAGGCCACCGATGTCCGACTCCAAGATCCCTGAAGATCTCCAGTACACCCCCAGCCACGAATGGATCAAGGTGGAAAACGGCGTTGCCACGGTGGGGATCACCGACCACGCCCAGCACGAACTGGGAGACATCGTCTTCGTGGAGCTGCCGGAAGTGGGCCAGACCGTGGAGCAGGGCAAGGGCCTGGCCACCATCGAGGCCGTCAAGACCGTCGCGGACGTCTACTCGCCCGCCGACGGCGAGGTGGTGGAGGTCAACGCGGCGCTGGCCGACGACGCCGCCGCCATCAACCGCGACGCCTACGGGGGCTGGATCGCCAAGTTGAAGCTCTCCGGCCCGCTCTCCTCGGAGTTGATGGACGCCGCCGCCTACAAGGCCCAGCTGTGAGCCATCGCTTCATTCCGAGGACTCCGGAAGAGGAGTCGGAAATGTTTGCCGTGGCGGGGGTTTCGAAGTTCGAGGACCTCGTGGAGGCCATCCCCGCCCACTTGCGCCTCGCACGCCCGCTGGACCTTCCCCACTCCCAGTCGGAAATGGCCCTTTCGCGCGAACTTCGCCATCTCGCCGAGAAGAACCGGGGGATGTCCGAACTGACCAGCTTCCTGGGGCTGGGCTGGACCAAGCACTTCATCCCCGCGGCGGTCGACAGCATCGTGTCGCGCAGCGAATTCACCACGGCCTACACGCCCTACCAGGCCGAGGCCTCGCAGGGAAGCCTGCAGCAGATCTTCGAGTACCAGACCATGGTGGCCGAGATCACGGGCATGGAGATCTCCAACGCCTCCCTCTACGACGGGGCGACCTCCCTGGTGGAGGGGATGATCATGGCCACGGCCTGCAGCAAGGGCCGCAAGGGCTTCGCCATCGCTTCCAACGTCAATCCCCGTTGGCGCGAGGTCGCGCAAACCTACGCCGGATCCAACGGCTGGACCTTCCACGACGTGGGCTGGGAGGCCGGCACCGGAGCACGGGACCGCGCCGCGCTGGCGAAGGTCCTCGCCGGGCACGCGGGGAAGCTCGCCGCCGTGGTGGTGCAGACCCCCAACGTCTTCGGGCTCCTGGAAGACCTGAGCGGCCTCGCGGATCTCGCGCACCAGGCCGGCGCCGTCCTGCTCGTGGCCGCCGACCCGTTGGCCTGCGCCATCGCCGAGCCGCCGGGATCCTTCGGGGCCGACATCGTCGTGGGAGAGATGCTGGGCTTGGGCATCCCCACCAGCCTGGGAGGCCCCGGATTGGGCTACCTCACCACGAAGAAGGCGCATCTGCGCCAGATGCCCGGCCGCGTGGTGGGACGCACCGTGGATGCCGAAGGCACCCGCGCCTACTGCCTCACCGCCCAGACCCGCGAGCAGCACATCCGCCGCGAGAAGGCCACGTCCAACATCTGCTCCAACCAGGGACTCATGACCGTGGCCGCCTCCGTGTACCTGGCGCTCCAGGGTCCGCAGGGGTTGGCCGAGGTCGCGGAACAATGCGCCTCCCGTCTCGCCTACGTCCGCGACGGTCTGCAGGGCGCCAAGATCCGTCCTCTCTTTTCCGGCACCCCGTTCCAGGAGGAGGCCTTCCAGCTCCCTCCCGGATCCCGTGCCCGCGTGGAGGCGGCCTGCAAGACGGCCCGGCTCCTGCCCGGCATCTGGCTCTCCGACCTGCTGCCTGGAGTCCCCACCGAATCCCTGCTCGTGTGCACGAGCGAAACCCATTCGCGGCAGGACCTGGACCTGTTGGTCTCGATCCTTTCTTCCGCCGGAGGAGCCGCCTGATGCCGAAGGACGACATGGGACGCACGATGTTCGAGCGCGGTCGCCCCGGCCAGCGGGGCACCGGGGCACTGGAGTGGGACATCCCCCGCCCGGGACTGGCGGCGCTGTTCCCCGACAAATTCCGCCGCAAGAAGGCGCCGCGCCTACCCGAGCTCTCCGAGGGGGAAGTGGTCCGCCACTTCGTGAACCTCTCGACCAAGAACCACCACATCGACAAGGGGTTCTATCCGCTGGGCTCCTGCACCATGAAGTACAACCCCAAGGTGCACGAGACTCTCGCGCGCCTTCCGGGGTTCACCACGCTCCATCCCATGCAGCCGGCCGAGACCGTCCAGGGCGCTCTGGAGCTGATGTGGCGCCTGGAGCGGATGCTCGGGGAGATCTCCGGCATGCAGGCGGTCTCCCTGCAGCCGGCCGCCGGAGCCCATGGTGAACTCACGGCCCTGCTCGTGGTGCGCGCCTGGCACCTTTCCCGCGGCGAGGACCGCAAGAAGGTACTGATTCCCGACTCCGCGCACGGCACCAATCCGGCGTCGGCGGCCATCGCTGGCTTCGATTGCGTGACGGTGAAGTCGGGCGCGGACGGCCGGGTGGACGTGGACGACCTCAAGTCCAAGCTCAGCTCGGACGTGGCCGCCTTCATGATCACCAACCCCAACACCGTGGGCCTCTTCGAGACCCGGGTTGAGGAGATCTGCGCCGCCTGCCATTCCGTGGGCGCGCAGGTGTACATGGACGGCGCCAACCTGAACGCACTGGTGGGCATCGCCCGACCCGGCGACCTGGGTTTCGACGTGATGCACTTCAACCTGCACAAGACCTTCACCACCCCGCACGGCGGCGGCGGTCCGGGTTGCGGGCCCATCGGCGTGAAGTCGCACCTCGCTCCGTTCCTGCCTTCGCCGCGGGTGACGCACCACGACGGCGCCTACGGTCTGGATCGACCCTCCACTTCCATCGGACCCGTCCACGGAGCCTTCGGAAATTTCCTCATGATGGTCCGGGCCTACGCCTACGTTCTCGCGATGGGTCCGGAAGGCATGGCCGACATCGGCCACACCGCGGTCCTCAACGCCAACTACCTGTACGGGAAGATCAAGGGCAGCCTGCAGACGAAGTACGCGGGACCCTACATGCACGAGTTCGTGCTCGACGGCTCCCCTCTCAAGAAGACCGACCTCCACACCTCCGACTTCGCCAAGCGGCTCCTGGACTACGGCGTCTACGCGCCGACCATCTACTTCCCGCTCATCGTTCCCGAAGCCATGATGATCGAGCCCACGGAAACCGAGAGCAAGGCCACGCTGGACGAGTTCGCGGAGATCTTCCTGGAGGTTTGGCGCCAGTCCCGGGAAGAACCCGATACCGTGCGCACCGCCCCCCACAACCTGCTCCTGAGGCGGGTGGACGACGTCAAGGCCGCGAAGGACCTGGTTCTGACCCACCCCTTCTGAAGTCCCGGGAAAACCTTCCAAGGGACAATCCGACTGCCGTTCATCCCGAGGAGCCGACTGCAAGGAGGCGTCTCGAGGGGTGGGCGGGATCCTAACCGAATTCCCTGGGAAGGATTTCCCGGATGAAGCGGTCGACGGAAACTGGGTAGTGGTGCGGTGACGGACACGAAATCAGTCCCGTCCGGGTGTCCTCTTCGCGCGCCAGATCGTCTTCAAGGATGTCCAGGAGGGATTCCCAGGATTCGTTCCGTCGCTCGATGTTCAATCGCTCGTGCCGGATTCCCTTGGACGGGTCGCGCGTCACGGCGAATTGGAAGCTGCGACCCGTGATTTCCTGGTCCATGAACCCGTCGTCCCCTTCGAACACCTTCCCGAAATGCTCGGCGACCTGGCGCATGGTCCAGACAAGGCGCTGGGAGACGAGGATGGTTCCGCTGATCTGCACGGAGGCACCATCCAGGGGTCCCGCGATTCGGTAGGGCAGTTCGTGGAACCCCGAGACGATCCCGTTGACGGGGCGTCGAAGGATGCGGGTGTTCTCGAAGACTTCCCTGAGCGTTTCGTCTAGGTCCATGGAAATCGAAAAGGTACTCCGGATCTCCATGGTCCTCGCCAGGCTCCGCGATTCCACGGCGCCGTCCGGGTCCGCTCGCCGTCCAGCACGAAATCGACGGATCCCTCGGGAGTGCGCCAGAGTCTGGCGCCCACCTGGTCCATCCGCGCCAACGCCTCGGGATTCGGATGGCCATAGTGGTTGGGCGTTCCGTAGGAAAGGACCACGTCCGACGGAGCCGCGCGCCGCAGCCAATCGAGGCTGGAGGAATGCTTGGAACCATGGTGTCCGGCGGCGACCACTTGGGCGTGGATGGGTTGTCCGGACTCCAGTTGGAAGGCCTCCGAGACGGAATCGGCGTCACCGGGCAGGAGGGCGCAGGTGGAGTCGATGCACAGACGCAGCACGAGGCTTGTCTGGTTGCGCGGCATGGGGTCTCCGAGCCCGGGAGACACGATCTCGCATCGGGCTCCGTCCCCGTAGGCCAGGACCTGCCCCGCTTCGGTCCTGCGAATCGTCCATCCCGACGCGGCGAGAACCGAGACCAGGGAATCGAACGGAGGAGATGGAGGCGTGCCCGAATCGGCGGACAGGAGCAGGGTCGCGGGAGGGATGCGACTCCACAGCCAACCCAGGCCGCCCCAATGGTCCTGGTCGGCGTGGGAGATGGAAACCAGATCCAGCCTGGAGATTCCCTCTTCGCGCATGGCCGGCAGGATGGCATCGCTTCCGGCGTTCCTGTCGGGATCCATCCTCGAACGGGGGCCCGCATCCACCAGCCAGGCGCGTCCGGAGGGCCACCGCACCAAGGCCGCGCTCCCCTGCCCGACGTCCAGGAAAAGGATGCGCAGCGTGCGCGGGTGCGGCCACGAGGCGTTCGCGACCGACACCAGACCGAGCAGGGCCAGGGCGACCCACGCCTTTGACGCCAATTTCCGTCTACGGGATGCCGCCAACAGCAGCAGGGCGGCATACCAGAGCCCCAGGGAAAAGACCTCGGGACGGCCGACGATCCAGCTCCCTGGTCGCCACGATCCGGCGCGCAGGGCCGATTCCCAGACCAGCCTGGCGGAGAGTTCCGCGGCTCCGGCGAATCCGACGCAGCACCAATGGGGAAGCCAGGAAAGCAGCACGACGGCGAGGGAAGCGACGTATCCCGTCGAAAAAGCCAAGGCACAGGCCAGTCCCGCGGGGATCCCGATCCACGGAACCTCTCCCGTGTGCCAGGCCAAGATCGGAGCGACGGCCAGGGTGGCGGAGATGGACAACAGCAGCGGTGTCAGGAGCCATCGATCCGTTCGTCCCTGCGCCAAAGACCCGGGGAGGAACAGGTCGCGCAGCGCGGGAGCCAACCACAGGATGCCGGCGGCGGCGGCGAACGTCATCTGCACTCCCATCCGGAACGGCGCGTTGGGGTCGGATGCGACCAGGATGCCCATTGCCAGGAACAAGGAGTTGCCCGGATGCGAGCGTTTCCCGGAAACCACCGCCAAGGCCAGCACGGCGAAGGCCCCTGCCGTGCGCGCCACGGAGGGAGGAGCTCCCAGGAGCCAGGCGTAGGAGAGCACCGACAGGGCCGCGAGGATCCAGGCGACCCGGCGGGGCATCCTCAGGAGAGAGAGGAAGGCAACCAGTCCCCCACCCAGGATGGCCATGTGGAACCCGCTCACGGCAAGCAGGTGGAAAAGCCCGCTCTCCTTGAAGGTCTCCAAGGCCGGAGCGGGAATTTCCGCAAGATCCGCGAGCTGGGCAGCCGTCCACAGCGCGGCGGAGCTGGGATCGAGCTGTGCGTGCAATGTCCGGGACACGTGGTGGCGAATCCTCCAGGCGACGCGCTGCGTCCAAGGCTCCCGCCCGCGGTGCACCTCGACGGAGTCGCCCGTCCAGACGAGACGCCCGTCCAGGCCCGCGGATGCCGCCCATTGGAGTTCGTCGAAGCCTCCTGGAACCGTGGCGGGTCGCGGTGGCGAGATCCGTGCCGCTCCAACCAGGGTATCCCCGGGTCGACCTCCCTGGAACCGGGCCATGGCTCCGGTCCAGCGTCCATCCGGGGAGTTCAGAATCCGTCCAACACATTTGTCAGGGGCGACCCTGCGGACGACCAGCAATCTGGCCTTCCCTTCGACCGGAGGGCGTTGGGGGAATGGGCCCCATCCACACGACAGGATCTGCTGCAACACCAGTCCGAGAAGGATGGCCGAACGCGCCGACCAGCCCCTCGCCCAAGCGATCGCCGCGAGCAGGGCAAGGGCGGCGGCAACAGGCCCCCAAGGACGGGTCAGCGCGAACAGGAGCCAGCCCGAAATCACCCCAATGCACAGCCAGAACCCACGGAGGGGTTCGAACAATCGTCTCAGGGAGGGTTGGTTGGGCATTGGACCGCGAGGGAGGTGATGGGGCCGGTGTTGCCGGAAAACTAGCCCTTCCGCCTCGAAGCCGGGTCCGACACGCCCCCTCGAGGATTCAGGTCAGGCCTGGCAGAGGCTTCCGGACTTGGCGGCGAGGAGCGACCTGCCCCCGCGCAGATAGGCGTCCACCGACCGAGCGGCTTCCCGACCTTCGGAGATCGCCCAGACCACGAGGGATTGTCCGCGGCGCATGTCTCCGGCGGAGAAGATGCCGGGAACGGAGGTGGCGTAGTTCTGCGCCTTCACGTTTCCGCGCTCGTCCTTCTCCACGCCCAGTTCCTCCAGCAGACCCTTGTGCTCCGGACTCAGGAAGCCCATGGCCAAAAGAACCAGCTCGGCCGGTATGACATATTCCGACCCCTCGATCTCCACGGGCTTTCCTGCGCTCCAGTCCAGGCGCACCGCGCGCACGCCCACCACCTTCCCCGCGGCGTCGCGGAGGATCTCCTTGGAGCCCACGCTCCAGTCCCTCGTGCAACCTTCGGCCTGGGAGGAACTGGTGGAGAGCATGGCCGGTCCGGGATGGGTGGGCCAGGGCGTCTTTTCGGTGCGGCCTTCCGGCGGCTTTGGGAGAAGCTCGATCTGCAGGACGGATTTCGCCTTCTGGCGGATCGAAGTGCCCACGCAGTCCGACCCCGTGTCTCCGCCCCCGATCACCAGGACGTTCTTCCCTGTCGCGAGGATCTCGGCGATCTCCTCGCCGCGTTGGTTGCGCAATCCCGGAAGTCCGGAGACGCGGTGGTTGTTCTGGGACAGGAATTCCATGGCCGGATGGACACCGGCCCCCTCCCGGCCAGGCAGCGACAGGTCGCGCGGCAGGGTGGACCCGCCGGCGAGCACGACGGCGTCGTATCCGTTGCGCAGTTCGGACACCGGCACGTTCGCGCCCACGTGCGCGTTGGTGCGGAATTCCACGCCCTCCGCGGCCATGATGTCGACGCGACGCTGCACCACGTCCTTGGGAAGCTTGAAGTCGGGGATGCCGTAACGCATCAATCCCCCCACCTTCTCGGCGCGCTCGTACACCACGACGGTGTGTCCCGCGTCGTTGAGCTGGTCCGCGGCGGCGAGTCCCGCCGGACCGGATCCCACGACGGCCACCCGCATGCCGGTCCGCTCGCGCGGAGGCCTGGCCACCACGGCCCCGTCCCTCCAAGCCCTTTCGATCACGGCGAGTTCGATGGTCTTGATGGCGACGGGAGGATGGGTGATTCCCAGGACGCACGCGGACTCGCAGGGTGCCGGGCAGATCCTGCCCGTGAACTCGGGGAAGTTGTTGGTGGACCGCAGCGCTTCGTAGGCGCGGCCCCACTTTTCCCGGTAGACGTGGTCGTTGAAGTCCGGGATGATGTTCCCCAGAGGGCAACCGCTGTGGCAAAAGGGCACCCCGCAGTTCATGCACCGGGCACCCTGCTCCCCGAGTTCCTTCTCGGACAGGGGAACCACGAACTCGGCGTAGCTCTTCACGCGCTCCTCGGCCGGCTCGTAGCCGAAGGCCTTGCGCGGGAATTCCTTGAATCCGGTGTCCTTGCCCATCAGCCCTTGCCTCCCACCGTCGCGACCGCGGCGGCCTGTTCGCGAAGCGCCCGTTTGTAGTCCACCGGCATGACCTTGATGAAGGATTTCGCAGCCTCGGGCCAACGGGCCAGAAGCTCGAACGCCTTCTTGGAGCCTGTGTATTCCGCATGCCGTTCGACCAGGTCCTTGAGTTCGATCAGATCTTCGGCGTCCACCACCTGTTCCAGGGCCACCATCGCCGGATTGACGCGGGAACGCGTCCGTTCGTTCTCCAGCAGGTAGGCGACCCCGCCCGACATCCCCGCCGCGAAGTTGCGTCCGATGTCTCCCAGGATCACCACGCGCCCGCCGGTCATGTACTCGCAGCCGTGGTCCCCCACCGATTCAACCACCACCTTGGCGCCGGAGTTGCGCACACAGAAGCGCTCGCCCGCCTTCCCCATGATGTAGGCCTCGCCGGAAGTGGCCCCGTAGAAGGAGACGTTCCCGACGATCACGTTCTCGCGCGGATCGAACGTGCTCGACTTGGGCGGGTAGAGGATGAGCTTCCCGCCCGACAGCCCCTTGCCGAAGTAGTCGTTCGCCTCGCCCTCGATCTCCATGGTCACGCCCTGGACCCCGAAGGCCATGAACGACTGCCCGGCGGTGCCGGTGGCCTTGATCCGCACCGTGTCTTCCGGCAAGGCGTCCGGACCGAAGCGACGGGTGATCTCGGCGCTCAGGATGGTACCCACCGTCCGGTTGACGTTGCGCAGACGGATTTCGGCCTGCATGGGCGACTTGTCGCGCAGGGTGGCGGCCGCCATCTTCAGCAGTTCGTTGTCCAGGGCCGTGTCCAGGCCGTGGTCCTGCGCGGTGCAGCAGAACTGGCCGTGGGACCCCACGTCCAGGCGGTGGAGGAGGTTCTCCAGCTTGAGCGTCCTGGCCTTCCAGTGCGTGATGCCCTTGCGGGGCGCCAGACGGTCGGCGCGGCCCACCATCTCCTCGACGGTGCGGAATCCCAGCACCGCCATCTGCTCGCGCAGATCCTGCGCCAGGAAGCGGAAGAAGGTCTCCACGTATTCCGGCCTTCCCTTGAACTCCTTCCGCAGTTCCGGATCCTGGGTGGCCACGCCCACGGGACAGGTGTTCAGGTGGCACTTGCGCATCATGATGCAGCCCATGACCACCAGGGCTGCCGTGGCGACGCCCCACTCCTCCGCTCCCAGCATCGCGGCGATGGCGATGTCGCGCCCGGTGCGCAGCATGCCGTCGGTCTGCAGGACCACGCGATCGCGGAGGCCGTTGCGGACCAGGACCTGGTGGGCTTCGGCCAGGCCAAGCTCCCATGGCAGGCCCGCGTGCTTGATGGAGGTCTGCGGAGAGGCTCCAGTGCCGCCGTCGTGACCCGAGATCAGGATCACGTCGGAGTGCGCCTTGGCCACACCCGCGGCCACCGTGCCCACGCCCACCTCCGCCACCAGCTTCACGCTGATGCGCGCATGGGTGTTGGAATTCTTGAGGTCGTAGATCAACTGGGCGAGGTCTTCGATGGAGTAGATGTCGTGGTGCGGAGGCGGGGAGATCAGACCCACCCCGGGCGTGGAATGCCGCGTCGCGCCGATCCACTTGTCGACCTTGTGGCCCGGAAGCTGTCCGCCTTCGCCGGGCTTGGCGCCTTGGGCCATCTTGATCTGGAGCTCGTCGGCGTTCACCAGGTAGTGGCTGGTGACCCCGAAACGCCCGGACGCGACCTGCTTGATGGCGGACCGCAGCGAATCGCCGGCCCGGAGATCGTAGTCCGCCAACGCGTCGGCGACGCCGATGATGTCGGACACCCGGGAAGCCTTCTCGACCGTCTTGAAACGGCGCGAATCCTCTCCGCCCTCCCCGGTGTTGGATTTCCCTCCCAGGCGGTTCATCGCGATGGCGATGGTGGTGTGGGCCTCCCACGAGATGGATCCGAAGCTCATGGCCCCGCTCGCGAACCTCTTGACGATGGCGTCGACGCTTTCCACCTCCTCCAGCGGGACCGCGGTGCCGTTGGTGAAGTCCAGCAGCCCGCGCAGCGTGATGGGCGCGGCCGCCTGGTCGTCGATGAGCCGCGTGTATTCCTTGAAGAGCTTCCAATCGTTCTTCCAGGTCGCCTGCTGGAGCTTGTGGATGGTGTCCGGATTGAGCATGTGGCGTTCGCCGCGCTGGCGCCACTGGTACTGTCCGCCCACCTCGATGTCGTCGTCGTAGTCCTCCACATGGGCCTCGGGGAAGGCGAATCGGTGGCGGAGCAGGGTCTCCTTCTCCAACGTGTCCAGCTCGATGCCGCCCACGCGCGAGGGCGTGCCGGTGAAGTATTCCTCCACCAGTTCCTGCCCGAGCCCCACGGCCTCGAAGATCTGCGCCCCGATGTAGGATGGGATCGCGGAGATCCCCATCTTGGACATGATCTTCAAAAGGCCTTTGCCAACGGCCTTGATGTAGTGGTACTCGGCCTTCTGCTGGGTGAGTTCGTCCGGCAGCATCTTGCGCCGACGCATGTCCTCGATGGTCTGGAAGGCCAGCCACGGATTGACCGCGCTCGCCCCGTAGCCCAGGAGGAGCGCGAAGTGGTGGACCTCGCGGGATTCCCCCGTCTCCACGATGAGACCCACCTTGGAGCGCAGGCCCAGGCGGATGAGGTGGTGGTGCACGGCGCCCACGGCCAGGAGCGAGGGGATGGCGGCGTGGCCCGAGTCCACGGGCTTGTCGGAGAGGATGATGACCTCGTAGCCCTCGTCGATGGCGTCGACGGCCTGCCGACGGATCCTGTCCAACGCCTTCTTGAGGCGCCCCTCGCCTTCGGTGGCCTTGAAGACGATGCTGATGGTCTTGGCGGTGAAACCGTTCTTGTCCACCCAGCGCAGGCGTTCGAGCTCGTCGTTGGTGAGGATGGGCTGGGTCAGCTCGATGATCCTGGCGTGCCCTTCGTTCTCCTGCAGCAGGTTCCCCTCGCCGCCCACGTACGACGTCAGGCTCATGACCGTCTCCTCGCGGATGGGGTCGATGGGCGGATTGGTCACCTGCGCGAACAGCTGCTTGAAGTAGTTGAACAGCACCTGGCTCTTGTCGGAAAGCACGGCCAATGGGACGTCCGTTCCCATGGAACCTATGGCCTCCTCGCCGTTTCGCGCCATTGGCTCCATCAGGAAGCGCAGGTCCTCCAGGGTGTAGCCGAAGGCCTTCTGGCGGTCGATGACGTTTTCCGACGACGGTTGGCGGATCTCCCTCGGTGCCGGCAGTTCGGACACCACGATCTTGTTGCCCAGCCACTCCCCGTAGGGCTTGCGGCCGCAGATCCGGTGCTTGATCTCCTCGTCCGGAATGATGCGGTGCTCGTCCAGGCTCGCGATGAACATGCGGCCGGGCTGCAGCCGACCCTTCAGGACCACGTCCTCGGGCGGGAACTCCAGCACGCCCGCCTCGGAGGCCATCACCAGGATGTTGTCCTTGGTCAGCATGTAGCGGCTCGGGCGCAACCCGTTGCGGTCCAGCGTGGCCCCGATCAGATGCCCGTCCGTGAAGGCCACGGAGGCCGGGCCGTCCCAGGGCTCGATGAGGGCTCCGTGGTACTCGTAGAAGGCCTTCTTCTCGGGCGTCATCTCCTGGTCCTTCTCCCAGGCCTCGGGGATGAGCATCATCATCACGTGGGGAATGGACCGGCCGCCCATGACCAGGAGTTCCACCACGTTGTCCAGCGTGGCCGAATCGGATCCGTGGGCTTCCACCACCGGCAGGATCTTCTTGATCTCGTCGTCGCTGAAGAGGTCGGAACGCAGGCTCCCCTCGCGGGCCGTCATCCAGTTGCGGTTTCCGCGCAGGGTGTTGATCTCCCCGTTGTGGGCCAGCGTGCGGAACGGATGGGCCAGCGGCCAGGTGGGCATGGTGTTGGTGGAGAAGCGCGAGTGCACCAGCGCGATGGCGGACTGGAATGCCTCGTCGGCGAGATCCACGAAGTACGACCCCACCTGGGGCGGCGTCAACATGCCCTTGTAGAGGATGGTCTTGTAGGACAGCGAGCAGACGTAGAAGTCCCACGAGCCCTCGAAGCCCTCCTCGCGGACGGATCGCTCGGCGTACTTGCGGACCACGTAGAGCTTGCGCTCGAAGGACTCGGGATCCTTGACTTCCGACGACCGACCCACGAACACCTGCCAGATGGAAGGCTCCCCGGAAAGGGCGGTGGGGCCGATTCCCGCCGGATCGACCGGAACTTCCCGCCATCCGAGGAGATTCTGGCCGCATTCGTCGATGCAGCGCTCCAGGATGTCCTTGGCTCGCTTCTGCGCCTTCGGGTCCTTGGGCAGGAAGACCTGGCCGACGCCATAGTGTCCGGGAGCGGGCACCTTGATCCCCGCCTTGGGACCCACCTTCAGGAAGAACGCGTGCGGGAGCTGGGTCAGGATGCCTGCGCCGTCGCCGGTGTTCTTCTCCGCCCCGGACGCACCGCGGTGCTCCAGGTTGACGAGGATCTCGATCCCCTTGGAGACGATGTCATGGGTTCGGTTCCCGTTGAGATCGGCGATGAAACCGACGCCGCAGGCGTCGTGCTCGAAGTTCTCGTCGTAGAGGCCGTGCACCACTGGGTCGGGACGCTCGTTCAATCTGGTGGTCTCCCGCATTGAAGGAAAGGTGCGCGCACCGGACGGCGACCCCGCCCAGCGCTCGACCGTTCTGACTCCGCAACAACACTTCCAAAAGTAGCAAGAACACGCAGGCTTCCGGTCTGCCTGGATCGGACGGTCGCATCCGGTGACCGTGCGAACGCTACCGCGAGTTTTCCCGGAGGGTTTGATCCTGCATTTGCTGGAGTTTCGCAACGGACGGATTCTGTCGGAACAGTCCATGCCGCTACGGATTGATCAAATTCCTCGGGGCTGCGCCCCGACTTCTTTCTCCGGGTCCACCCGGCCCCACCGGTTTTTGGAAACTCCGGCACAACTCAGATGCCGTCATTTATTTATGCAGTTTTAAAAAATTGCGTATTTTCTGTTGACTTTCTATGCTTCACCCCGTACTTTCTGGCTACAGAATCACCATCACAGCGTTTATGGAGGTCAGGTGAGAGCAGAGGTGCAGGAGATCAGCGGTATCCAGGTGGGGTACACGTTCCGGGATGGGGTGGCGATCGACCCCTTGGGGGACACGTTTGTTCTCCAGATGAAGGACCTTGCCCAGGGCTCACCCGTTGAAGTCTCCGCACTCTCCCGGATCCAATTTGGAGAAATTCGGGAGCAGCATGGTCTTCAGGATGGAGATGTGGTCTTCCGCTCGAGGGGTCCCAACCTGGGCAGCACGGTTCTGCTGGATTGCCCAAACCGATTCGTTTTGGCGGGACCGCTGTACCGGCTGCGGGTGAATAGCGATCTGGTGTTGCCGGGCTACCTTGCATGGTACCTGAATCAGCAACCGGCTCAGACCTATTTGGCAGGCGTTTCCGAAGGCACGCTTCAAAAAATGGTCAGCAAGAATTCCCTTCTGGAAACACCCATCGAATTTCCCGATCTCGAGACGCAACGGCGAATTCTCGAAATCGAAGACTTGCTGTCTTGCGAGTCGCGACTGACACGCGAGATCCTCTCCAAGAAGCAGAAGCTCGTCGCCTCGTGCCTGGCACGTGCAATCCAAGAACAGGAAAACTGAGATGATCGACCAGAAGGACATCAACAACGCCGCGTGGTCGGCTTGCGACACGTTCCGCGGTGCGGTCGATCCGGCCCAGTACAAGGACTACATCCTGGTGATGTTGTTCGTGAAGTACATCTCGGACGTCTGGAAGGACCACTACGAGGCGTACCGCAACGAGTACGGCGACGACGAAGTCCGCATCCGCCGCAAGCTGGAACGCGAGCGTTTCGTGCTCCCCATGGTGGAAATGAGGGGGAGCGCCGGAAAGAAGGGCGAGACCTTCTTGGCCGACTACTACGCCCTTTACGAACGGCGCAACGCAGACAACATCGGCGAGTTGATCAGCATCGTGCTGGACAAGATCGAAGAGTCCAACAAGACCAA
>DATNIW010000093.1:0-11014 GCA_035604215.1 Fibrobacteria bacterium
AGCGGTCCCTTGGGCCGGGGTCTGGGGCGGGACAGCCCCAGAAGGCCCGGCGCCTGCCAAGGCGCAAAAAAAGACCCAGCGTCAGCCAAGCTTCGCCCGGAACTCCTCGTACCCGAACTCCCTGTGCACGACCAGATGCCCGTCCTCCGTCCAGGTGGCGATGGATGGATGGCGCACCCCGTTGAAGAAGGAGGTCTTCACCATGGTGTAGTGGATCATGTCCAGGACCACGATCCTGTCGCCGGCCCGGAGCGGAGCGTCGAAGCTGTAGTCGCCCAGGACGTCGCCCGCCAGACAGGTGCCGCCACCCAGACGGTACAGGTGAGGCTTCTCGCCGGGCTCTCCCGCGCCCAGGATGTCCGGGCGGTAGGGCATTTCCAGGCAGTCCGGCATGTGGGCGCTCACCGAGACGTCCATGATGGCCAGATCCATCCCGTTGCGCACCACGTCCAGGACCGTGGCCACCAGCTCCCCGGTGCGCCAGCCCACGGCTTCGCCGGGCTCCAGGACCACTTCCAGCTGGGGGTGGCGGGAACGGAATCCGCGCAGGACGCGGACCAGCCGAGCCACGTCGTAGTCCTCGCGGGTGATGTGGTGGCCCCCTCCGAAGTTGACCCACTTCATTCGTGACAGAAAGCGTCCAAACCTTTCCTCGAAGGCCGAAAGCAGACCCTCGAAGGCGTCGGAATTCTGCTCGCAGAGGGCGTGGACGTGAAGTCCCTCCACCCCGTCCAGGAGGTCCTCGCGGAATTCGGAAAGCACCACGCCCAGCCGCGAGAAGGGCGCGCAGGGGTTGTAGAGGTCGGTCTCCACCTGGCTGTATTCCGGATTGACGCGGATGCCGGGCGAAGGGTGCCGGGGGTGCGCCAAGGTCTTCTCCCGGAACCTTTCCCACTGGGCGAAGCTGTTGAAGGAGATGTGGTCGGCCAGGCCCAGGAGAGCGTCGATCTCCCCATCGCCGTACGCGGGAGCGTACATGTGGAGTTCGCCACCCATCTCGCGGCTGGCGAGCAGGGCCTCGTTCAGGGAACTCGCCGTGGCGCCGGGAAGGTAGCCCCGGACCTGCGGGAAGGCGCGCCAGAACGAAAAGCCCTTCAGGGCGCAGATGATCTTCGCGCCCGTCTCGCGCTGCACGCCGGAGAGGAGTTCCAGGTTCGCCCGGAGCCTGGCCTGGTCCAGTACGTAGCAGGGCGAAGGGATCTGGGAGAAATCGGTCCGGATCTTGGGGTAGGCCATGGAACGTGGCAAGGTAGGATCCCGGGACGTTTCCGGGGCGGCTCGACTTCGCGCCGAAACCGGCGGGGCGGTTGTTTGTACCATTGCCACCCTCATGATCGAACACGTTGTCCAGGCGGCTCGCGAGGCGGGCGCCATCCTGCGCGAGGGATTCGGGCGCATCCACGAGATCCAGGAGAAGGGCCGCACCACCGACCTGGTGACGGAAACCGACAAGGCCTCGGAGCGGTTCCTGCGCGAGTGGATCTCGTCGCGCTTCCCCGACCATGCCATGATCGGGGAGGAGGAGGAGAACGTCGCGCGCCCCGACGCGGAGTGGACATGGGTCTTCGATCCGCTGGACGGCACCGTGAGCTTCGCGTACGGCATTCCCTTCTTCGCGGTGTGCGTGGCGCTCTGCCACCGCGGGACCACGGTCGCGGGCGCGGTGTACGAGCCCCTGCGCGACGAGATGTTCGCCGCGGTCCGCGGCGAAGGAGCCACCCTCAACGGAAGCCCCATCCGCGTCACGGCCACCACCGAGCTGAACCGGGCCCTGCTGGCCACCGGATTTCCCTACAGCATCGCCGAGAACCCCAAGCGGACCCTGGAGACCTTCGTGGCGGTGGCGCCCTACGCGCGCGGGATCCGACGCCTGGGCACTGCGGGGATCGATCTCGCCTACGTGGCCTGCGGCAGGATGGACGGTTATTGGGAGTCGTTCCTGCAGCCCTGGGACTGCGCCGCCGGGGCGCTCCTGGTGGAGGAGGCCGGAGGTCGCGTGACGGACTATGCCGGAAACCGCCACGACATCTTCGGACTCCAGACGCTGGCCACCAACGGAAGGATCCACGAACAGCTCATGGCGCGCCTGAAGGTCGGCCAGGCTCCTTGACTCCTCCCATTTCGCTCGAGCGGGCGAAATGGGAACCCTGCATTCACGGAACAGGAGAGACTGGTTCCCCGTTTGTCAGTGAGCTGAGACGGCGGATGATGGCCGCCGCCTGCCCTGGGGTGAGTGTGGGCGTCTCCACGTCCATGTGCATGACGGCCGACATCAGGTTGTCCGGAGCCGACGTGTCGGAAAGGCCCATCGCGTGGCCCAGCTCGTGGGCGAGGACGCGGGCGCAACGGAGGGCGTCGCCCATCGCCCCCGCCTCCAGGAACACCAGCGAGGCGGAAGACGGATCTTGTCCATCCGTCGAACCGAAGGCCGGAACGCCGACGTCGGGCCGGACCACCAGATCGACGGAAGGGTGGTCGTGGCGCCATCCGCCCCGGGGTCCCGAGGCGCGGATGCGGAACCCCGCGGCCGGATAGTCCGCGATGGCGAAAGGGTCGCGGCGTTCTCCTCGCGGTCCTTCCAGCGAGTAGCGGACGGTCCTGCCCGAGCGGTCGCGCCAGGGCAGCATGGTGGAGGACGCCAGTTGCAGCAGGGTATCGCCGGTGCGCACCGGGCCTCGCACCGGCCAACCCAACCGGAGGGAATCCTGGAAGAGCGCCACCTGAGGGAAGATCATCCCGCTGTCGCGCAGGACCTTGCGCAACGCGGATTCCTCCGGGGATGCCTCTCGGGCTCCACGCCAAAGGTCCAATCGGCCGTTTCCGTCCAAGTCCCACAGGGAGGGGTGGATCGCGAGGGGGCGCCCGGCCGCCAGCCGCGGTTCGATACCGGCAGGTCGGAACAGGCGCTGCAGCTCCGCTTGCACGTCGGGGAGGCTCCAGCGCGGGGAGCGAGGGGTCTTGCCCACCGGACGGACGAGGACCGTGAAGGACTTCGCCGCCGTTGGAGGGGAAGGAGCGCCGACCAGCGCGACCCCCAGCCCCAGGAGGGCGATCATTGCCCTTTCAGGCCCAGCATGAGTCCACCCGCGACCTCCAGTTCCTGCCCGGTGACGTAGGAGGCCTTGTCCGAAGCGAGCCAGGCGACGGCCTCGGCGATCTCCTCCACCCGTCCGGCCCGGCCCAGCGGGACGCGACGGGAAATGTCCTCCGGGAGATCAACGGAATTCTCGAGCTGTCCCGGCGAGACCATGTTGACGCGGATGCCGCGCGGACCCAGTTCCAGGGCCAGGCTGCGCACCAGCACCAGGAGACCGGTCTTGGAAATGGAGTAGGCTCCGGTCCGGAGGGTGCCCGCGAGCTTTCCCGTGCCCACGTAGCCGATGGCGACGATGGACGATCCCGGAGGCATCCGGTCCACCAGGAGCCGGGTGAGATGGAAGGGAGCGTCCAGGTTGGAGCGCAGGGTGGCCGACCAGTCCTGGGGCGTGGTGGAGAGCAGCGGTCCCGTCCGGTAGATCCCGATGTTGTGGACCACCAGGTCCAAGCTGCCGTCGGGCACCGATTCTGACAATTCGCGACAACCCGCTTCCGTGGAGACGTCGGCGAGGGCCACGACGGCCGAGCCCCCGGCCTCGCGGAATTCGCCTGCGGCTTCCTCCGCCAGGGCCTCCCCTCCCGGTCGACCGTGGACCACGACCCGCCAGCCCTCCCTCGCGAACCGGAGCCCGATGGCCCTGCCCGTGCGCACGCTGGATCCCGTGATCAGCGCCGTCTTCAACGAAGGCGCTCCACCCGCACGCGCGTGTCCGCGGCTTCCGGGACGGCCGCGGGCTTGTGGACCGCCACGCGCACGCGCTCCACGCCGGGATGGGTGCCCAGGACGCGGAAGGCGCACGCCTCCGCCATGGTCTCGATCAGCTGGAACTTCCGGTCCCGCACCAGTGCGGAGAGATCTTCCACGAGCGCCGAATAATCCACGGTGTCGCGCACGTTCTCCGACGCCGCCGCGGGCGAGAAATCGAGGTCCATGGCGATGTCCAGGAAGACGTCCTGTTCCTGCACCCGTTCGAAGGGGTGGATCCCCACGATGCAACGCACCGCGAGGCGCTCGAGCTCGATCGTTCCCATCATATCTCCATGAATGATACCTGAAAGTTCGAAACCCAGGAACGGATTCCCGACGAACGCCCCGACCCGTTTCCCCCGGGGTGTCCGAGGGAAAAGGACCGAGGAGGGTCGAACAGGTTGGCGGTTGCATTCCCCGATTGCTTTCTATCCCCGCTGCCAGAGCCTGTCCGACCAATGACGGACCAGGGTAAACCCCAGTTCATCCCTCCTCTTGCCTAGGAAATTATCACTTCCATTTCGGGTTGGCTAGATAAATTGTCAGAATTTTGTAGAACAATACGGACATCCCCGAAGGGTCGATTGCGTCTCTCCGGAAGGGCAGCGGCATTGGCTTACCTTTTTCCGGTGAAGACTGGAAACCGCTTCCCTGCCCTTCGGCTCGTCCGCGTCGGCAACTGCGCTGTGGCTGGTGCCACCAGCTTGGCCGGTTCGTGGGCCGCCACCGCGAGCCTCGCCCGCGACAAACCGTGGCTCCTGGCCATTTCCGCGATGCTCATCGCCGCTTTCGGAAACGCGTACAACGACATCTGCGACCTACCTGCCGACAAGGTCAACCGGCCCGACCGCGTCCTGGTCCGCGGCGACATGGACATGACCCTGGCCATGCGGCTGGCGGGTTGGTGCCTTGCGTTGGGATTGATGCTGGCCGCCTACGCGTTCGTGAACGCGCTGATCCTGGCCGTGACCGTGGCCACGGTCCTGTTCCTCTACGACCGCAACCTCAAGTTCCAACCGCTGGTCGGCAATGCCGCGATCGCCACCATCTGCGGTGCCACCGTCGCCTTCGGAGCGATGGCGGGAGGCCGGTGGAACCGGCAGGTGATCATTCTCATCGTCTGCGCCTTCTCGCTCACCCTGGTCCGGGAGCTGTACAAGGACATCCAGGACGTCGAGGGGGACCGGGCCATGGGAGCCCACACCTTCCCCATCCTGTTCGGAGAGCGGAGATCGGCCCGGTTGGCGCTCTTGCCATTGGCCTTCACCATCTACTTCGTGCTCTACCGGATCTTCAGTTCCAAGCCGGACTGGACCGGCGCCTACGTGGCGGGAATCGTCCTCACCTGCGGGCTGGTCTGGAGCGCGGTCCGCAGCTTGTCGACCACCGGCCCGACCCAATGGGGCAACCGCTCCCGCGAAGTCAAGGTCTGGATCGTGCTGGGCGTGGTGTGGGTGCTGCTGTGGAGAATCAGCCTCTGAGCCGGGGAAGGTCCGCGGAGTTCAGATCACCCAGTCCATGGCATCGCGCGCGGTACCGCCACTCGCCGCCACCCGATCCAGGACATCCTGCAGGCTCGTCCGGTCCAGGATGCCCGCGATCGCGTCGCGCACATCCTTCATCACCATGCGGATCCCGCAGGTCCCTTCGCCGTGGCAATCGGAACAGGGCTGGTAGGCGGACTGGCTCACGCACGGAATCGGCGCCAGCGGGCCGTCCATGAGCCGGACGATCTGACCGATCGTGATGGTCTGCGGTGGACGCGCGAGGAAGTAGCCTCCGCCCTTGCCCTTGCGCGAACCGAGCGCCCCCGAGTTCCGCAGTTCCAGCAGGATGATCTCCAGGAATTTCTTCGGGATTCCATCCTTTTCCGCGAGGTTGGCGATCAGGACCGGACGGGAAGTGGGCTCCCCGGCGAGCGCAAGGCAGGCCTGCAAGGCGTATTTGGCTTTCTTGGAGAGCATCGCGGTGGCCAAATTACAATCTCGCACCCGAGGATCGAGCACTCCGGCAGTGTCGGTGGGAGAGTCTGCACCGTCACGTCTTGACCCGCGAGGCCGTTTCCAGGACGATCTCCAGGAAACGAGGCAGGAGTGGAGAGGCCTCTTCCCGATGGTGGGCCAGGGAGAGGTCGATGGTGGGGGCGGGCCTCGGCATCGGTACGAGCACGATGCCCGGCCAGGACAGATCCCGGACACCCCCCGGCACCACCGCGACCCCCAATCCTCCGGCCACCAGGCCCAGGGCCGTCTGCATCTCCAGCGCCTCCTGCACGATCCGGGGTGTGAAGCCCTGAAGGCCGCACAGGTCCAGGATGCGATTCCCGAGGCTTCCGTGCGTTTGGCGGGGGAAGAGGATGAACGGGTCGTCGGCGATCTGCCGCAACGAGACCGATCGCCGGTTGGCGAGAGGGTGGGACCTGGGAAGAGCGATGGCCAGGGTCTCCCGCAAGACGACTTGGCTTCGCAGCATGGGGTGGACGATCCCGGGTCGGATGAGGGCGGCCTGGGTCTTGTAGTCCAGGAGCGCCGACACCTGCTGGTCGGTGGCCATTTCATGCAGCTCGATTTCCACACCCGGGTAGCGCTTGTGCATCTCCCTGAGGACAGCGGGCAGGAGGATGTACATCGCAGACCCGACGAACGAGACCGACAAGGTCCCTCCCAGCCCCTCGGAGACTCGCTTCGCCTCGACGACGGCTTCCTGGGAGAGGGACAGGATCCGTTTCGATCGTTCCAGGAAGGCACGTCCCGCCGCCGTGAGTTCCACTCTCCGCTTCGTGCGCTCCAGGAGAACCAAGCCGAGTTCGGTTTCCAATTGCTGGATGGTTCTGGTCAGCGGAGGCTGGGACAAGTTCAGTCGAGTTGCGGCACGCCCGAAGTGGAGTTCTTCCGCCACCGCCACGAAACAACGAAGCTGTCGCAATTCCATCTGTGCCCTCCCGGAGACTCGAGCTGGATCAGTAATACTCAATGGGCATCAAAATGTCGAGAAAAGATATTGGACAAGTATTTATGAAAACCGCAGATTCAAGCACATGGAATCCCATCCGTCCTTTCAAGAATCCCTCCGACCGGAGGAAGCGCCGCGCCAAGACGCGAACGACCACGCCAGTTCCTTCCTCCGCCTTTCGATCCTGGCCGTCGCAGGGGTCTGCGCGTTCCTGAATCTCTACGCGGCGCAGCCGCTTCTCCCCACCCTGGCGCAGGTGTTCCAGGCGAGCCCCGAGCGCATCAGTCTGACGGTCAGCGCGACCACCTTCGCCGTGGCCCTGAGCGCACCCTTCTTCGGGATGCTCTCCGACCGGTACGGGCGGCGCAAGATCATGGTGGTCTCCCTGTTCGGGCTCGCCATCCCCACCCTGATGGCCGCGACCTCCCAAAGCCTCCGCGAGCTGGTGCTCTGGCGCTTTCTCACCGGGATCTTCATGCCGGGAATCATCGCCTCGGCGATGGCCTACATCGCCGAGGAATGGAAGCGCGGTGCGGCCCAGGCCATGGCCATCTACGTGACCAGCACGGTCCTGGGTGGCTTCCTGGGCCGGATGGGCGCCGGGTTCTTCTGCGAGCACGGGACCTGGCAGGTGTCGTTCGCGGTGCTGGGTGCCACCACCTTCGCAGGCGCGGTCGCGGTGTGGCGCTGGCTTCCCGCCTCCAGTTCCGTGGTCGCCACGGGCAACGTCACCGCCTGGTGGAGCGAGGTGGGCCACCATCTGGGGAATCCACGGCTCCTGGCCACCTTTGCGGTGGGATTCGGCGTCCTCTTCTCGCTGGTGGCGACATTCACCTACCTCACCTTCCATCTGGCCGCCTCCCCCTACTTCCTGGGCCCGACCCAGCAGGGGATGATCTTCTGCGTCTATCTGCTGGGCTTGGTGGCGACACCCGCCTCGGGAAACTGGATCCAACGATTCGGAGCCGCCAACGCCGTGTTGGGCGCGGTGGCCATCTCCTGCATCGGGGTCCTGCTCACCCTGGCGACGCCACTGCCCGTCGTTGTGGCAGGCTTGGCTCTTTGCACCTCCGGGGTCTTCGTGTGCCAGGCGGCGGCCAGCAACTTCGTGGGGCAGGTGGCCGACCGGTCGCGTTCGGTGGCCGCTGGGCTCTACGTCAGCTGCTACTACACCGGGGGGAGCGCGGGAGCGGTGGTGTCGGGGCTGGCCTGGAACCGCGGAGGATGGGCCGCTTGCGTGGCCCTGGTCGTGGCCGTCCAGTTCGCCTGCGCCGCCGTCGTCGCCCTGCTGTGGAGGGCGCCGGAGAGTCTGGTGACGGAGGAAGTGCAACCGGCTTGAGCGGAACGGAACTTCCCGGGTTTCAGTCCTCTTCCTCGTCCCTCGATTCCGCCTCCAGCGCACGAGGAAGGGCCTTTTCGGATTTCACGCCCAGCGATCGGAGCTTCCTCGCCTGGCCCACCAGGTTGCCCCGGCCTTCCGACAGTCGGTTGCGGGCCTCGTCGAAGGCTCCGCGGGCCTTTTCCAACTGGTCGCCGACCTTCTCCATGGATCCCATGAAGTCCAGGAGCTTGTCCAGGAGGAGGCTCGCCCGGTCGCGGATTTCCGAGGCGTTCCTCCCGATCTCGAACTGCTCCCAGGTGTGGCTCACCGTGGCGAGGACGGCCAGCAGGGTGGTGGGACTGACCAGGATGATCTTGCGGTCGAAGGCGTACTGGTAGAGGCCGCGGTCCAGCTGCAGGGCGGCGTGGAAAGCGCTCTCGACGGGGATGAACAGGAACTTGAAGTCCACGGAGACCATTCCCCGGGCCTGGATCGCCTCCGTGTAGGGCTTGCCGGCCAGGTCGTCCACGTGGGCGCGGGTGGAACGACGGAAACCGTCCAATGCCGCGGTCCGGACGACTTCGTCGTCGGTCTGGGCGTCGGCCCAGGATTTCAGGCTCATCTTGGAATCCACGACCAGGCAGCGGTTCTCCGGGAGGAAGATCACCACGTCCGGCATGAGCCTGCGTCCCGCCTCGCTCCTCAATCCCAGATCTTCGCCTTGCACGACGAAGTTCGCGCCCCGCTTCAAACCGGAGTATTCCAGCAACCGTTCCAGGATCTCCTCGCCGAAGTCCCCCACGGCCTTGTTGTCGCCCTTCAAGGCCTTGGCCAATCCGTCGGCCTGGTCGCCCAGCCTGGCGTTGATCCGCCCCACGCGCTCCAGCGCCTCCCGGAGGCTCTGCTCCCGGACCGCGTCCTTGGTCTCCGACTCGGCGAGGGCCTTCTGGAGCTTGTCCAGGTTCTCGCGCACGGGCGCCACGAGTTCCGCGATCGCGGAGGTCCCGATCTCCTTGAACTTGCCGGTCTTCTCCTCGAAGATCCGGTTGGAGAGGTTCTCGATCTCGGCGCGCACCCGGACGATGCGCTGCTCCTCGTCCTGCCGGTAGCGCTCCAGCTCCCCGACCGCCCCGTTCCGTTCGGCTTCCGCCCTGGCAAGTGCGCTTTCCAGGTTGGACGCTTTCCGTCTCTCCTCTTCCTGACGCCTCTCCAGGTCGCGTGTCCTGGTCGCCAAGTAGGCACAGACGAGGACGCAGAGCGAGAGAAGAAGGACGGCGAAGGCGACAGACACCACTGCTATCGTACTCGATCCCATGCTATGCCCTTCGTGCTCCGACGTTCGATGGAAATCCTGGATGGGAAGGTTCCCTCCCCGCTCCTATCCCCATCCGTACTGTTGCTCCAGCTTCGGACGATTCTCTTTGCCAATCCATGTCAATTCGAGTTTGGTTTTGGGTGCCATTGTTATCTCAGATGGATTGAAGAGTTGACCAGCCCAACGCATCTTTACGAAGATCCTGAAACGGCTGCATCTTCGATGTTGAGGAGGTTCGCGTCCAGCCCAAAAGTCCTTTATCCTCAATAATGCCAAGTGTGTGAGAAAATTTGGTTCTGTCTTCTTCATTCTTAGTTGAACCGAGATATTCTCTAATGCAGTCCACAATTCGAGAATAAGCCAATTGGTATGCCTTGCTCAATGCTTCTCTCTGATCCAATTCTAACGCTTTGACCGTCTCATCGCCAAGCAACGAAAAGGTCGAAGATGGGGTAATGTATCGAGAGGTGATATTTCCTGTTGATGGATCAAAGTCGAGATGTTCCCAGGGGTCGAGAACGGACGGGTTGATCAAAAGGGGATTCCCTAATGGATCCAACGGAAATTTTACGCCCTTGATGCGACCACATTCCGTGCAACACAGCAGGTAGTTCATCCAATCGTACATTTTAGCGTGATATTGCCTTTTGGGCCAGAAATGATCGATGTCTGATCCGTGCGAGTGACTGCAATACATGCAGGATTCCAATGAGCCAGCCATTTGCCCCAATACGGTGCGTATTTTTCTCATCGCTCTTGCTTGAATTGAACTCGACCAATGCCTATCAACGATCAACTCATCACGCCCAAGCTTACTGTCGGCATCTCCTTGCCGTTTCACCAGATATTTTAATTCCGTTTTTCCAAGTGGATAGCGGACAATCTTACGCATTAGGCCGATTCGTCCGGATTGACCCATTGGGAAGAAAGGTCCAGTTCCGTCTGTTCCGCTTCGGTCAGTGGCACAATGCGCCCCTTGGCTTCTAATTTGGCTTTATTCGCACGCGCCTCGACTGCTCTCGGCGATCTTGAATTCTGAAGTCCAAACGCGGGACTCAGTAGGATTGTATCAGCTCGGGAGGATACGATTTTCTGCAATTCATCCTTAGTTGCAGGTCGAGCGACTTCTCCTGCTCCAGGTGCTGGTAGGAAGAAGAGTCCGTTGGTGTCAGCCGCCTGACAGATGATCGGGCTGTGTGTTGTGACCAGAAATTGAATTTTAGGAAACCGTTCTTTGAGCCAGAAGCCAATCTTTCTCTGCCATTCCGGATGGAGATGAGCGTCGATTTCATCCACCAAAACCACGCCGCTTCTCTGGACACAAAGCTTACCATCGACGGCTTGTATCAAATTATCAATTCCATAGATTCGGATTAGGTGTCGAAGAATATCTCCGAGTAAAGCCAATGCAGCCCGGTAGCCATCACTCATTTCAAACCATGAAAGACGTACTCCATTGTGGTCTTTTAGCCATAGTCCGTCAGAATCCACCTTGTCGATCTGAAGCTCGTCGGGCAAAAGGCCGTCTCTTAGGAATTCCAGCACTTGGTCCAGTTGAGCTTTTTCACTTGGCCGATTTTCC
>DATNIW010000094.1:0-47268 GCA_035604215.1 Fibrobacteria bacterium
CGCAGGCGGAAAGAACGTTGGGGAGATTGTTCAACGGTTCGCCCATGCCCATGAACACGATGTTGGAGAGCGCCGGCTGGTTCTTGCTCTTCAGCCACCGCTTCACATGGGCCACCTGCTGCAGGATCTCGCCGCTGGACAGATTCCGCAAAAAGCCCATCTGCGCGGTGCGGCAGAACGAGCACCCCATGGCGCAGCCCACCTGGCTGGAGATGCACGCGGTGCGGCGTTCCTCGTCGGGGATCAACACCGTTTCGAAGCGGCGTCCCTGCGCATCCTCGAACGCCCATTTGGCCGTGCCATCCAACGAGACCTGCTCCTCGGAGAGTTGCAGGGCCCCGCAATCCCCATGCTCCACGAGAAGTGCCCGGAGATCCTTGGGGAGGTTGGTCATCTCCTCCACCGAACTGGCGAGGTGCTTCCAGAGCCATTCTTGGATCTGACGGGCGCGGAACTTGGGCTGTCCCAGGGAAAAAAGCCAGGCCTCCAATTCGGAAACGCTCCGATCGGAGAGGGGCTTGGAGTCGGAAAGAGTGGATGGGCTGGTGGCGTTCACCGGGCCCAATCTACTTGCGGCGCGACCTCCAAGCACCGATCAGCAAAGGCAGGACCGACACCCCGACAATCCCCAGGACCACCACCGAGAAGTTCTTCTGGACCAAGGGGATGTTCCCGAAGAGTGCACCGGTGCCCAAACAAAGGCCCACCCACAGGATGGCACCTAGCGCGGAAAAGGCGACATACCGCAGGTACGCCATGCGACCCAGTCCGGCCACGAACGGGGCGAAGGTCCGAACGATGGGCACGAACCGAGCAACCACCACCGTGGAGGCCCCCCACTTCGCGTAGAAGGCCTGGGTGCGCTCCAGATAGGTGCTCTTGAGAATCCGGCTTTTTGGGCTGAAGGGGATCTTGGCGCCCAGCAAACGACCCACCCAGTAGTTCGTTTGATCGCCACACAGTGGTGCCGCGATCAGGACAACCGCCAGGAGATCCAGCCGCAGGGCTCCCCCGGTGGCCACCGAGAGCGCTCCTGCGGCGAAAATCAGCGAATCCCCAGGTAGGAAAGGGGTCACGACCAGTCCGGTCTCGCAAAAGATCACCAGGAAAAGGAGGCCATACACCCAGGGGCCGTGGGCCAGGAAAAAGTCGCGCAGATGCAGGTTGGCATGGAGCAGGAAATCCAGATAGGGAAGAAGGGTGGTCACGACGGGCAAGCTAGCTCCTGGAGAGTCCGCCGGAAAAGGAAGAGCGGAGGCTCGAATGAACCGCGGTACGGGGGGTTGCGACGTAGATTGCGGGTTCAGAAACCTGATTTGGTCGCGGGTCCGGGATGGAACCCAGCCGCGATGGTTCCAACAAAGGTGCTTCAAAATGAAACTCCACCATCTTCTTGTAGGCACGATCTTGGCGACGGGCCTCTCTGCCCAGGCGAAGACCCCGGTGGCGACCTATGGCCATCTGTGGGCCAAGGGCGGAACCCTCTACGACTCCTCCAAGACCAACAAGGTGACCCTCCGCGGCATGAGCATGTATTGGAGCAGCGAGCCGGACGGCTACGCTTTCTTCAACGGGGGTGTGGTGCGCTGGCTCCAGTCCGATTGGCAGCTTTCGGTCATCCGCGTCCCCCTGGCCGTGAACCCGGTCCCCAACGGGGGCAACAAGAGCATCGGGTACCTGCAGGATTCCGCCACCAACATGAGCCGGGTCCAGATCATGGTGAGCACAGCCATCCAGCAGGGACTCTATGTGATCGTGGACTGGCATGTCATCGACGCGGGATCGAGCAACTCCACGAATCCGCAACAGAGCAGCGCGATTTCGTTCTTCCGGACCCTGGCGACCCAGTACAAGAACGTTCCGAACGTGCTCTGGGAAATTTGGAACGAGCCCACCACGGACAATGGGACCGTCGCCAACTACGCCAATGCCATCATTCCCGTGATCCGAAATGCCGGAAACACGAACTTGGTGATCATCGGCAGTTCCGGATGGTCCTCACAGCCCAACAGCGTGTCTGGTGTCACGGACCCCGCCAACAACGTGGCCTACACTCTGCATTTCTATGCGAACTCACATCCACCCAGTGGCCCCTACTGGAGCAATGCACAAGCCGCGCAGAGTGCAGGCAAGACCGTATTCGTGACGGAGTGGGGAACCACCAACGCCGACGGAAACTCCGGTTACAACTGGTCCGCGAGCCAGTCTTGGTTGGATGAGCTGGAAGCTGCCGGTATCTCCTGGTGCAACTGGGACGTGGGCACCCAGCGTTCCGTACCCAGCGATGAGAGCTCCGCCGTCCAAGGGACCGCCGCCGTCATCGCCACCGCATCGACAACCGGCAATTGGGCCTCATCGGACCTATCGGCGGGAGGCGCTGCCGTCCGTTCCTACATCATCGGCAAACAAGGCGGCAAATTCACGGGGCCCGACACCACCCTGACCGTGGTCCAACCCTTGACCGTCACGCCCACGACCGGTCAATTGGCGGGCGGCGGCGTGACACCCAACTTCCACTTCGCGGCCACCTTCAGCCATACCTTCACCTGGACCATGCAGATCGCGCAACCGAGCACGGGGGCCAGCTACTCCTATTCGCAGAACAACGATTCCATCAACCAGGATTGGAATTCTTCCATCCGCCGGCTGGCGACCCAGTTCGGTGCCGGCACGGTCAACGTGACCGTCACGGGCGGACCTTGGACCACGGCGCCGGCAAACCTCACCGCCTCCTTCACCCTCACCCCCTCCACCAGCGGCATCCAGGTGGTCAGGCTCGGCACCGCCTTGGCTTGGACCGCGTCCGGATTGCGCTTGCCCGCCGGAATGGCCAGTTCCGGAGAGGCCTACCGCGTCCGGATCCTGGACATGTCGGGACGTCAGCAAGGGGAAGCCCGCACGGTTCTCGCGCAATCCTCTCCCGACGGCGTGGTGTTGGACATCCATCGCCCGACCGGCGGCGCGGGGGTGGAATTCCTGGAATTGGTCGACGGAGCCGGACAGCGCTCCCAGGTGCTTCTCCCTCCGATTCGCTGACAGGATCTGCGTTTCTCTTCCGGTCGCGAGTCCTTCGCGGGGGTGGCCGGGACCGCAACCGGCCTTTCGAGACCCGGGGGCATGGAACTACATTCCTCCGCTCTTTCACTCCAGCATCCAACCTCTCCCGGGAGAACATCCAGTGGGCCAGATTCCTTCCAACCTGTGGAAGAAGCGCATGCGCGTCCAGATCGAGGGCGTGCCCTACGTTTTCATCGAGGTGGAATTCGTCAAACCGGGCAAGGGGCAAGCGTTCCTGCGCTGTCGGCTGAAGAGCCTTCTGGATGGTCGCCAACTGGAGCGCACGTTCAAGTCCGGCGAGTCCCTGGAGGAGGCGATCGTCGAGGAATTCCCGATCCAGTTCCTGTATGCCGATGGTTCCACTTGGCACTTCATGAACCAGGAGTCCTTCGAAGAAGTGGATCTGACCAAGGACCAGATGGATGGAGCCGAACGGTTCCTGCTGCCTGAAATGGTCGCTTCGATCATGATGTTCGAGGGAAAACCCATCGGTGTCTCCCCACCCACCTTCGTCGAACTTCTCATCACCTATTGCGAGCCGGGTTTGAAGGGAGACACCACCAACACACCCTTCAAGCCAGCCACATTGGAAACGAATGCGGTCATCCAGGTGCCGCTTTTCGTGGAAAACGGCGCCAAAATCAAGATCGATACCCGAGATGGTTCCTACGTCGAACGGGTGAAATGAAGGCTGAGTTTGAACCCGAGCGTTCAAGCTCGCAACTCAACTGGTGAAAATGCCTTGCGGGGCTTGCCAAGCGCGCCTAGACTTGGCTTACTTTTGCATCCAGTACTTGTCCTCCTCCCACCCATCCACATTGAGGATTCCATGAAAAAGCTCGCTCTGAGCCTGATGGCCGGCTCCTTCCTGGCCACGACGGCACGCGCCGATCTCCCGATCACCATCCCCACGGTGGCTACCGCCATCACGGTCACGGACACCAGCAACATGGGCATCAAGAAGCTGTGCGGAGCCACGTTCTACGAGGGCAAATCCGCGAGCAACGTGGTTTCGCTCACGCTGACCACGGCCAACGAGCTTGAATTGAACTGGAACCTCGCCTACGCCACCGCGGACGGTTCCTACGGCACCGCCGTCGGGATCCTGCTTCCCCTGGACGCCGCCTGGGACATCAAGGACCTGAGCGCCGCCACGGAAATCGATTACGACGTCAAGGCCGCTTCCGCCACTCCGGCGAACAACATGCAGATGATGATCGGTTCCAACATCTACGGGGACTCCGCCAGAATCGCCAACGCCGCCCTGGCCCAGCCCAAGTGGACCGCTCTGACCGCCAGCTACCAGACCGTGAAGGTCGTGACCGCGGACATGGCCATGAACAGTTGGTATTCGGGTCCGGACGCCGCCACGACGGGATGGACCGGCCTGACCTACAATGTCGGAACAGCCGTGAAGAACCTGAACTTCCAGCCACAGATCAACTGGACCAGCGCCACGGTCATCAAGTCCGGTGGTACGGGTACCTTCTTCATCCGCAACATCAAGATCATCGGTGTCAGCGACTATGCGCAGGTCAACGGTGTGAACTGCACCGGTACCGGTGTGACCATCGAAGACTTCGCTTCCACCAAAGCCGACATCTCCGCGAACTACCTGGGAGGGTACTGGTACGCGTTCTCCGACACCAGCACCACTTCCACCCCGGGGAATGATTCCGCCGTCGGAATGTCCCAGATCATCCTCCCCACCGGAGTCAAGAAGTGGGCTCCGGATGCGACCACAGGTGCGGCCATCATGACCGCAACCTTGGAGAAGGACGTCGCCACCAGCACCTACCTGTACCACCCCTATGCGGGCTGGGCTTCGATCGGGACGGCGATCATCACTCCCAATTCCATCGACACCTTCCTCGATCTGCAGCCCGGTGGCGCGGGTGGTGCCCTCACCGGGATTTCCTTCGATCTCTACGCCGGCCCCGCCCTGGGAGCCACCTACACCATCGACACGACCAACGTCCGTCGTGTGATCTTCAAGGTGTCCAAGGTGTCCGTGAACGATGCCGAAGCCTTCCAGATGAGCATCCCCATCAGCCAGGCGTATACGCCGACGACAGCCACCCACATCTGCGTGGATGCCGCCAAGCTCGCCCAGCCGGGTTGGTACGTGACCAACAATCTGAACGGAACCGCGGTTCCATTCAGCGCCACGGACATCTCCAAGTTGGCCTGGACCATCCAGATCGAAGATCAATCCAATTCGACCGTCCACACTTCCGCCAACAACACCATCGCGGTCACCAACGTGGTGTTCTACGGGATCACCGGTGCCGATGGGATCAAGTCCAAGACGGTCGCCGCCAATGGGCTGAAGGCCTCCTACGGCTCCCAGTTGGTTCTTTCCTACAATGTCTCCGGAACCACCGCCCAGATCGACGTCGTACGCCTGGACGGTTCCAAGGTCGCTTCGATCAAGGCCTCCCCCGTCGCCAACCAGTTGGCGCTGCCGGTCTCCCTGGCCCATGGGACCTACCTCGTGAGCGTCCGGGGCGACAACTCCCGGCTGGTGAGTTCGGTCACTTCCTACTGATCTCCACCGAGGTCTGACAAACTTGGCGCTCCCGCAAGGGAGCGCTTTTTTTGTTGGGGCTGGAAAACCCCTTCACCACCTTTCGCGACAAAGAAAAGGAGCCCTGACCGCGCTTTCGTTCGGAGAACTCGGTGACGGGGTTTCGTGTTCGCACCGGAAACTGTGGAGCACGGGACGATCGACTCGATTGGCGAAACCGCCCCAAAAACTGGAAGTTGGAGCGTAGAATAAGGCTTTCCAGAGTCCACCAGCCACTGGCGCTGTCACCTGAGGTTTTCTCATGATCCGCAAAAGCGCACGCCCTTTCCTCGTCGCCATCGGGATGCTCGCCGCCACCAGCGGTGCGGCCTTCCTGCCCTACACAGAACCCGTGCTGAAATACCCGGCGGAGCAGGGCTGGGAAACCAATCTCCAGGCCCACTGGTCCTACTGGAAGGGGAAGTTCAATACCGCTGGTGGTGTGATTCAAGGAACCAAACCGGACAATACCACAGCCGAAACTTCGGAAGCGCAGAGCTATGGCATGTTGATGGCCTTGTGGATGAATGACAAGACCACCTTCGACCAGATCTATGGTAAGACCCAGAGTAATTTCTGGCAAAATTCCACTTCCAATTACGCCTGGATCATCTCCCCCACACTCGACGTCCATTTTGCTGGCGACGCAGACCAGGACATTTGTGGGGCCTTGATCTTCGCCTCGGCCCTAGTCGACGCGAAGTACTGGACGGACGGCAACCCCTCCTACAAGACCCAGGCGATCACGGTCCTGAAGAACATCGCGGCGAACATGTTGGACGGATCGCATTTGATCCGCTCCTACAACGGATCCAGCGGCATCTACGACCCGAGCTACATGATGCCGGGTTGGATCCAGGTCTTCAAGGAATTCGGCGCCGCAAATGGGGTGACGGACCCGGGATGGGATGCCGTCCGCACCGCGGAATACAATCTCTTCAACGCCCAGCCCAACGCGAAGGACGGCATGGCCCGCAACTGGTGCGATGGCTCCGGCAACGCCGGTAATCCGGGGAACGGGACCGAGACCCCATCCAACGGTGACATGAGCTTCGACGCCATCCGCGTCCCCTACCGGATTGGATTGGACGGGCTCTGGTATAAGACCCACAGCCAGGCGATCTCCTGGTGCAAGAGCGTCTGGAACAATTCCGCAGTCAATCCCTCCACACCGGGCATGTACACGGTGAGCGGACCCACCCTCTGGGGATGGGGAACGGCAAACGCCTCTGGCGGAGCTTTCTCGGACGCCCAGTACGAATGGTCCTTGACGGTGTCCATGTGGGCCACTTGTGCCGCCGCAGTCCAAGATTCCAGCACCACCGGGGCCAGTGCCATGGGGGTGATCATGAGTTCCATGAAGAAGGGCGTTCTGGGTCACGACTACTTCCTGCTGTCCGCGAATTCGGACACCACGAGCAGTTCCGCCCCCAACAAGAACTACTACGCCCAGTCGCTCGGGCTGCTCGGCGCCTTGGCCATCGATGGCCGTGCCCCGAACGTCTGGGATGACTTGAAGAACACCTGGGTGGTTCCGGACACCACCGCCAAGGTCACCAAGGCCCTGACCGCGACACCCTCGACCATCCAACTCAACACCAGCACCGTCCTGAGCGCGAAGTTCAGCCATGTCATCAACTGGACCCTGACGATCACGGAATCCACCGGCGCCAATTACTCCCTGACGGGGACGGGCGACAGCATGTCGTACACCTGGGCCACCACAACCCACCGTCTGAACCCGGCCTTTTCGGCGGGCACGGTGACGGTCGCCCTCACCGGTCCGTGGACCACCCCTCCGGCTGGCACCACCACCTCCATCACCATCACTCCCGCCAGTGGAATCCAGACGGTTCAACCCCATCTCTCGGCATTCTCGTGGACCTCGGAAGGTCTGCGCCTGCCGGCGGGTCTGGCCCAGGAAGGGCAAGTCGTGGAGGTTCGGGTGCTGGACCTGAGCGGGCGTCAGCAGGGTGCCATGCGCTCGGCGACCGCCCACCTCACGAATGGAGCCACGGTCCTGGATCTCGCGCCCCAACACTCCGCGCAGGCGGGATTCGTGGAATTGCGCGCAGGCAACGACGTGGAGCGTCTGCTCCTACCCCCCATCCGCTGAACCTTTCGTCCGCCACTTGAGTTCGCCATCCCCCCCGGTCTTCCGACCGGGGGGGATTTTTCATGGACCGGACACAGCCGCCCGGCCGGAGTGACCTACCAGACCTCGCCCAGGGCCATGTTGTCGATCAGACGCGTTTGACCATACCTGGCCGCGATCACCAGAAGGGCGAAACCGGCCAAGGTCGGTTCTCCGTCCAGGACCCGCATGGAGTCGGGGTCGAGCAGGGTGAGGTAGTCCACGGAGTCCGGAGGATCCCTTTCGAACTCGCCGCGGCCCGCGTCCAGGATTTCGGATGGATCCCGGTTGTCCGAGTCCCAGACGGCTGCGCAGGCGCGCAATGCACGGATGATCACCAAGGCACGGCGACGATCCGTCGCGGACAAGTAGCGGTTGCGGGAGCTGAGCGCAAGCCCGTCGGGCTCGCGCACCGTGGGCGCCACCACCAAGCGCAATCCGAAGTCCAGGTCCGCCACCATGCGCCGAATCAAGAGCGCCTGTTGGGCATCCTTTTGCCCGAACACGGCGACGTCCGGCTCCACGCAATGGAAAAGCTTGGCGACCACGCTGGTCACGCCGTCGAAATGGACGGGACGGATTTCGCCCTCCAGCACGGAATTCCAATCCGGGACGCGCACGATGGTCCGGTAGCCGTCCGGGTAGAAGCCCTCTCCCGGAGCAAAGACCGCTTCAACGCCTTCGCGATGCGCCGTCTCCAGATCCGCCTCCCAGGTGCGCGGGTACTTGGCGAAGTCTTCGCCGGGACCGAACTGGGTGGGGTTCACGAAGATGGACAGGACCGTGGAATCCGCATGGAACTTCGCTGCCCTCAGGAGCGAAGCGTGCCCTTCGTGGAGGGCCCCCATGGTGGGAACGAAGCCCACGCGTCGGCCCGAGCGCTTGCGCGCCCGGGACCATTCGCGGATCTCGGACGCCGTCCTGAAGATTTCCATCAGGTCAGCGCCGGAACGCCCCCAGGACCCTGTCCAAGGTGATGTCGCGCTGGAGCTGGCCGATGGCTTCCACCAGCGGAATGCTCTTGGGACAGGCCTTCACGCACTGTTGGGCCAGACCGCAGTCCTGGATGCCTCCCTCGGCGGTGACGGCGTCCAGACGCGGGCCCATCTGCATGGCCCCGGTGGGGTGCATGTTGAACAGCCTCGCCTGTGCCAGCACGGCCGCGCCCACGAAGTCGTTGACCTTGGAGAACTGCGGACAGACCTCCATGCAGCAGCCGCAACTCATGCATTCGGAGTACTTGTAGGTGGTGGGCTGGTCGTCCGGATTCTGTCGGGGCCCCGGTCCCAGGTCGTGGTAGCCGTCCACGTCCACCCAGGCGTTGACCTTCTTCAGGTTGTCGAAGATGCGCTGGCGGTTCACGCGCAGGTCGCGTTGCACCGGGAACTTCGACATGGGCTCGAGCTGGATGGGCTGCTCCAGGCTTTTCACCAGGGCGGTGCAGGCCTGTCGGACCTTCCCGTTGATCACCATGGTGCAGGCACCGCAGACCTCCTCCAGGCAGGAGCTCTCCCAGGTGACCGGGGCGACGCTCTTCCCCGACTTGTCCTTGGGGTTGCGTCGGATGGCCTGGAGGACCGAGATGACGTTCATGTCCTCCTCGTAGGGGACGGAGAACTCCGCCCAGTAGGCGGGGGCCTGGGGGCTGTCCTGGCGCTTGATGCGGACTTCGACTGTGTTGCTCATTGCTGTGTCCTCCGCTTAAGCCTTGACCTGGCCGGCGTTGTGCGTTTCCAGGAACTTCTTCCAGGCCTTCTTGCCCACGCCGGTGTAGTCGCGGGGCTCGGGCGACAGGTGGCGCATGTCCACCGGCTTGTAGTCGATGACGGGTCTGGACTTGGACGGATCGTACTTGGCGATGGTGGTCTTGAGCCAGGTCTGGGATTGGGCCAGGAACTTCTCGTAGTAGGCGGTCCAAGCCGGGTCCGTGATGGGGGTCTCCATGGACGGAGCCGGATTGTCGAACTCGGGCTTGGAATGCGCCCCGCGGCATTCGTCGCGCAGGAGGGCACCGTCCACGATGGCCTTGGCCAGGGTGATCATGCCGTCCAATTGGCGAAGGAACACCGCGCTCATGTTTCCCGACCCCGACTTGTCCAGGCTGGAGGCCTTCTTGAGCCTCTCCGCGTACCCGTCCACCATCCCCTGGAGCTTCCTCAGCTCGTCGTTCTGGCGCACGATGAGGCAGTAGGTGCTCATCGCCTCGCCCAACTCCTTGTGGATCACGTAGGGATTTTCGGGACCGTCCTGGGCCGCGAGCTTCTTGTAGGAGTCCTCCTCCGATTTCCGCTCCGACTCCAGCAGGCTGGAGGCGGCCGGAGCGGTCTTGGAATTCTTGGCCAACGCGGCCACGGATTCGCCCACCACCAGACCGGCGAAGATGCAGGACATCAGGGAGTTCGCCCCCAGGCG
Organism: Fibrobacteria bacterium; assembly: GCA_035604215.1. Taxonomy (GTDB): domain Bacteria; phylum Fibrobacterota; class Fibrobacteria; order UBA5070; family UBA5070; genus UBA5070. The sequence continues at coordinate 10,170 of DATNIW010000094.1, forward strand.
GTTGGCACCGTGGTACTGGTAGTCGGCCTCGCCCACGGCGTAGACGCCGGGGATGTTGGTCTCCTGGTTCTTGGGCGAGTTCTTGAGCAGGCGCCCGGTTTCGTCGGTTTCGTACCCGGCGTAGAGACCGCCCATGCTGTAGTGGTAGGCCGGATAGATCTCCATGGGGACCTTCTTGGGGTCCACGCCGCGGAACTTCTCGTAGATGTCCAGGATCGCGCCCAGCTTCTTGAGGAGGTACTCCTCGGACTTGTGGGTCAGATCCAGGTAGACCGCGTTGCGACCCCCGATGCCGAGCCCTTCCTTGGTGCAGATCTCGGCGATTTCGCGGCTCGCGATGTCGCGGGGCACCAGGTTGCCGTAGAGGGGGTAGCGCTCCTCCAGGAAGTAGTATCGATCCTCCGCCGGGATCTCGTTCCAGGCGCGCTTGTCGCCCTTGTTGCGCGGCACCCAGATGCGGCCGCCCTCGCCGCGGGCGGATTCCGAGATCAGACGCAATTTGTCCGATCCGGGGATGCCCGTGGGGTGGATCTGGACCATCTCCGGATTGCCGTACCAGACGCCCTGCTTGTAGGCCGCGGCGGTGGCCGAACCGAAGTTGATGGTGCTGTTGGTGGTCTTCCCGAAGATGAGTCCGGGCCCCCCGGTGGCGAGGACCACCGCCAGGCCGGGGAAGCTGCGGAATTCCATCGTGGTCAGATCCTGGGCCACGATTCCCACCGCCTTGCCCTCGTCGTTCAGGATCAGACGCGTGAATTCCCAGTTTTCGAACTTGCGGACCACGCCCTGGGCTTCCCAGCGACGCACCTGCTCGTCGAGCGAATACAGCAGTTGCTGTCCCGTGGAGGCTCCGGCGAAGGCGGTGCGGTGGTGGAGGGTGCCTCCGAAGCGGCGGAAGTCCAGCAACCCTTCCGGCGTGCGATTGAAGGTCACGCCCAGTCGATCCATCATGTTGATGACGGCCGGAGCGGCTTCGCACATGGAGAGGATGGGGGGCTGGTCGCCCAGGAAATCGCCGCCCTTGACCGTGTCCACGAAATGGATGTAGGGGGAATCGCCCTCGCCCTTGGTGTTCACGGCGCCGTTGATGCCGCCCTGGGCGCAGACCGAGTGGCTGCGCTTCACGTGAACCATGCTGAAGATGTCGACCTCCAGGCCCAGTTCGCAGGCCTTCATGGCGGCCGCGAGGCCAGCCAGGCCTCCGCCGACGATCAAGACTCTCTTCTCGCTCATATCCGTTGTCCTCGGTGTGGGATGCGTGTCAGGGGTGGATCATTCGTCGGCGACCGAGCTCTTCTGGTCGTAGGAGAAGAGTTCGTCGGGGGAAAACCAGTATCCGATCTCCCGGGAGGCGGACTCGGGCGAGTCGGAACTGTGGACCACGTTGGAACCCATGGTGGGTCCGAACGCCTGTCGGATGGTGCCCACGACCGCCTTGGCGGGGTCGGTCGCTCCGTTGAGGGTGCGCACCGCGTCGATGGCGTTCTCCCCTTCCAGGGCCAGCAACAGGATGGGTCCCGAAGACATGAACGAAACCAGACCCGGGAAGAAGGGGCGTCCTTGGTGCTCCGCGTAGAAACCTTCGATCTTCTGGGCGGAAGCGTGCACGAGCTTGGCCGCGGCGATCTTCAATCGAGCCGTCTCGTAGCGATGAAGGATCTCCCCCACCAAGGCGGATCGCACGGCGTTGGGCTTGACGATGGCGAACGTACGTTGGATCATGAGGGACCAAATCTAGACTTCGAGGTCGTTTGCTGCCAGCCCAGATCGCACCGCTGCGACGCGACGCAACCCGGGGGGAGGAATTAGCTTGGCATTGCCCTACAACGGATTCCTGCTGCCTTGATCCAACAGACCCAAAACAAATTCGCATCGGTATTGCGCCTGGCCGAGTCGGCGTTCATCTTGGCCACCCTGCTGGGTGCGTGTCGGTTGTCGTCCAATCGCTGCCCCGATGCGATCTACCTGGTGGGTTGTTTCCAGGTGATCCTCTATCTCCTGGTGGCCGAACCCTGTTCCCTCTACGGCTCCTGGCGGGGAACACCCCTCAAGGACGAACTTTTCCGCGAGGCCTGCGTCTGGATCCTCGCTTCGGCCATCCTTGCGCTCCTGCTTCAACTGATCCTTCCCGACATGGTCCTTCCACGCGACCTGTTCCTGATCTGGGTCGGGGGCAACCTGGCGGTACTCCTGCTCTGGCGCTCGACGTTCCGCCTGCTGCTGGGGCTCTATCGCGACCGCGGGAAGAACCGATCGCGCGTGGCCATCGCGCCGGCGGATGCCCAAGGCGCCGAAGTGGGTCGGATCATCGAATCCATGCCCTACTCCGGCCTTGATGTCGCTGGTTGGTTCGACGACCGCGACCCCGCCAGCGACAGGATCCCCACGGTTTCCCAGGACAAGATCCTGGGCGACCTGGAAGAACTCGTGGCCCAAGCGCGGGAAGGGGACATCCAGAGGATCTACCTGGCGTTCCCGCTTTCGGCGACCGAGCGTACCCGGTATCTCATCCAGCGTCTGGCGGATACGACCGCTTCCGTCTACCTGGTGCCGGACTTCTACACCTTCAACCTGGTGAATTCCAGGATGATCCACTTGGGCAGCCTGACGGCGATTTCCGTCTTCGAGCTCCCCTACGCCGAGACGGATTGGTACGTGAAGCGCACGTTCGACATCCTGTTCTCCCTGGCGTTCCTGGCCGTCGCCGGCTTGCCCATGCTCCTCATCGCCGCCGCGGTGCGTGCGACATCAAAGGGTCCGAGCCTCTTCAAGCAGCAGCGGTACGGTCTGGCCGGCCAGCAGATCGAAGTCTGGAAATTCAGGTCCATGCGCACTCTGGACAATGGCCCGGTGGTCCACCAGGCCACCAGGGACGATCCGCGGATCACCCGGCTCGGAGCCTTCCTGCGCCGGACCTCCCTGGACGAGCTCCCCCAGTTCATCAACGTGCTCCAGGGCACGATGTCCATCGTGGGCCCACGCCCGCACGCCATCGCCCACAACGAGGAGTACCGCAGGAAGATCGACGGCTACATGCTGCGGCACAAGGTGAAGCCCGGCATCACCGGATGGGCCCAGATCCACGGTTGGCGCGGGGAGACCGACACCTTGGACAAGATGGAACAGAGGGTGAAGTTCGACATCGACTACCTGCGCCGCTGGTCCCTCTGGCTCGACGTCAAGATCTGCATCCTGACCGTCTGGCAATTGGTCTTCCGGCGCTCCGAAAACGCCTATTGATGGAACGCCTCCGGGATTTCCGGTCGGCGCCCGCCGCGCGACTGCCGGAAGACGGCAGACTTCGGATGCCTGCCGAATGGGGTCCCCGGCGGAGCACGTGGCTCGGGTGGCCCTCCAATCGGGAGACCTGGCCGGATCCGGTGCGTCCCCGGGTGGAGCGAGCCTTCCGGGCCTTCGCCCGGGTTCTCGCCGAAGGCGGCGAGGAAGTCGATTTCTGCGGTGGATCTCCCGGCGTGCGGGCCCGGATGCTGGCAGCTCTGGAGGGACTCCCCGGAAAGATCATCATCCACGACATCCCCTTGGACGATTCGTGGCTGCGCGACTCCGGGCCCATCTTCGTGCGAGATGCGGCAACCGGAGGAATCTCCATCACCGACTGGGATTTCGACAAGTGGGGCGGGAAGTATCCCCCCTGGGACCAGGACAATCTGGTCCCGTCGCGAATCGCGCGGATCCGGAGGATGGAGCGCTGGGTTCCCGGCATGACGCTCGAGGGAGGATCCATCGACGTCGACGGCGAGGGTACCCTCCTCACCACCGAGCAGTGCCTGCTCAACCCGAATCGGAATCCATCGCTATCGAGGGAGGCCATCGAGTTGCGCTTGGGGCGATTCCTGGGGGCGCGAAAGGTGCTCTGGCTGGGAAACGGGGTGGACGGTGACGACACCGACGGGCACGTCGACGATCTCGCGCGGTTCCTCGCGCCGGGGCTGGTCTGCGCCGCGGTGGAGGGTGACCCCGGCGATCCCAACCATCTCGCACTTGAAGACAATTTCCGTCGACTACGATCCTTCCGCGACGCCGCCGGACGGAAGCTCGAGGTGGTTCCCCTTCCGATGCCCCGTCCGGTGGTGAGCATGGGACTTCGCACTCCCGCCAGCTACTGCAACTTCCTCTTCTCCAGGGACGGGATCGTGCTGCCCGTGTTCGGGGATCGCCTGGACCAGCTGGCCGTTCGCCGTCTCGAGGCGGCCACGGGCAGGAGAGTCCAGACCATCGATTGCAGGGACGTCATCCACGGTCAGGGCAGCCTCCACTGCCTGTCCCAACACGAGCCCGATTAGGCGGCGAGGAAAAAGCGGGAGGGCGGAGGTCGCTGTTGGTCATTCCCCGTGCATCCCCGCGGCGACCGACCGCCCACCGAAGCCGCCGTTCCCCGCATGCAAGGCGACTCGGCTTTTATCCCTACGGATAACATACCCTCCACATCCGGTGAATGCAAGTGCGAATGCGTTTCGATCTCAGGAGATCGGGGAGAAGGTTTGTACGCTCCCCGCGTACGGGAAAGCCTTTGGTCATCGGCCCTGGCGCGCTTTGGCGACGATTCGGACCTAAATCAACCAAATCGCCGTTGCGACGGAGCAAACCCTTCTTCCGAAACCGGGTGAGTGGAAGTCCAGGGTCCGTTGCGCCAAGCCTTCCGGGGTTTACCCCGGAAGGCCTTTTTGCACCGAGGTCACGACGAATGGGGTCCGTTGCGCCAAACCTTCCGGGGTAGTCCCCCGGAAGGCCTTTTGGTCACTCGTAGCGGAGCGCCTCGATGGGATCCAGCCGCATGGCTTTCCAGGCGGGGAAAAGGCCTGCGATCACTCCCACCACGACGGTGACCCCAAGGGCCTGGAAGGCGATTCCGATGTCGAGTATGGGGCGAAAATGGAAGGCGGCCTCCAGGGTGTCGCCCAGAAGCACGGGAAAGGACCCCAAGGCCATTCCCGCGAGACCTCCCACCAGGGAAAGGGTGATGGACTCGGCGAGGAATTGGATCCCGATTTCCATGGGTTTGGCACCCAGGGCCTTCTGCACCCCCACCTCCCGGACGCGGTCGGCAAGGCTCGCGAGCATCACGTTCAGGATCCCCAACGCTCCCACCCCCAGGGACAGGACGGCCACGAAGGAGAAGAGCAGGGTGATGTTGTTCACCATGCTCGAGAATTCCTGGATGAAGTTGAAGATCTGGAAAGTGAAGTCCTGGGCTCCGCGGTGGATCCATTCCATGGTGGCGTTCACGCTCGTCATGAGCTGTTCGATGCTGTCGGGGTCGCTGGCCTGGAGCTGGATGTTGTTGATGGTGGTGGCGGGATCCACCACGAACCTTTCCATTGTGTGGAAAGGGATGACTGCCGAGTTCGCGTAGCGCCACCCGGCGTTTCGGAACATGGTGAAGCTGCCGACGATCCGGTAGTTCACACCGTCCAGGAGGATTTCGGACCCGATCAGGGGTTTTCCATGGCTGGCCAATTGGGGGGTCAGGCGGTCGGCGAGGGTCCAACCCAGGATGGTCACGGGATCTCCCCTGCGGTATTCCAGCGGCGAGAACACCCGACCTTCCTGGAGGATCGGCTGCAGGAAATTCTCCAGGTATTCCTGATCGACGCCGTTGAGGAACACGGTCATGGTGAGTCCGCCGGAACTGGCATCGGCCCATTTGCTCACGGAATTCATGGCCTGGAGCTTGCCCTGGTGGGCGTTCTGCAGACGGGGCCCGTCGCTGGTGTGCATGCCGAAGGATCGGGAGTCCGCGAACGCCTCTTCCGGATTCGCCGGCGACTGCGTGCGCACGGAGAACCGGCCCGGTCCGCCCATGGCCGAAACGGCGTGGTGGACGTAATCCTGCAGTCCGCCGTTGATGGACAGGATGGCGGTGACGGCGGCGATGGCGAGGCCGACACCGATCATCGAGAGCGCGGAGCGGAGAGGCTGCACCCGCATCTCGCGGAATCCGCCCACGCAACCCACCAGAAATGATGACAGGAATTGTCTCATGCCCGCATGGCCTCCACCGGATCGAGCTTGGACGCCTTCAAAGCCGGCAGGATGCCCGCGCCCACTCCGATTCCAAGAGCCAGGGCCAACCCCAACAGCAGGTCCCACAAGCCGAGAACGGGTTGGAACGGCAGGGCGTTCTTGGCGATGAGCAGGGGCAGGATTCCGGTCAGGCATCCCAAGAGGCCTCCCGCCCCGGAAATGAGCAAGGCCTCGAGGAAGACCTGGCGGAACAGCGTGCGCGGGGTCGCGCCCATGGCCTTGTGGATGCCCAGATCGCGGATCCGGGAGGCCAAGGAGGCGAACAGGATGTTGAGGATCCCGACCCCCCCCGAAACCAGGGCGATGGCGGAGATGATTCCCGTCACCAGCTTCATGACGAAGATGGCCTGCTCGCTGTCCTGCATGGCGTCGTCGTTGGTGGTGACGTCGGCGTCGGGGACCCCCCGGTGCAGCGACAGCAGTTCCTGCTTGAGTTGTTCCACCGCCGAAGGCACGGAGTCGATGTCGCGGATCTTGACGGCGGAACTGGGGATCACGGGGTTGTCGGTGCCCAGCTCCCGGAGCATCCAGGGGATGGTGACGTCGATCTCGAAGGAGCGGCGGTCGAACTTCGAGTCGGTGTGGATGATTCCGGCCACCTTCACCCGCCCTCCGTTCTGGAGGGACATTTCCTGACCAATCACCTTGCCCGCCGCCTTCTGGAGGTCGTCGGCGACGCGCGAGCCCACCAGCGCGATGGCGGCTCCCCGGTCCCAGTTCTCGCGGTTCACTTCGCCGGAGGAGTCGAAGGAGTAGTTGTACTCGTCGAAGTTGTCCCAGCCCTGGGCGATCACGATTCCGCGCAGGCGCCTGCCGCCGATGCGGAACTGGAGGCCGCTGGAGATCTGGGGCAGGATCTTGTCGACCTCGGGAACGCGTTGGCGCAAGGCGGTGAAGTCCGCCAGGTGCAGTCCGGGCGACTTGGCGAACAGGACCGCCTGGATGGGGTCGTTGGCCGTCATGGTTTCGATGGTCAGGACCTGCGCCCCGCCCATCTGGAGGAAGGTCTGCAGGTTCCGCTCCTCCATGCCCCGGGAAAAGGATGTCATCACCAGATAGGCGGCGACGCCCAGGAATACCGCGAAGGCCGATATGGTGGAACGCATCCTGTGCGAGGCCAGTTCCTGGATGGCCAGTTGGAGCGGAAGGGTCCAACCTGCTGTGGCCACCCCCATCAGACCCCCCGGATCGTGCTGATGTTCCCGTCCCGGATGTGCCATTCCAGTCTGGCCCGCTTGGCGACGTCGCTTTCGTGGGTGATGACGAGGATGGTGTTTCCCTCGCGGTTCAACTCGTCGAAGATCTGCAGGACCTCCTCGGTGGTGGTCGAGTCCAGGTTGCCCGTGGGCTCGTCGGCCAGCAGGAGGGCGGGACGCTTCACCAGCGCGCGCGCGATGGCCGCCCGCTGCTTCTGTCCTCCGGAGACCTCCGCGGGAAGGTGGCGCCCGCGTTCTCCCAACCCGAGACGCTCCATGGCCTCGGCGGTCATTTTCCGTCGTTGCTTCTTGGGAAGTCCCAGGTACTGGAGGGGAAGCTCGATGTTCTGTTCCAGGGTGAGACGCGGAAGGAGGTTGAAGGCCTGGAAGACGAATCCGATCTCGCGGCACCGCAGTTCGGCCAGTTCGTTTTCGGAAAGCTTCGCGGTGTCCCGCCCCGCGATGAAGCACTCGCCACCCGTTGGCCGGTCCAGGCACCCCAGGATGTTCAGGAGGGTGCTCTTCCCGCTCCCGGAGGGCCCCATGATGGCTCCGTACTGCCCTTTGGGCATGACGAAGTCCAAGCCGTGCAGGACGGGAACCTCCTCCTTTCCCAGGAAGTAGCTCTTGCGCAGGGCCTTGGTCTCGACGACCGCCTCGACCATCAGAATCCCGGGCCCTTGCCCTTGCCCTTGCTCTCCGCGCCGCCGCTGGCGTCGTCGGCCGCGTACACCGTGTCTCCCGCGGACAATCCGGACAGGATCTCGTAGTTCTTGTAGTCGGTGGCGCCCACCTGCACCGGTTTCGGGTGCAAGCCGTGGTCGTCTCGAATCCGGACCATCTTCTTCGATCCGTCCTTCGAGGTGGTGACCATGTCGTAGGGCACCGTCACGTCGGCCTTCCTCTCCAGGAAGACGAAATCGACGTTCACCGTCATCCCGGGTGCCAGCGCGGTGTTCAGCGAGTCCTTGCCGCCGACTTTGCCCGCATGGTGGCCTCGATGGGTGGAATCCCCGCCCCAATGGCCACCGGCGGAAGCATCCTTGCCGCCCCATCGCCCACTCCCGTTCCCGGGTGAATCCGCCCCTCCGCCACGGTGCATCCCCGACGAATCCCTGTTCCACGCGGGATTCCCCGAACCGTGGCGCGCTCCGCCCGCGACGGCCGCGAAATCGATCGGTTGCGCATGGCGATCCACGGTGACTTCCACCTTGAAGACCATCACGGAGGCGTTGCTGGAGGAGGAGGAGGCAGCGGGGGGGATGTAGGTCACCCGGCCTTGGATCAGCTTGTCGGGCTGGGCCTCCGTGGAGATCTCCACGTCCTGCCCCAGCTTCAGGCGCGGATAGTCGAGTTCGCTGACTTCCACCACCACCTTCATCTGGCTGGGGTCGGCGATGACTCCCAGCACATTGCCCGAAGCCTCGTTCGCGGCGATCGCCATCTCTCCCGCGGTCACGGGCAACCGGATCAGCTGTCCATCCTGGGGGGCGGCCACCCGGGTGTAGGAGAGATCGCTCTCGTTGCTCTTCAGGTTCAACTGGGCATTCTGCAGATCCAGCCTGGCCTTGTCCCGCGCGATCTCCAGATCCTGGACGCTGTTGGCGCTGACGCTGCCGTTCTGGATCTGCGTCTGGGACTGGGCCAGGTTCCGATCGGCGGACTTCAGGACAAGCTTCGCCTCGGCGACGGCGATCACCAGCTGCTCGTGGGTGAGCAGGAGCTTGGTGCGGTCCAGGTCGTAGAGGAGCTGTCCCTTCTTCACGAAGTCCCCCTCCTTGACCAGGATGCGCATGATCTGCTGGGTGACCTGCGCCTTGACCTGGATGGTGTCGGCAGGTTCGACGGTTCCCGTCAGGCGCGCCACGTCGCGCAGCGCCGCCGGACCGGCGACCACGTGGCGCGCCACGTCGGTGCCCTTTCCCTTGCACCCCACCAGCAGGGCCAACGACGCCAAGACGGCGAACGATCTCGATCCCATGTTCATTCCCCCCAGTTCCAGCCAAGCCGAGCCGGACCGGTCCCTGTCAAAGACTCGATGTTGGATTCGTTCGCCTCCGCGAGGGCGACGGCATTCCACGCCGTGCCCACGGCGGCCAGCCAGGAGCTGCGCGCTGCGGTGAGGTCGGCCCAGGCGACGGACCCGTCCTTGTACCCCTGTTCGTCGGCGGTCAACTGAAGCTTGTCGGCCTCGATGAGGTGTCGCTGCAGGGAGATGGCCAGGGCGTATTGCCGTCCCAGTTCCAGGTACTTGATCAGGGACCTGCGCAAGGTGTTCCTCGCGTTCGTGGCCTGGATGCCCGCCTTGTGCAGGTCCAGCAGGGCTTTGCGCGCCGCCGCCCGGTTCACGCCGTCGGGAATGTTCCAGTTGAAGGTGACCTGGACCCCGCCCACCACGCCTTTCGGGACGGCGTCTCCCGGCAGGAGGGACTTGCGGGCGAACACACCGCCATCGAGCGTCGGCAGGATCTGGTTGTCGAGGTAGATCTTCGTCGCCTTGGCCTGCTCTTCCTGGGCCAGGGCTTCGGCGATGTCGGGTGCGTTGTCCTCGGCGAGCCGCATGAGGGTGTCCACGGGGGGCCATTCCCTCAGCAGGCTGTCGGGAGGCTCGATGGCCAAGGTGTCGGACAGGGGATCGCCCAGCCAGATCTCCGAGCTGTCCAGGAACGATCCGAGGTCGATCGCTCCCGCGCGGGCGGTGGTCCTGGCCGTCAACCAGTCGCTCAACGCCTGGAGGTGGTTGGCGTAGGCCTGGATGGTGTCCAGTACGGACCCGGCACCTGAGAACAAATTTTGTCTCGCATTGACCAGCAGCCTCCAGGTGCGCGTGGTGTCCTGGATGTGGGCGGCCAGCACCGACTCCAGGGACCGTTGCATCCACCAGGCGGTGCGCGCCTCGTCGATGGTGGCGAGAACCGTGGATCGGCTGGCGTGCAGCTGGACTCTTTCGGAAAGCCTGGCCTGGGTAACGGTGTTCAATGCGGGCGAGCCGTTCCCGAAGCCCTGCAGGAAGGGTTGCGTGAACGAGATCCCCAATCCGGCGGTGTCGTTTCCAAGCCGTTCTCCCGGAGATCTGCCAAGATCGCGACCCACGAGGGCGTCGCCTTCCAGGGTCCCCCCGGTGGGAAGGATCTGGGTCAGGGTTCCCGTGCCTTGTCCGGAATAGTTGCTGGTGCCCTGGAAATTGGTGGAACTGCTCCCGGTTCCGGCGACGTTCAATTGCGGCAGGAGGAGCGAATTGGCTCCCGACCTTGTTTCCCGCGACCCGGCCACCGTGAGGCTTTCGGCCTGGATGGCGGGATTTCGCAGCATCACCTGGCGCAGGAATCCCTCCTCGCCGGGGGGGTCCGCGACCGCCATGCCGGCCAGCAGGAAAAGGATCGAGGCGAGTACCAGGAAGGATGTTTCCGAGGGGTTCGTCGTGAAGCGCTTGTTTGCGCCCGCAGATTGGGATTTCACCCCCCATGGACGCTTCAACGTCGTCACAAATTCCATCCTATCTGGATCCACCAAGATTCGAAGTCCCCGAGTGTCACCTCTGGAGCTTCGTCAATTTACCAATTGACGATTCCAGGGGGATGGACAGCGGCGGAAACTTCCGTTTCAGGATGCAGGTGGAGTCGGTAGCGCGGCTCGACCGACAAAGACTTCCAGCGTGGTACGGTCCAGGAAGGAAAGGTGTTCCTGCGCCATCCTGGTCAGTTCCTCGTGCAGCGGACAATGAGTTCCCGTTCCGCACCAGCCCGGACCGTAGGCGCAACGCTCCTCGGACTCCACCTTCTGGAACACGCCGACGATTTCGGACAACCGGATCGCATTCGGCGGCCTCGAAAGGGAATATCCACCATGGGGTCCGGGAGTCCCCTCCACCAGCCCGGTTTGGGCGAGTTGGACAAGGATTCGAGCCGCCAGGGGCTTCGAGATCCCACGCACCTTGGACACCTCGTGCGAGGTGGATTTCCGGTGGGATTCCCATCGCTCGGCGAGGAGGGCCGCGATGGCGATAGCGTTGGAAGAGGTACGCCCATAGCTGGACATGTCCACCAAAGGTATACTAACCAATCCATTATCGAGACAAAAAAGAAACCCAGACCTTTCCCCGGGTTTCTGGTCCTGCTTCGCGGAAGCAGGACTCCTAGGTCGACGGGATCAGAACCGGAACCAGAAGTACTTCAGATTCGCCGAAATCTTCCAACCCGAGGGGGTGGTGATGGTTCGGTTTCCCGTGCCGGCGACGGTGTAGTCGAATTTGATCTCGGAGCTGAAATCCCCGGTCAAGTTCAAGTCGATGCCCGGAGTGACCACCATCTGATCGGAACCCGGCGCCTGGTTCTGGTTGTTGATGACGTATTCCCCGTAGCCCTTGTAGGTGAAGGCCACGTAGGGACGGTACTTCTGCTGCGCGAGGAGGTATCCCAGCCGAAGGTAGTAGCTGTAGTTGTCCTGCTTGTCGAGCTGTCGGTTCGTGGCCGGCAGATCGTAGCCGTAGACGAAATTGGTCATGATCTGGTAGTTGTCTCCGAAGACCTTGTCCCAGAAGATGCCGCCGTTGATCTGGCCATCCCCGTCCGTGTAGGCACCCGAACCCAAGGCCGCGCCCACCGGAAGGACCAACGCGAAGTACCCACCCAGTCCCCAGGGCTCGTACGCGGATTTCACGCCGAGAGTCCAATCGCCGAATCCGCTCGCGGAAGTGTCGCCCCCCGAAGTCAGGGCCCCGCCGGAATTGCTCGGATCGAGACGGCGCGCGTCGCCGGTGGCCAGGATGTAGGGAATCTCCAGGATCGCTTCCGTGGAGGCCGCGAAACCGTGGTGAACGCGAAGTGTGAGTTGGGTCAGAGTTCCCGCGCTCTGGAATTTGACCGCGTCGGATCCGGAGCTCGTGCCGGTGGTATCGGCCGATTTGCTCGCGAAATAGCCGGGTACGCTCGAGTAGTCGACACCCAGATCGAACTGCAAGGCGGTGTTGCGGATAGGAAGGTACGGGTCCATCGTCGCTGCGTCGGCTCGGTTTTCAGGTTGGCTTTGCGCGGAGGCAACCGAGGCGATCAGGAAGATGCACAGGGAGGCGAGACTGTAACCTCTCATCGAGAAGGACTCCTCAGGCGACAGTATTAGAACTTGGATTCCTAAAGTCTAAGAATCAACCCGGTGGTATTACCCGGGAAGCGGTAACAAGTTACCATCACCCCCGGGGGTTTGCAGACCGTTTTTTCCCCTATCCGCCGGATTTGGGTTGCAAGCGGTCAACCCAGCTCGACCACGACCTTCGCCACGGTCCCCGCCGGAAGGATGGGGAGGACATTTCCCGCGACCACCTTGCCGTCCACGGTGACCGAGACCACGCCTTTGCTGACCTTCTTGGGGTTCCGGACTTCGATCTGGTAGGTGGCACCTCGGAATTTCCGCACCACCTTGAACCCAGGCCAGCCCCTGGGGATGCAGGGATCGACCTTCAAACCGGCAAAATCCGGCTGGATTCCGAAGATCCCCTGCGACACCACCACGAAAGTCCAGGCGGCGGTGCCGGTGAGCCAGGAATTCTTGGCCTCGCCGAAGCAGGGGGCGTCTTTCCCAGCGGTCATCTGGGCGTAGACGTACGGCTCCGACCGATAGGTCTCGATCTGCTCCTCCTTGTTGGAAGGACAGATCGAGTGGTAGTACTCCAACGCCCGATCGCCCTCGCCCAGCAAGCACCAGCCAAGGTGGATCCAGGTGTTGTTGTGGCTGAAGATCCCGGCGTTCTCCTTGACCCCGGGGGGGTAGCTCGTGACCTCGCCGTACTCGGGGTGGTAGGTGCTGTAGGCGGGCTGCTGCAGGACGATCCCGTTCTTGGTGTAGAGGTGCTTGTGCACGGACTCCAACGCCTGGCGGGCCCGGCCGTTGTCGGCCCCGGCGCCGCCCAGGACGGCCCATCCCTGGCTCTCGATGAAGATCTTGCCTTCCGGATTGGCCTTGGATCCGATGACCTTGCCCTGGGAGTCGTAGGCGCGGGTGTACCACTCCCCGTCCCAAGCGACGCTCTCCACGATGTCCAGCATGGTCTTGCGATCGGCGGCGATCCGGTCGGAATCCGCCTCGCGTCCCAGGAAGGAGTACAAGCCGGAGAGTTCGCGGGCCGCGTACAGGAAAAGCCCCGCGATCATGACGGATTCCGCCTTCGAGCCGCCCACGTCGCCCGCGGTCTGGAAGGATTCGTTGGGCTCGGTGGAATGGCAGTTCAGGTTCAGGCAGTCGTTCCAGTCGGCGTGACCGATCAGCGGGAGCCCGTTGGGTCCCCGCATGCGCATGGTGTACGCGATGGACGTCTCCAGGTGGTGGAGCAAGGTTTCCTTCTCGGAATCCGACCCGTATTTCCTGTCGGCGTAGCCGCAGGGGGCGTCCAGGATGCCTTTGTCCCCGGACTCCTTGATGTAGGACACCGTGGAGAGGATCAGCCAGAGATGGTCGTCGTAGAAGTCGCCACCCACCTCCGCGTTGCCCTTCTTGGTGAGGGGCTGGTACTGGTGGTAGCAGGTGCCGTCCGAGAGCTGGGTGGCGGCGATGTCCAGGATGCGCTCCCTGGCCCGGTCGTGGATCATGTGCACGAAGCCCAGAAGATCCTGGTTGGAGTCGCGGAAGCCCATCCCGCGGCCGATGCCCGTCTCGTACATGGATGCGGACCGGCTCATGTTGAAGGTGGCCATGCACTGGTACTGGTTCCAGGTGTTGGCCATCCGGGTGGCGTGGGGATCCGGGCTTTCCACCTGGAAATGGGACAGGTTCTCGTCCCAGTACCCCTTGAGGTCGGCGAAGGCCTTGTCCACGGCGCCGGTCTTGGAGTACTTCTCCACGATCGCCCTGCCGACGGTCTTGTTGATCACGTAGGGGGCGGTGAACTTCTCGCCGGTGAACTTCACCAGGGTGTGGTCCACGTAGGCGAGGATGAAGGCGAAGGTCTCCTCCTGTCCAGGCTCCAGGTGAAGCGAGATCTCGTGGGATCCGACGGGATTCCAGCCGAAGGCCTTGGAATTCCCGGCCTTGCCGGAAAACGGCACCTTGGCCTCGTGGAGGCCCTCGTGGATGCCCACGAAGGCGTCCCGGGAGGTGTCGTAGCCGGAGATGTCGCGGGTGCAGGCGAAGAGGGTGTAGTGGTTGCGGCGCTCGCGGTACTCGGTCTTGTGGTAGATGGCGTTGCCCTCCACCTCGACTTCGCCGATGCTGTACGTGCGCTGGTAGTTGGTCATGTCGTTGAGCGCCTCGAAGAAGCAGAATTCCTGGTAGGAATAGATCTTCGGGCTCTTGGCGACGTTTCCGGTGTTCTTGACGGTCACCTGCCACAGCTCCAGGTTCTCGCCGGGAGGCACGCACATCTTCTGGGTGACTTCCAGGCCGTCTTTACCGGCCGCGATCGTGGTGTAGCCCAGACCGTGGCGGCACTCGTACCTGTCGAGCTTGGCCTTGACCGGTTTCCACCCCGGATTCCAGACCGTGCCCCCGTCGTTCACGTACAGGTAGCGACCGCCCAGGTCGTAGGGGACGTTGTTGTAGCGGTACCTGGTGAGGCGGCGCAACTTGGCGTCCTTCCAGAACGTGTATCCACCGGCCGTGTTGGTGCACAGTCCGAAGAACTCGTCCTGACCAAGGTAGTTGAGCCAGGGAAGGGGGGTATCCGGGCGGGTGATGACATACTCACGGGCCTGATCGTCGAAGAATCCGTATGGATTGGCGGACACATGCTCTCCTGTGGTGATCGGTCGAGTCCGAATTCTGGAGTGGAGGAGCTGGAAAATGCATTTGCGAACCTGAAGATCCCAGGCGGGGGGAACCTACCATGGGAACGGCAGGTGTCAGGATTTGAAAAAAACCCCCTTCCGGAAAAGGGACGGGGCTGTCTAGATTACAAGTTCTCGCCGACTACTCGTCGACTCTGAAAGGAGCGTCCATGGTGCGAAATTCGCCCGTTCTGGCTCTCGCGGCCACTGCCGGACTTCTCGCTCTTTCCGGATGCAAGCACTCTTCGCAGGAGGGCGAGGCCAGCGGGATCGTTCTGCGACTCTGGGCCATGCCCAACACATCCAGGCCCAAGGAAGATCTGGACGCGATCCTCGCCCGGTTCAAGGATCAGAACCCGGGCATCGATGTCCAGGTGGAGATCCTCGATTGGGCATCGGCGCTGAGCAAGATCACCACCGCAGCCAATTCCGGCACGGGGCCGGATGTGTTCCAGCTGGGCACGACCTACACCGCATCCATTTCGGAAACGGGCAGCCTCCTGCCCTTGGACGGGCTCCTGGCGCAGAAGGGGGGCGATTCCATCTTCGTGTCGGCCATCCGGCCCTACATGCAGCCCTTGAACGCGGACAACGTCACATCCTTCCCCTGGTTCGTGGATGTCCGGCCCATCTTCTACCGCACCGACGTCTTGGCCAAGGCCGGGCTGAAGCCGGATGAGATGTTCACCACCTGGGATTCCTACAGCGCCGGACTGAAGAAGATCCGCGACGCGAAGATCACGATCGACGGCCAGAGGGTGGAACCGCTTGGATTGGCCGGCAAGAACGACTGGAACGTGGTGCACAACATCTATCCCTGGATCGTGGGCAACGGCGGCGGGATCGTCAACGATCTGGGCGACAGCGTCCTGATCGACGACGAGAAGTCCATCCAGGGCGTGCTCACCTTCGTCAAGCTCATCCGGGACGGACTGACCCCCAAGGCCTATCTGGAGAAGAATACCGCCCAGGTTTCGGCGGAATTCGACGAAGGGCGGATCGCGACCTGGCAGGAAACGTCGTCCAAGCTGGTGTACCTGGAACGCCCGGCGGAAATGGGTGGAGCGAGCAGTTCGCTGGCCGCGAAGAATTTCGCCACGGCCTTGCCCCCGGCCGGACCGGCGGGTCGGAAACTTTTCATCGGTGGTTCCGATCTCGCCATCTTCAAGTCCTCGAAGAACCAGGAAGCGGCCTTGAAGTTGATCGCTTTCCTGACCACCGATCCGGACGCGATCCTGGACTTCTGCAAGGCATCCGGCATGGCACCGGCCCTTTCCAAGGTCTACGAGAACCCCTACTTTGCCAAGGATCCGAATCGGAAGCTCTTCAAGGAACTGGCGGCGGCGGGGGACCCCTATCCGGCCGTTCCCTACTGGGGCGAATTGGAAACCTCCATCCTGAACACCCACTTCTGCAACATCTTCGACATCGCCGCCGAAGTCAACGGCCCCTACAGCGACGAGGCCGTGCGCAAGGAAATGGCGGCGGCGGGAACGGAGGCCAGGGCCCTCATCGCCGCCCAGCTGAAGGCGAAACCGGCCTATGTCGCGAGGCTCCAGAAGCTCAGGCAGGCTCGGAAATGAGAGTCCGGGCAGGGGACGGATCCCGTCCGCATTTCCAAGGCATCGGGTTGGATTCGACAAATGTGAGCAGTGCGGTGAACCGCAAACGACCTGCGCACGACACAAGCGTGACGTTATGTTGACCAGCGCGTCCGCGTTCCTGGAACGCATCAAACCGGAGACTCCTGTGATGGAAACACCCGTCCGCCGAATCGCCATCCTGGCCATGCTGGGTGCGCTTTCCGCTTGGTCCCAGACAGCGCCCCCCGTCGTCGATCCCGGTGCCCAGACGGCCATGGTGGACACCATGCGGCAAAGCATGGACGACATGGACGCCCTGATCCGCAAGAGCATGTTGACCGGAAGCTCCAAGCCCGTCTCCTTCTCGGGGGAAGCCCTGGCCCGGTTCATCGGGACCAGCTACAACCAGTTTCCGTCCTGGATGGCCACCGACGAGACCGAGAACAAGAACAGCCTCGCGTCCGTGCGCGTGGCCATGGTGGCCGCGCCGCAACGCAACCTGCGCTTGTGGTCCAAGATCGCGTTCAACGCCGACATGTACGGGAACAACGACCCCACAACCCTGAACGCTACCCTGAGCCAGAACAACCTCCCGGCCAGCACGGCTGGTGCTGGTTTGAGCTACTACACCGCGCAACAGACCGGGTACTTCCAGCCCCATTCGGAAAACGTCTACGAAGACATGTGTGCAGGCCTGATCGCCTCCATCGGGAAGTCGTCCACCAGCATCAAGTTGGGGGGTGTCCTCTGGACGGAGGCTTCGCCGCTGACGGTGTGGAAGGCCCAAAACCGCGAATTCGGTTGGGACTATTTGCCCTTCGAACTGGAGCAGTCGCCTGCGCAGTACTACGAATACGCGGAATCCAAAGGCGAGAAGTCCGGTCGAGCCGCCTGGAACAAGAAGCCATTCCAAGGCATCCAGTGGGAGTCCATCGATCTGCCGGGAA
The DNA here is from genome assembly GCA_035604215.1 of Fibrobacteria bacterium. Classification (GTDB taxonomy): domain Bacteria; phylum Fibrobacterota; class Fibrobacteria; order UBA5070; family UBA5070; genus UBA5070. Next base: position 27,695 of record DATNIW010000094.1, read on the forward strand.
AGCTCTACTTCGAGCTGACCTACGGGTACTACGAGGGCTACCAGAAGTGGCAACCCAACTACCTGAATCCCAGCAACACGAACGCGCTTCAATACACCGGCGACCTTGCCATGCCTCGGTTGTTCGGAGACAAGGCCATCGGTACGGGTGACGACTTCCACCACACCTTGATCGCCCGATTGGCGCGTCAGGAGTTGCCACTGCCTGGAAACCAGGCTCTGCCCATCGTGGTGGGATTCAACTACGTGAACTTCCACACGGACCCCGACTATCCCCAGCAGTACGGGAACGAATTTTCGGGAATCGACAGTTTAGAGGATGCTGCACCGGTCGAAGCCTGGGGAATCAAGAAGAATGCCAACGGCACCTATGGTGGATCGAATGACACGACGCTGAAGGCCAACTTCTTCCTGAACTTCCAAACCGCCTCCATCGACTTTCGCCAGGCTGTTCCCGGCAAGGTGAACTTCCTCGTGGATATCGGAATGAGCCAAGTGGACACATCATTCTTCAAAGTGCCCACCAGCAAAGGGGGCGTGACACCCTCCAGCTACTACAACGCCGAGCTCGGGTCTTCCGCTGCCACCACCGCGATGATCACCAACGCACCGGCTTGGTCGGTGCTTGGACACAGCACCTCCCCACTGACCCCGGCGGTCTATGCGCAGGCCTCCAACTTGATTTCGGCGACCTTCGGATCGAGTTGGCCAGTGGATCTGGGATTCCAATCCATCTTCGCTCCCAAGCAGTTCTATTCCGGAACCAGTTTCATCACTCCCCAGGACGCGTTCTTCCCCTACGAGGCGAATCTTGTCGGAGCAGGAAAGTTCGCCGGAGCCGACAACGGGACGCCCTACGTCTCGAACGAAGCTGGTATCAATCTCAGCTTCAAATCCACCCGGATCAGCAATGGCCATCTTCGCGTGAATGTGGGTTACCACAGCCAGATGGAAGACGGGTCGGATCTTCTGTGGATCCCCTGGCGACTGAACGGCACCGCTTTCGACGAATCCCAGAACCAATCCTCCACCCAATACGATGGGATGGGACTGACGGAAGACTACCTCCGAGGAAATCCTGGAATGGAGGGTGGTAGCGACGAGGGTGTCAATACGGACGCCTTGGAGCGCCAGGTTCGCCGGTTCGGCAACGACTTCTATTTCTTCAATAATCCCAGCAGTTTATCTCCCGGTGGGGGAGTCTACAGGAAGAACCCTTACGGGATCACCCCAGGTTTGGCGGGCGGCATCCGCAACGACTTCCTGTCCACCTTCGAGGACTTCGGACTTTTCCGCATGCGCTCAGGCGCCAATTACGCTGCGGATACCGCCGCCATCGATGCGATGAAGAACAACGGGGACATGCCCCAGAGCCAGAAAGCAACGCAGAACCTGAGCCTGGATTTGGGCAAGGACATCTCGGGACTGTGGAGCGGGCACAACCCGCTGTTCATGGATCTGTACGGCGCCGTAAACGGGGTGAGTTCCGGGGGATTGCCACTGCCTTCCAGCGACAAGACCTATCTGTCCGGGTACCTTCTCCGCTTCGAACCGGTCTACCAACTCACCCAGTCCTTCTGGCTGATCGGGTTGTTGGGCCAGGAACAGTGGTACTCGCGATACGGTGTCGCGGTCATCGATTCCACCACCGGCTACGCTCCCAGTCCCGATGGGTTGGGCTCGAGGGGGTGGGCGAACCCGGCGAATTGGCATGCCGCACCCATCGACTATTTGGACCGGACCTACGGCGGAGGTTTCGATTGGGCCATGACCTCGCGGGTCGAACTCCACACCCGGCTGGAATACTTCACCCACAAGGACCGCGGGATTTCGGCCACCGTGCCGCTCGCCGCCGGGCACAACGACTATGCGGCGTGGCTGCTCCACGCCGAAACCAAGATGTGGTTCTGATCCAATGGCCGCCGCAACAAAGGGAACACGCATGAACACCAAGGCCCTCGCCGCCGTCGCCTGTCTCTGGCTCCCCGTGGTCGCTTCCGCGGCCGACGACCAGGACGTCACCACCCAGCTGGACTCCTTGGGCCAGAAGTTCGAGAAGATCCTCTCGACCCAAGGCATCTCGATGGGTGGGCAGGTGATCGGAGACTTCGGATCCTCCGATCTCAGTGGAAACGGCGAAGTCCCGACGCGACGCAGCGATGAGACGATCGGATTCACCCAAGTGGACTTCGATCTCCGTGCCCGGCCGAACACGGTGACCCAGGCCCGCGCCGTCTTCCGCCTGTATTTGGACGACGCGAGCTTCTTCGGGGCCCCGTACACCCCCTTCGAGACCCGCTGGCTCTCCATCGACGGGAGCGCGCAGCAGGGAATGCTCTACTACCACTTGGCCAACCTCGGCGAGAAGTGGAGCCCGTTCACCATCTGGAGTCCGGATCCAGGATTCATCTACACCCCCCGGCTCTTTGCCCAGGAGCAGCAGGAGGCGATGTCCGATGTATTCCAGGGCAACAATATCCGCAACCTACAGGGATTCAACATCGGCTTGCGTGCCTCGGTACCCAATGCCCGCATCGACTCCTTCGACGTTCAGGTCCTGGCCGCCAAGCTGCTCAGTGCAGCGGGCTTGGGGGATCCAGAGTCGGCACTCACCAGCCAGATCAATTGGAGCATGGATGGAACCGGGGGTTCACCGGACAGTTTGGCCAACTTCGACCGTTGGGTGTTGGGCGCTCGCGGTGCGGTCACTTTCCTTGGGGCGTTCAACTTGGGCGCCAACTACCTGAACATCAAGGACCTGAAATCAACGTTCGGAATTGCTGACTCAGGTTTGGCAGAGCTACCCAGGGATACCGACGCCGTGGATGGCAACATCGCCACCATCCAATTGGGTGCAGACATCGGCAAGTTCTTGCGTTGGCAGAACGGAGTCCTTGGACTGGATGCCGAACTCGGGTATTCGTCTTGGCAGTATGGTCACGACACCGCCGGCTTCGACTCGACCTTGTATTATCAGACCACCACGGGCAGCGCCATCGATGTCGATATGAAGGCCGGTTGGAAGGGTGATGACTGGAAGGCCGTGGTGAATATCGGCTATCTCTCGGTGGATTCCGGGTTCCGTTCGGACCTTGCCCAGAGCATGACCTTCAACCAAGCCCTGGGTCGTATCTACAACACCGACCAAGACGTGTACGACCCCAATGCCGTGAACAGCGTCAACAATGGCTACACCAACCTTCTCCACTACAACACCTTCGACGCCATGTACGACCACGTCTTCCGCTACGTGGCCGAGAACCAGAACGAATTCGCCAAGGACCCCTACCAGAAGCTGGCATACACCAACTATGTCGGACCGGCTCTGAATCCCTCCCTTGGGCAATGGACCTCGGGAACGGACTCGCTCGCGAAGGTTTACATCGCCGCTCAGCAGAAGGCCAACGCCACGGGTGCGGCGGTGGACATCCAGGCGGCGGCCGCGGCGAAGATCGCCCTCTACCAGCAGGATTTGGTAACCGGGACGCCTTTCGACCGCGACTTGCAGCTGATGCTCCCCAGTGGCGATGCCTCTCCCAACCGCGTGGGGCCCAAATTCGGGTTCGAAGGCTCGTACTTGAATGGCGGTTTGGAGGCGCTGCTGAACGGGTACATGCTTCAGGAAGCCAAGGGGACGGTGTTGGACAGCAGCACCCAAGTGTTGGCCGACAAAGCCAAGTTCCAGCAGGTGGAAGCCGGTGTCAAGTTCCGTTTGGACCGGTTCCTGCCCAACTGGAACACCTTGATGCGCTCGCGTAGCCCCATCCCGTTGGAGCTCTCGGTGTCCGCCGGGCAGACCACCGCCAAGGGCGGAACCTCGCTGGACTACAAGTCCACCGAAGTGGCGGCCAGCGCCTATGTGGGCGTTCTCCCCAGGCTCTCGCTGCTGGGCGGCTACCAGGAGATCATGGGCGTGGACAACACGGCCGCCGCGGTCAGCCGCAATGTCACCGACATGGCGGGGGGGCTGGAATTCAAGATCCAGGACGGCGCCTACTTATTGGCCATGTACAGCCTCTTGAAGACCGAGTACCCGAACGCTTCGGAATACAATTTCGACCAGAGCATCTGGAGCACCAAGATCTCTGTTTCCTTCTGATTTGCACCGGATGATGCGGGAGAACACCATGCGCAAGACCACGACCACGGCCGCTTTGGCGGCCCTGCTGGGGATCGGGTTGGCGGGCTGCCTGCAGCCCATCCCGAACCCGTCGGACGCGACCACGGGCGGGAAGTCCTCCGCTCGCAAGGTCCCCGGACTCCTGGACGCGGCCTATCCCGTCTACACCTTCTACGACGAGGATTTCCAGCAAGGCGGATACACCTTCGTCTACGGCGGGAACACCAAGATCAACGCCGTGGAAGACGACGGGAATGGTGGCGACAGCTCCGACTACTTCCTGCACGCCAACCTGGACCAGACGGATTATTCCGGCGTGGCCGTGTGCCTGTGGAACATGGACTTCGACATGACACCGTACCTCAAGACAGGTGCGATGGTCTTCCAGTTGCGGGGCAAGGATGGCGACGAGAAGTTGATGTTCGGCCTGGGCGACGACGAGAAGACCAACGGGTGGAAGAGCGTGGTGCGCCTGCCCCTCGCCAAGTATGGCACCATCAAGAAGGGCGAGTGGACCACCTTCGTCATACCCCTGCGCGATCTGGGCAAACGCGGCGTGGCCTGGGATGCGGCGCACGGAGTGGAAATCCCCATGCCCTTCCAGTGGGACAAGGTTGTGGAATTCCGCATCCTGACCAACAAGGGAGACAACCCCGAAGCGCAGGTCGACATCGACAACATCCAGATGTTCGCGAACGCCGTGCCCGAGGAAACCGCAGGAGCGGCGACGGCCAGCACGGATTGGCTGGACCTCGACAAGACCTCGGACGCGCCGACTCCCGAGCAGATGAAGCTCCAGGACGAAGTGCTCGGCTCCTTCTTCGTGGACGATCCTCCCATCGGCGGATTCACCTACGGATACGGTGGCAAGACCACTTCCAAGTCGCTGGAGTCCACGACGCCGGGCAACGCCCAGGTCTGGGCCGCCTACTTCGACAACGACTGGTCGGGACTCAACATCTCGCTGGGCACCAAGAGCTTCTTCGACCTGACACCCATCCGACGGACCGGCAGCCTGACGTTCTGGATCAAGGGCGGTCCGAACGCCGAGAAGTTCTACGTGGGCCTGATGGACAACGAGGGCAACGACAAGAAGGTCCAGACCAAGGTGATCGGAAACGACTACGCGGTGGTGAAGGAGGGACAGTGGGTCCAGTGCCGGATCCCGCTCAAGGCATTCATCGACGACGGCAGCTACTGGGACGCCTCGCAGAACCGGGAGATCTCGGCCAAGATCGACTGGTCCAAGATCCAGGAAATCCGGATCTCCATCGGCAAGGACGAGAACAAGGTCGGCGCGGGCAAGCCCGTCATCTTCTATCTGGACCAGATCCAGATCACCAAGACGGCCAAGGGGATCTACGATCCGGACGTCTACTGGGACAACTTCAAGTCGGACGCTCCGGACATCCTGATCACGGACTTCACGAAGTGGCAGGACAAGTGGCAGTCCAACCACGGCCAGACCGCCGACATCAAGCACTCCTTCGTGCCGCTGCCCAAGGGAGCTCCGGCGGATGTGGCCGGCGACGCATTGAAGCTCGACTTCAAGCCGGGCGACTGGTTCGAGACCCTCCTCCAGTTCCCGCAAGCCGACGGCATCCACCGCGACTGGTCCAAGCACTACGCTCTCTCCTTCTGGATGTACACGGACAAGCCCTACCAGTCGGTGGACGTGACCATCCAGGACCGGGACAAGGAATACTTCCAGGAAAAGGTGGGAGCGCCCAGGGGCTGGCACGAGGTCCTGGTGCCTTTCCGGACCTTCCCGAAGTTCCCGTACTACCAGCCGCCCGACGCCATCCAGAACAACAAGCTGGACTTGGACGGAACGGGTGTGTTCCAGATGGGCTTCAAGCCCGGCGGCGACATTCCCGGCACCATGTACATCGCCGACGTGAAGATCACGAACGAGCGCGAATTGAAGAAGGTCGCCGTTCTGCCGGTGTTGCCCGCGGTCTTCAAGGGGAGCCTGTCCAAGACGGTGCAGAAGATCCCCGAGATCTACGGCATCAACGTGGGTCTCTGGGCGCCCGACATGCTGGACGCCGCTTCCGTCGCGGTGGAGAAGCCCATCGGTCTGGACGTGGTCCGTTATCCCGGCGGGCTGCGCGCCGACGAGGAGGACTGGCATGAGACGCTCAAGGCCAAGGATTTCCGCGTCGACACCGACGAGTTCCTGGACTGGGCCCTGAAGATGGGCGTGGAACCCATGTTCACCGCCAACGTGGGCGACGGAACGCCGCAGCTCGCCGCCGACTGGGTCACCTACGTGAACAAGACCCGCACCCAAGGTCCGAAGGTCAAGTACTGGGAGATCGGGAACGAGATCTACGGAAACTGGCACAAGTACTACGACAAGTGGGGCAAGGACGGTGGCGTCGCCTACGGAAAGGCCGTCCGCGAATTCGTCGTGGCCATGAAGGCCGCCGACCCGGACATCAAGATCTCCTGCGTCTGGATGCTGAACGGAGACTGGAACAAGACCGTCTTCAAGGAGGTCGCCGATGTCGTGGACGGGGTGAGCGTCCACCACTACGCCCAGGGAGCCACCTCGGAGAACGACGTTGGTCTGCTCGCCGTCTCCTCCGAGGCCGACCAGCTCATGAAGGACGTCCGCAAGCAGGTGGAAGAGTACGGCGAGAAGGGCAAGAAGTACGACATCTGGGAGACGGAGTGGAACTCCGTGGACTTCAATCCCGGTCCTCAGATCCTGTCGCACGTGCAGGGGCTCTTCGTGGCCGACTACCTGGGCCACCTGGCCCAGAGTCCCATCCAGATCGCGAACCTCTGGGCGCTGTACAACGGACGCGACAAGCGCCTGGGCGACTACGGGATCCTGTCCACATCGGGCGATCCTCAGGGGGAGAACGCGAAGCGGCCCTCCTACTGGGCGATGCGGATGATGGCCAACACCCTGACGGGAACGCTGCTGGAAGGAAGTTCGGACCAGGAACTCCTCTCGAGCTGGATCTGCAAGCGACCGGACGGCAAGACGGCCCTGGTGTTCGTCAACAAGAATCCCGAAAGCGACTACAAGACCACGTTGAAGGTCCCGGGACTCTCCGGCGAGGCCGTGGTGCAGACGCTCACCGCCGAGAATTCCGGCGGCCTGGAGACGAGCGACGCGACGGGCAAGGTCCACGACCAATCCGGCCCGACGGAGGAGAAGCTGAAGCTCGGCGAAGGAACCGAGATCCTGGTTCCCAAGTACTCCATCGTCACCGTGGTGTTCCAGTAGAAGAACCTCGTACTGAACGGAAATTGACGCCCCCCGGAGAAACGCTTCTCCGGGGGGCTTTTTCGTCGTGCCGGACGGCGGTCGAATTGCTAGGCTTGCACCCAAACAGGAGGTTCGCATGCCCAAGGAGAAGAAGGCGCCGATTCCCGCCGCGAAGGCACAGGCCTTGGAGGACGTGGAGGATCTGGTGGGGACGGCGGCCGAGGACCTGCGCAAGTCCTTCAACTACCACCTTCGCCTGTCCCTGGCGCGCGACCGCTACACGGCCAGCGACAACGACAGGTACCTGTCTCTCGCCTGGGCGGTCCGCGACCGGCTGGTGGAGAATTGGATCGCGACCCAGCAGAGCTACTACAACCAGGACGTGAAGCGGGTCTACTACTTCTCGCTGGAATTCCTGATGGGACGGGCCCTGGGAAATTCCGTCCTCAACCTGGGCATCGAAGGTTCGGTCCGGGAAGCCCTGGACCAACTGGCGCTTTCCTACGAGGACCTGCGCGAAATGGAGCAGGACGCCGGACTCGGGAACGGGGGACTGGGCCGCCTGGCCGCTTGCTTCCTGGATTCCTGCGCGACCCTGCGCCTGCCCGCCTATGGATGCGGGATCCGCTACGAATACGGGATCTTCAAGCAGAGGATCGTGGACGGATACCAGGTGGAGGAACCCGACAACTGGCTGCACCTCTCGAATCCCTGGGAGATCCCGAGACCCGAGAACGCCGTGCCGGTGAACTTCTACGGCCGGGTGGAGGTCCACAACGACCGGAACGGTCGTCCCAGCTACCTATGGGCCGACACGGAAAAGGTGCAGGCGCTCCCCTACGACACTCCGGTTCCCGGCTACAAGAACGGTGTGGTGAACAATCTCCGCCTGTGGTCGGCCAAGGCATCCAACGACTTCGATCTCCAGTTCTTCAACGACGGCGACTACGTCCGCGCCTCGCTGATCAAGAACGATTCCGAGACCATCTCGAAGGTCCTGTACCCCAACGATTCGGTCACGGCCGGACAGGAACTGCGCCTGAAGCAGCAGTATTTCTTCGTGGCCGCCGGAATCCACGACGTGGTTCGCCGACACCTCAAGCACCACCAGAGCCTCCGGAACCTGGCCGAAAAGGCAGTCATCCAGCTCAACGACACCCACCCCGCCGTGGCCATCCCCGAGATGATGCGGATCCTGATGGACGAGCATGGATTCGGCTGGGACGAGGCTTGGGGGATCACCACCCGGATCTTCTCCTACACCAACCACACCCTGCTGCCCGAAGCCCTGGAAAAATGGCCCGTGGACATGTTCGGGAAGCTCCTGCCCCGGCACCTCCAGATCATCTACGAGATCAATTTCCGTTTCCTCCGCCAGGTGGCCTTCCGCTACCCGGGCGACACCGAACGGCTGGGTCGCATGAGCATCATCGACGAAGAGGGGGGGCGGCGGATCCGCATGGCCCACCTCTCCGTGGTGGGGTCCCACAGCGTCAACGGCGTGGCCGCTCTGCACACCGAGCTTCTGAAGAAGCACGTGCTGCGCGAGTTCTTCGAGTTCTTTCCCGGAAAGTTCAACAACAAGACGAACGGGATCACGCCGCGCCGGTGGTTGCTCAAGTGCAATCCATCCATGTCCGCGCTCATCTCCGAGAAGCTCGGCCACGATTGGCCGGCGCACCTCGACAAGCTCAAGGGCTTGGAGAAGTTCGCGTCGGACCCCGAGTTCCAGAAGCGCTGGAGGGAAACCAAGAGGGAGGCCAAGGAGAAGCTCGCGGAGTACGTCCTCAAGGAGCACGGGGTCCGCTTGAACCCGAACGCGCTCTTCGACGTGCAGATCAAGCGGCTCCACGAATACAAACGGCAGTTGCTGAACCTCCTGCACGTCATCCACCTCTACAACCGGATCAAGGACGATCCCAACGCGGACTTCACCCCTCGCGTGGTCCTGTTCGGCGCGAAGGCCGCGCCCGGATACGCCACCGCCAAGCTCATCATCAAGCTGATCAATTCGGTGGCCACGGTGGTCAACAGCGATCCGGATGTCGGAGACAAGCTCAAGGTCCTTTTCCTGGCGAACTACCGGGTGTCGCTCGCGGAGAAGATCATCCCCGCAGCCGACCTTTCGGAACAGATCTCGACCGCCGGCCTGGAAGCATCGGGGACCGGCAACATGAAACTCTCGCTGAACGGAGCCCTCACCATCGGCACCTGGGACGGGGCGAACATCGAGATCGCCGAGGAGGTCGGAGAGGAGAACTGCATCATGTTCGGCCTGAAGACGGAGGAAGTCGCGGCCCTGCAGGCGAAGGGCTACAGACCTTCCGACTTCATCGCCTCCAATCCCGACCTCAAGCGCGTGATCGAACTGATCGAGACCGGCTTCTTCAGTCCGGAGAAGCCCCAGCTGTTCCGGCCCATCGCCGACCACCTCCGGCACAAGGACACCTACCTGCTGGCCGCCGATTTCGCCGACTACGTCCGCGCCCAGGACGCGGCATCGGCAGGGTACAAGGACGTTCCGGATTGGACGCGGCGTTCCATCCTGAACACCGCCCGGATGGGCAAGTTCAGCTCCGACCGGACCATCGCGGAATACGCCAGGGACATCTGGGACGTGGAACCCGTGGGACGCCAGGCGGGCTAGTCGAGGACCTGCGCACGGGGCGCGAAACCGATGCGCAGACATTTGCCGAGAGGTCGCAGGACGGTGGCGCCCACGGCCTCCGCTCTGGCCAGTGCTTCGGCGTCGGGATGACCGTAGGGATTGCACACACCGGCCTGCACGAGGACATAGCGCGGCATCATGGCACCCAGCCAGAGCAGGTGGGAGGAGGCCTTGCTGCCGTGGTGTCCCAGCTGGACCACCTCGGTCGGATCCAGACGACCCAGGAGCGCCAACTCCCCGTTGGTGTCCAAGTCTCCGCTGACCACCAACAGGGAACGCCCTCCCCGACGGAATTCGACCACCAGGGAATTGGCGTTCGTCTCGGGCGCGAGGGAGGTGTCCGCGGGCCCCAGGATCCTCAAGGTGACATCGTCCAGGACCGGGTATTCCTGGAAGGGGAGCGCGCGTCGGCACCCTTGCGGATAGGTGGAACACCGGGGAATGGACAAGAAGGAATCCTGTGAACTCATGGCTCCGTGCAGGAGCGATTCCAGGGGGAGCCGCAGGCTGTCCAGACCTCCGTAATGGTCCAAATCGGGGTGGGTCAGGACCAGGAGTTGGATTTCCTTCACGCCCTGGGCCTCCAGGGCTCGTTCCAAGGCGTTCTGCTCCTGGGGACCGGCATCCACCACCACCGCGCGATCGCCTTCCACCAACGCCACGCCATGTCCTTGACCGACATCGGGGACCAGCAGGACGGGTCCCCCCTCCTCCTCGGGAGAGGTCGCCAGGCAACCTGCCAGCAGCGGGACCAGGACCGAAAGCATCACCAGGCGCACGTGAGCACCCCCTGACCGCGCAAGGCCTCGCCTGTGGACAAGCCGCTGGAGCCTTCGACCCGGAAGCCCAGGTCCCATTCCCTCACGGGAATCCGGCCTTCGTGGGAGACCAGCAGCGTCGGCTGGGCCCCACGATTCCACAGGACCTCGGCGCGCAGCACATGGCCTCGCGGAAGCCAGCGGACACCCAGGGAAGTGGTCAGCCCGGAGGTTCCGGTCGAATCGCTCCAGGATTGCTCCACCCAAGGATGCAGGGATCCGCAGGTGGTTCCGAGCCCGAGCCTGGCCGAACCCCAGGTGGTGTTCCGGCCCTGGTTCACGAGGCCCTCCGCGCGCACTTGCAGATGCGCTTGGGGTCGCAAGTGGGCCAGGACGCTGGTCCGCAGCATTGGACCGTGGGCGGAATCCAGCAGGGCCTGGGTCCGCCAGGATCCCCCGACTGCGGGGGAAAGTCGAGCCATCAGGGCCATGTCCACAGCGGCGCTGCCAGGCCAATTGGAGGGAATTCCACCGTGGCGGAATCCGCTGGACACCCATCGGGTCGATCCGCGCCAATGCCAGATTCCGTCGGTTGAATCGAGTCCCGCCCAGAAGGCGGGATCGCCCCTCTGGTTGGTGGCGGCGCGCAGCCGCAGCCGTTCCCAATCCACTCCGGAGGAAACCACGTGGTCCGACCCCGCGGGTCCCCTCTCGCTGCGCAGGGAAAGATGGAAGGGACCGGCACCGGCGTGGAGGGACCCTGCCCCTTCCTCGCGAGGCCCATCGCACCGATCGGAGCGCCAACGCCCGCGCAGGGTCAGTTCCCCGTCGGAACCCTTGGCGTCGATTCCGTTGGGGTAGAGACCGGAGCCCTCCAGCCAGCCCGAGGTTTCCGACGGAGCCGTCGTTCCGGGGAAGCGGGACACCCCCTCCACGAGCGGATCCTCGCTCCAGGCGTCCAGATCGCCGAGTCGCGTGGAAAGGGCTGGAGTGGACCAGGACAAGATCCTCCTTCGCGGGCCGCCGGGGTCGCTCCGCTGGAATTCAAGGAAAAGGTCCGGTGCCGGTGCGCCCTGGTAGGAAAGGCTTCTTCGACTGCTGAAGGCGGAGGCCTTCACCGCGTAGCGCGCCGTCGAACTGTCCGCCAGGACGGAATCCTCCCAAGTGGGAAGGGTGGCCGGGGGCGACAGGTCGCCATCGCCAGGAAGCGTTTGGGAGGTCCAGGAGTCCGCGAACAGGTGGGAGGCTGCGATCAGAAGCCATTTGGCAGATGATCCGGTCCAGTGATAGTTTTTCCCCGGATGCCCGCCCCGTTCCTCCTTTCCCTGCTGTTCGGCACCACTGTCGGACCGCTCTTCACCGAGATCCAGGCCGACCCGGGATCCGGAGTTCCGGAATGGGTGGAGATCGACGGTCTTGGCGGACAGGATTTGTCGGGATGGACCCTCGACGACGGCTCCACCTTCCGCGCGCTGCCGGACAGGACCTCCCTCCCCGAAGGGGGCGTCCTGGTTCTTTCCCGGGATTGCGTCGAGCTTCGCGGAGCCTGGTCCGGAGCCTCCATCGCATGCGCCACCACCGCAGGTTGGAACAGCCTTTCCTCGGATTCCGACGCCGTGGTCCTGCGGGACGCGGCGGGAGTCGTTGCGGATTCCGTCCGTTGGAACCACCGCACCTGGGGCGATTGGCCCGCGGGCCGCAGTCGGGAGCGGATTTCCCTCCAGGCCAAGTCCTGCGATCCGGCCTCCTGGGTGGCTTCCACCCTCCCCGGAGGCACTCCCGGCTGGATCCCCGCCTCGGTATCTCCGGGCTTCGCGACGCTCGCCTTGGCTCCGGAACGGAGAGCGGTCGTGCCCGGAGAGGACAACCGAATCGACCTTTCCGCCCCACCCGGACAGCGGGTGATCCTGGAGCTGTACGACCTTTCCCGTCGTCGAATCGCACTCCTCTGGAACTCGACCGCTCCGCCCGAGGGGTGGATCTCCTGGGACGCCCGCGCCGGAACTCGGAATCTGCCTCCAGGTCTGTACGTGCTGCTCGCCAGGTGCGGTGCGGACTCCCGCAAGGCCTGGGTGGCCGTGGAAAAGCCGTGATTTCATCGGTCGCCGCGCTGATCTGCCTGCACGGGGCCTTCGACGGAACCTTTCCAGCGGCGGCAGTCGTCGGTCGCGGCGGCCCCGATGCCGCCTGGGCGGGCGAAGGCGACCCGCTGGAAGGGAACCCCGCCTTGGCGGCGCAGGCCACCGGTGTGGAGACCGGAGCGGGATGGACCCGGCCCCTGGGCCTGGAGGGAGTGGATCTTTCCGGATTCTGGGGGCATGCGCTCGCCTCCTCCGGAACGGGCGTGGCCCTGCGATGGCGGAATCTGACCGCGGCGGACATCTACCGCGAAGACCTCGCCGCCCTGGACGTCGCCCAATCCCTCGGACCCTTCCGGATGGGCGGTGGTTGGCGATGGGGACGCATGGAAATCGCCGGCAAGCCCCAGGGGAGTCCTCTCGGATGGGCGGCGGGCGCCACCACGAGCCTGGTGGGATCGGTTCGACTGGGTGCGTCCTGGGAGGATCTTTCCGGAGTGCGCCCGGACGGTCTCCCGCAGCCCTGGACGTTCCGCGCCGCGGCGGCGGCCCAGGGGACGGATTCCACTTGGAACGCCCAGATGGGGGGCGAGTTCAGGCAACGCGGATCCTGGACCTGGCATGCGGGCCAGGAGTTGCGACTGGACCCGCTCCGCTTCCGGATGGGATTGCGCGTGTCTCCATGGACACTTTGCGCGGGAATGGGCGGGGTCTGGAAGGGTGCGATGATCGACTACGCCCTGGAAGACGGGCCGAACCTGGGGCTCCAGCACCATGGAACGGTCTCCTGGAGGTGGTGATCAGGAGCAGGTTCGCGTCGGGCTGTCGGAGCTGTCCGCGCACCAGGAGCGGCCCGCCATGGGGTCGGTTCCATCGGTCCCGGTGCGCCGGCGCAAGGTGCGCGCGGTGCTCGAATTGAGGTCGGGCCATCCGTTCTTCCCATCCCACACCAAGGCCCGTTCGGCCAGGGAGCCGTCCGGGGCGTGGAGTTCCCACAGCGTGCCGGTTGTGGACCAGGCCACCGAGAGCGAAAGCCCGCACACCAGGCCTGGAGCGCCGTGCAGGGGATGGGAGGTTCGGGCGACGTCGGAGCAGGACGCACGGGACAAGGTGGCGAGCCCTCCCGGGGCCAAGGCCACGGAGGCCGTGACGGATTCCGTCCCATGGACCAAGGTGATCTGTCCCACCACCGAATCCGATCCGGGATTTCCCACCAGCGCCCAATCGGAGTTGCTGGAATCGGAAAGCGCCACGAGCCTCAACCGTCCGGTGGCGACCTGGTCGCCGGGAAACAGGGCCGTGGCATCGGTCTCCCCACCGGCGAGAATGGAAGCGGAAAGAGCGATGGACCCCGAGGCGTCCAACCAGTGCAAGGTCAGCGACAGGTCGGCCTGGGAACTGACCGTGATCGTGGTGTCGCAGCCGTAGAGAGTGTCGCCCGCGATGTCCCAGGCTCTCAGGCTGGCGGCGCCGGAGACACCGACCGGGAGCGAATCCAGGCGCAGGAGGGTCTTGCCCGAGGTGCCCCGGACGATCACCGCTCGTCGGACTCCGGTTGAACCGCTCCAGCGGATCCCCAGGCTGTCCACGGTGGTGGGAACGGAGGGCATGGTGATCACGATTCGACCCAACAGGACCTTCAGGGAAAGCGGTACCGGTGTGGGGGATCCGGGAAGGATGGCGACCGGAGAGGCGGAATCCGCGTGTGTGGTGCGTCCTGCGGCGTCGCGATAGAATGCCGAGACGGCGTAGTCGGTGCCTTCGGGCAGATTCGCGAAGGAAAGGGAAATTTGCGAGGAGCCCAGCCATTGGATGGAATCCGTCCAGGATCCCGTGTGGTTCAGGCGTCGGATCCTGGCCACCACCCAGCCGCCAGGCTCCGCGGCCAGTGCCCGCGCAGCGGACGGGGACGAGGTCGGAAGCGGGGAGACCTGGACCTCCACGGAGCCCGTCGAGGGGGTGCCCGAGTCCGTGGAATTCGATCCGTCGGACAGGCAGCCTTGCAGGAGTGCGCAGGCGAAGAGGGTGGAGAGGGGCTTGTTGGAGCGGAGGAGGACGGGAATTTTCATGGCTATCGGGGAGAATCAAGACCCGTGCCAAAAAGAAATCACAAGGTCCTTTAATCAATTGATGGTGCTTCGCAGGAAGATTCCTGCACGAGGGCGCAGGTTCTAGTTTCGTCCCACACAACACCATGACGAAGAATCCCGTCCAGACTCTGGTCAAGCACGTGGGTCGGGGAAAGACCCTCGCCAAGGACCTTTCCATCGAACAGGCACGGGAGGCGATGGCACGCCTGCTTGGCGGGGAATTCACCCAGAGCCAGACCGGAGCGTTCCTCCAGGCGCTTCGCATCAAGGAAACGACGGCCGACGAACTCGTGGGAGCGGCCTTGGGTGTCGCGTCGTTCCAGGTTCCCACCACCCTTCCCGCGGAGTCCATCCCGCTGGTCGTGAACATCGCCTTCGACACCCCTCGCAAGGGAGGGGTGCTTTCGATCCTGGCCGCCGCCTACCTGCGCAGGACCGGACTCGCGCAACCCGTGGTGGTCTGGGAACCGCCCAGTCTCTTCCGCGAGGTGGGGGCGGTCGAGGCGACCCTGTCGGCGCTGGAGGCCGACCCGTGGCTCGCCGAAGGCAGGTGTCCGATGGTGGCCGTGCGCGAGATGGTTCCTGCCTGGGCCGGTCTTTCCCCGATCCGCGCGGAACTCGGATTCCGCACCATCCTCAACACCCTGGAAAAGGTGATTTCGCCGCTCCCGAGCGCCCCCGCCGTGGTCGGGATCTCCCACGGGAATTTCTTCCACCGGCTGGCCCAGGTCCTCTCCCGTCTGGGTTCGGCGCGTGGGGTGGCAGTCCAAGGCCACCACGGCACCTGCGATCTGAATCTCGGGGAGAAGCCCACGCCCGTCGCCACCTGCGCCGCGTCCGAGGTCGTGGAGACCGCCCATGCCCAGGCCGGCGGAATTCCACTCGACGCCTCCGTCCTGCTCCTCTCGCGTTTGGAAGCATGGCCGGACCTGGTGCGCGACACCGGTTCCCCCCTCTGGCCGGCGATCCGCGCCCAGGCCGCCTTCCTCCTGTCCGCCGCTTTGGACATTCCACCGCACGACGCCTTGGCGCACGTGCTTTCCGAAGGAGCTCCGCATGGCCGTTGAAGCAGGATCCATCGCCCCGTCGTTCCATCTACCCGACCAGGACGAAGCACCTGTCGAACTCGCGTCCCTGCGCGGAAAGCAGGTGGTGCTCTACTTCTATCCCAAGGACGCCACGCCGGGGTGCACCGTGGAGGCCTGCGACTTTCGAGACAATTTCCGTCGCATCGTCGCAAAGGGTGCCGTCGTGCTCGGGGTTTCCCGCGATTCCGCCAAGAGCCACCGGACCTTCCGCGAGAAGAAGTCGCTCCCCTTCCCGCTCCTGGTGGACGCGGACGCCGATGTCTGCAAGCTCTACGGAGTGTGGCAGCTCAAGAAGTTCATGGGTCGGGAATTCATGGGAATCGTCCGGTCCACCTTCCTGATCGACCCCGAAGGGATGGTCGCGAAGGTCTGGTCCCCCGTCTCCGTGAAGGGCCATGTGGAAGAGGTTCTGGCCGCCCTCTGAGAGCGGCTCACCTCACCCCCCAAGCCCCCTCTCCACCTGTTGGAGAGGGGTGCCGACGGAGTCGGCGGGATGAGGTGGGTACGGAGAATCAATTCGTCGAAGTCCGATGCGCAGAGCGGCCCTGGGTCTCTAGAACAGCACCGTGGGGCCGATCTGGAGCCCGATGCTCCATTCCGACTGCTTCTCCACGCCTTGGCGGGTGAAGGTCGGGGCCCTGGGCTGGTACACCATAGGTATGCGGATGGCGACGTCCCAGGACCTTGTGTAGCTGGATGAACCGTTCCAGAGCTTCTGCAGGTTCACCAGCAGGCCCAATTCCGTTTCCTGCGCCAGTGTCCAACCTGACGCCGCGCCGGACACCCGCCAATAGCCGACGGGACCGGTGGAGACCCATCCGCCAAGGTCCCTTCCGCCCCATCCCCCACCGACCCGCAATCCGATCTGCCAATCCCAGCCTTGGTCGGTCAGCGGCAAGGCATGGGAGGCGGTGTCGAGCGTCGTGGACACGCTCTCGCCACCGAAGCGCAACGCCACGTTCATGATCTGCTGCGAGCTGGAGAGCGGGATCCATGAGAGAGCCCCCACGTATTGCGTGGTGAACAGCCCCTTGGTGCGCGAAAAAGCCCAGTCGGACATCTCGATGCCCATGCTCCCCACGAGATTCGGCTGGTAGTGGTACCAGAGCTGGGAACCCACGTGGTTGGGCGTCAAACCCTCGTCGCTCTTCCATGTGGGGCCGGCCGTGAGGGTGCCGCCCAGTCCAGCTCCGTCCCAAGCCTCGCCCTGGGAAAGCGGTACCGCACCGATCGCAAATCCGGTCGAGAACAGCAGACACCGGACCACTGGGAGGATGCGAAGGCCCCGGAACGTGCGTTTGGGAGGCGCCATGGAACCAAAGATGGAAAAGGCCTCCGGGGAACTCCCGCTATGTCGCGTCCTTGATGGCGATTTGGGGGAGATCCTTCTTCAGGATCGCGTGGATCGCCTTGAGATGCAGCGGTGTGGAGAAGATGAAGATGCCCATCTCCGCCGCTTTCCTCGTATCCGCCGCCTTTGGCTTCTGCCCGTTGGTGTAGAGGATGGCCACCACATCGGTGTCGCCGCAGATGCGCAGGACCTCGGGCGAATCCTGGTTGGTCACCAGAAGGACGTTGAACAGGTCCAGCTCCAGGAGATCGGCGAATTCCGATCCCAAGTAGGCGGACTCGACCTCGGGAAGGTCGTCCTGGTCTCCGACGAGGATTTCCGCGTTCAGGGTGCCGGTCAGATGGCCGGATTCCAGCTGCATGCCTAGAACAGTAAACGACGGACATCGATCGGTCAATGCGTGGGCGAGGGTGCCGGTCGGTGTCGGTGGCGCGCTCTCCATCGGTGCAGGGGTTGCACGCCGGGGCGGGAGGTGCGACATTGATGCCATGGCAACACTGACCTTCCGCCAAGTCGGACCCTGGAGCATCCTGAGCCTGATGGGCGAAATCCAGACCTACGCCGATGCCGCGACTCTCCGCGCCGTGCTGTTCGACCGTCTCGCCGGAAAGGATCTCCGGCTCGCGCTGGACCTTTCGGACCTCGCCTACATCGGATCCAGCGGGATCGGCGTTCTGGCCCAGGTGCAGCAGGATCTGGAAAAGCGGGGCAAGACCCTGGTCCTGGTGGGGGCCTCCAGCTCCGTGCACCATCTCCTGGAGATCGTGAGCCTGGACCGCGTGGTCCTCTTCGTGGACCGCCTGGAAGAACTGGACAAGGTCCCGGCCTGATCCCGACTCCCCGGCATCCGCCGCGCCGGGTGTGGGACAGAAAATGAAAACCCCCGCCGCTCGGTGAGCGACGGGGGTGAATCCCCAGGAAAAACCTTTGTCTTACATCTTGTAGGTGAAGGAAATCGAACCAGTGTTGACTCCAACCGTGGTCGATCCAGGAACGATTGCGGTGACTTTCAGGACCGCGTAATTGCCGCTGGCCAGTTTGATCAGATAGATGTCTCCAACCGACGGGGCGTCGATCGAGGCCGATGGAGTTCCGGCTGCGTATGCCGATTGGATCGATTGGGTGGTGGCACTCGAGTAGTTGAACAAGTTGCTCTGAACGAACATCGCGCCGTCCGGGGAAGTAAGCGATCCATCGAAGACTCCGGTGGTGGCACTTGTGAGCGCATCCCGCAAATCCTTGGGATCGGAGCTGCTCGCCGGAACCGCGGTATCACCGGTCAGGCTCCAGGCGCCGATGCCCGTACCGAAGCGATTGTAGATCATTCCGTTTGTGTATTCGGTAAGGCTCCCGCCACCGCCGCCGTTGGTGCCACCTGTGACATTGAAACTGGTCTTGGCGACGGAAGAGGCCCCGCCATTGGCGGCCGTCAAGATCAGTGTATAGGTGCCGTTGGCTGCGGTGGACTTGGCGGTCAAGGAGGCGTTTCCGTCATTGAACGCGCTCCAGCTGGTGGCTGAACTCCCGGGCTGGGTGAAGCTGGGTGTGAAATTGGTCGTCACATCGCTTCCGTTCGCATCCATCACGGTGAAGGTTACGGTGAATCCCGCAGAACCGGAAACGGTAGCGTGGATACCCGTTGAACCTTGGCCGGCGGTCAGTGTGACGGTAGCCGTGCCGTCACCCAAGTACAGGTTGGTGATTGTAGGGCTGGAGTTGCTGCTTGTGCTGTCGCAGGCGCTCATCAGGCCGACGGACAGGGAAAGGGCCGCGAGGGGAAGGATTCGAAGCTTCTGCATGGATTCCTCTTTGGGAGCGATGGATGGACAGGGAACGAAAGAGCGTCAATCCGGAATGGACCTGTCCGGTGCGAACCTGAACATACCAAGCCGAAGTTCGGCATGCAAGAAACTTCGGCGACCGGAAGATTCGGCCACTCGACCCATCACCGATCCGTTTGAGTAGCTTGCTCCCCCATATGTTGGAAAACGGATTGGATACGCAGACCGCCCAGAATTCCGCCCGGGAGGTCCGGTGGGACCTGACTTCCCTGTATCGCGGGCCAGACGACCCCGCCCTGGCCCGGGATTCCAAGCAGGCGTTGGAACTCGCGCGCGAATTCGCGTCGCGGTGGAAGGGGCGACTCGCCGAACTCTCTCCGGTGGAGGCGGGTCGGATGCTCCTGGAATACGAACAGGC